>JARLHC010000114.1 GCA_031292455.1 Ignavibacteriaceae bacterium
GTAAATGGAAGGGATATTGTAATTGTCGAGGATATTGTGGATTCTGGACTTTCTGTAAAATTTATTGAAGAGATGATGGAAAAACACTCCCCGGCTAGTATGAAGCTGGTTTCTTTGCTGGTTAAACCCAATAGTCTTATATATAATGTAAAAATTGATTATATTGGCTTTAATATCCCGGATAAATTTGTAATTGGGTATGGTCTGGATTATATCCAAAAATATAGAAATTTGCGGGCTATATATGCAATTAATAATGTAAATGAACAATAATTAGAATATTATTTATTTTTTTATGGCAGATAATAAAAAGAACAATAAACCTGAAAAACTTCCAAAACCTGGTATTCCCGGTAAACCGGATGATAATTTCGATTGGTCTAAAATAATTCGGCTTGTATTTGGCTGGGGCGCGGTAGTTATCGCTGCTGTGATTGTGATGCAATTGTTTAAATCAGGTTCTACTACTTACGTCGAAGTCCCCTACGATCAGTATTTACGTCTTCTTAATGAAGATAAAATTGCAAAAGCTACTATTACTAAATCTGATGTTAATGATTATTATTTTAAAGCTGACTTAAGAGGTGAGGAAAGTCTCACAATTAATAATAAAGAAACTCGGGTTAAGGAAATCTCCGTCTATTTGCCTGAGCCTATTGTAAAAGATCAGGAAGCACTGTGGAAAACAAAATTTCCTTATTCATTTGAAAAAGAATCTAATGAATGGCTTAATGTCCTTTTGGGTTTTATTCCATGGATTATAATAATTGGTGTCTGGATTATTATAATGAGAAGAATGCAGGGCTCGGGCGGCGGTACACGCGGTATCTTCTCCTTCGGTAAAAGTAAAGCAAAATTAATTACTCAGTCCGGTCTCAAGATTACATTCAGGGATGTAGCTGGGGCCGATGAAGCTAAAACAGAGCTCTTTGAAATTATTGAGTTCCTTAAAGAACCCGCTAAGTTTCAGAAACTCGGTGGGAAAATACCTAAAGGTGTACTTTTATTAGGACCTCCGGGAACCGGTAAAACTCTTCTCGCCCGTGCTGTTGCTGGCGAAGCAGGCGTCCCTTTCTTCTCTATTAGTGGCGCTGATTTCGTTGAAATGTTTGTTGGCGTTGGCGCTAGCCGTGTTAGAGATCTCTTTGAACAGGGAAAAAAGAATGCCCCTTGTATCATTTTTATCGATGAAATTGACGCTGTCGGCAGACATAGAGGTGCCGGTCTCGGCGGCGGCCATGATGAAAGAGAACAAACTCTTAACCAGCTCCTCGTTGAAATGGATGGCTTCGAACAAAGTAACGGCGTTATTATTATTGCCGCTACTAATAGACCCGATGTTCTGGATCCTGCTCTTTTAAGACCAGGAAGATTCGACCGCCAGGTCGTTGTTGATAGACCCGATGTCAAAGGCAGGGAAGGAATTCTTAAAGTTCATACTAGGAATATCCCTCTTGATACAAATGTTAAACTGGAAACTCTCGCTAAGGGAACTCCGGGTTTATCGGGTGCTGATCTCGCTAACCTTGTTAATGAAGCTGCTCTTCTTGCAGCTAGGAAGAATAAAAAACAGGTTGAGATGATTGATTTTGAAGAAGCTAAAGATAAAGTGATGATGGGAATGGAAAGAAAAAGTATGATCATCTCTGAAGCTGAAAAGAAAACTACCGCTTATCATGAAATAGGACACGTGCTCGTTGCAAGAATGATCCCTGAAGCAGATCCGGTCCATAAAGTTACTATTATCCCCAGAGGTCGTGCATTAGGACTTACTAGCTATCTCCCTATTGATGAAAAACATACCTGGTCCAAAACTTACCTTGAGGCTATTATTACCTATGCCCTTGGAGGTAGAGCTGCCGAGAAATTGATTTTCCATGAGTTTAATACTGGCGCCGGATCAGATATTGAAAGGGCTACTAGCATCGCTCGTAAAATGGTTTGTGAATGGGGCATGAGTGAAAAACTCGGACCCCTTAGCTATGGCGCAAAAGAAGAAGAAATCTTCCTGGGCAGGGAAATTCAGAAACATCGCGACTATAGTGAAAAAACCGCTATCGAAATAGATGAGGAAATCAAATCTATCGTCTCTACAGGTATGGCTAAGGCCGAAAGAATTTTAACTGAAAATATCGGTTTGCTCCATAAACTCTCACTCGAATTGCTTGAAAGAGAAATACTTGATTCTGAAGAGATCGATAAATTAATTAGGGGCGAAGAATTACCGCCATTTAAAAAGAATGGATCAGAAAATGGATCTTCCCAGCAGGAGGTTCCTGACCATGTTAAAAAATTATTAGATCAACGTAAATCAAAGGAATCCACTCCTAAAGATGACTCCATTTGATAATGGGACTATTAACTACAGAGATGAAGTAGTTCGGAAACTCATTCATCTCTGTTCTCTTTCTATCCCTGTAATTTATTACTTCATTCCTCAGTCCACTGCGATTATTATACTCGCTATTTTAACTCTCTTGGCCGTAATACTCGACCTTTTAAGACATTATTCACCCAATATTGGTAAACTGTTCTATGTGATTTTTGGCTTCCTCCTTAGAAAACATGAGGTTGATGGACTTAAAAAAAATTTTAACGGAGCAACCTATGTCCTTATCTCGGCACTATTGGGAGTTATTATTTTCCCCAAAGTCCTCTTTCTAACTGCATTTCCTATATTAATTATCAGTGATTCTACCGCTGCCCTTATCGGAAGAAAATACGGAAAACACAAACTGATGGCTAAAAGTCTTGAGGGAACTTTAGCATTTTTCATCAGTGCAATTGTCGTTGTTTTGTTTACTCCTAAGCTGAATGGGAGTATTACTGAATACTTTATCGGGATTCTGGCTGCTGCTATAGGAGCAATTGTGGAAAATGTTTCCTTCGGTTATCTTGATGACAATCTGTCAATTCCTATTGCTGTGGGATTGTCAATGTGGCTGCTGTATGGTATGCTTTTCCCCGGTATTCTATTAATTCTGCCTAACGTACCGAGGTAATAATGAGGAAAAATATTCTATTAGTTTTTCTGATTGCAATCACGCTGATTCTTCAATCTTGTGAAAAGGCTTATAAACCTGCACATGGAGCCGAAGATGAAATAATTGTCGTTGCGGATACTGCTGAATTCGATTCCCTTAAATCTTCTCTCTGCACAATATTTGAAAAGGTGATCTATACTCCTCAGCCGGAAAAGATGTTCCATCTGAAAAGAATCTCTCTGAATGAAATTGAAAACTACCAGACAAATAAAAATATTATTTTGTTGGCTTCCCTTAATTCTTCTGCAAATACCTCAAAATTTGTTAAAGCACTAATTGATACTTCTAAATCTATTAATATTACTGTTGACAATGATCGTATCATCCCTAAGTATAATCTTTGGGCAAAGAATCAGTTGGTAATGATTTTAACTGCTCCCGATATCAGCCATCTTGAAGAATGTCTCGAACAACATAAAGAAAGTATATTCAATGCATTCCACAATATATCTGATAAAAGATTGTATGAATCTCTTCATAATTCAAAATTTGAAAAATTAAATACTGAAGGGATGCTTCTGAAACAGTACGGATGGATTGTATGTGTCCCTTCCGATTTTACTATTGCAGAAAATGAACCTGATGAAAACTATATCTGTCTTAAAAGCTCTTCGGGAAAGGACATGGGGAAGTGGATATTTGTTCATTGGATTGATAATGCTTCACCCCTTTATCTTAATGAAGATTCTATAAGAATAATACGCAATAGACTCACTGCTTCTTATTATAATTACCCGGGAATTTCTTCTTTTATTAAAATCGGGAATGATAATTGCATTCATGATGAATATACATTTAATGGGAAGTATGCTTTATTGACCCAGGGACTGTGGGAAGATACTAAAGAAACTGAAGGTCCGTTTATTAATTATACTTTTTATGACGTTAATTCAAAGAGAGTTTATATGATAGACGGGTCTATCAATGCCCCTGATTATTATAAAAGGAATCTTATTCAGCAATTGGATGTTCTGCTTAAATCATTTAAAACAAAAGCAGAGCTTACTAATGAAAAACAGGACGAACTGCTTAAAGCAGCTGAATAAATCTATTTCTCGGTTGCAGTCAGTATTTCCGCCGGTATCACATAGTTAGGGAAATCTTTCCTGATTTTCTGTATATATAATTTAGCCCTGTCGGTCTTGTTAAATTGAATCTCATACATTGCTCTTCTCGCTAACATCGTCCCCTCAGAATTTTCCATAAAATCAATATACTTAGTCCTTGTCTTGGGAAACCTGATTGTGAAATCCGGATTAGATGCAGGAATATAGTCCTTCCCTTTAACTACTTTGAATAATAAATTATCAGGGATCGCCGTGTATCCTTCAGGTAATACAAATTCCCCCTTCTGCATCTCATTCTCATATAGCTCCGGACTTATATAAATATCTCTCTTATCAATATTTGTAGCTACAAGGTTTGTCATAATTTTCCTGTATAGACTCTCTAAAAGATTTGAATTATATGCTTCGTTCCTTTCAAATGGTTTCAGGGCATCTTCAAACAAATTAATTTCTGTCTTTATTCCATCTGTAGTACCGGGATGCTGTCGGTTTATCTGGTTATAATACCAGGATCTTTTTAGCAGTTCTTTATCTATTATTCTTACATCAGGCCTGTACTTTTCTACCAGCTGGAAATAATAAGAAGGGGATACTAAATAATCCCATAAATAAGTCATTACTAACGAGTTTGGGGTGGTGCTATTTAGCGTGGACTTTGTAAAATCTTCAAATGTATATACATCTTTCAGGTCATTATCTTTATAATTAAGAATCAACTGTATAATAATGATAAGAGTAATTAGTGAAGTTGCAATTGTTAGAGAATACTTTTTGAAATGAACTTTTGATATTATCTGTAAAATTCCGAATAGGGAAAAAAAGGAAAGAGCGATGAATGGCACCAGGAAATATGAATCTATATCAACTATATCGTAATTGCTTGCATAAATCAACGAAAATAAAAAAAGTATAACATTAAATATGAAAAATTTTCTCGCTTTTATAAAAGAAATAATCATTCCGAATAAACAGATCAAAAGACTTAGACTGAATTCTGAAAATAAATTATTAATAAAGTAATCAAGCTGTTTCTTCATTACATCTGTTGATTTGAAAAACCAAACTTGAAATTGCCAGCCCGACACGTGCCTGTAGAATCTCTCAAAGTCTATTGGATTTCCCCAGTTAAGTACCGGGTTCTGTAATGCTCTTATGGGAAGATATAAATATATACATACGAAGATTGGCAAAAATATCACGAAGATCATAAAAGCCAATCGTTTTATCCCGGTTATTTTCAACCTGAATTTGTCAAAATAGAGATAAGCTGTTGCCGGAAGAACAAACAGTGTGGTCATATGATTGGTAAATCCTAATGCAAGAACGGCAGCAAATATTAACCAAGCTTTGGTTATACCTTTTCCCTCAGGGGTGATGTATGCTTTTAATAATGCATAAATGATTATGCAGAAAAGGAAAACCTGTAAAGAATAAACTTCAACTGCATTTCCCTGATTCCAGAATGTTTTATCAAATGCTAATATTAAACCCGCTAAAATCGATGATGCATATTTAACCGGTTCTTCTAACTTAAACTTGGGCTCAGTAATGATTTCTCTCTCGTTTACTTCTCCCTTTTTTTTCTTTCCCTTTCTTAATTCCTTCCTTTGCCTTACCTTATTGGTAAATTCAAATACATTAAGATTATCTAAAATCGTTTTACATGTATATATAAAAAATGTTACAGCAAGGCTGCACCAGATAGCCGTTAGCAGATTTAATTGGTAAATCTTGGAAAAATGAAATGGAATTAGTGAAAATAAATGCCCGAGTATTGTGAATAATGGATAACCTGTCGGATGAGCTATCCCTGCTAAGATTTGTACAGTTGCCAGTTCACCTGCGTCTATTTCAACTACCGAAGGGGCTAATGTAGTCAGATATATAATGAATACTATAATTCCCGTTATAATAGCATAGTATCTTTTAAGAAAATTCAATTTAATTACCCATTATTTTATTGAATAAATTATTGTTTGCTTTGATAATTCTGTGCAGGTCATTTTTATATATAATGTTTTCTTTCTCATCTTCTTTAAATAAATATCCGCTGCTGCCGAACATGCACTGATTTCGTAATATTAGATCTTTAAGATAAATATAATTTTTCTGAATAGAATTTCCGTCTGGTAATAATTGAAGGATCCTCTTCTCTGTATCTGAATTCAATTCTTTTCTGAATATTTCTGCGTTTCCTAACATTTTATATTGTAATAAAAATTCGATATCCAACATACCACCGCTGACTTTCTTAAGATTTAAGATATTCATCCGGTTCATATTCCCGGAAGGCAGTAGCTTCATTCTCATTGCCTTTATTTCTTTTATAATTGTTTCATCCTTTTCCTTGCTTAACCTTTCAAAAATTACTCGTGTAAATTTATTAAAAAGTCTCTTGTCTCCGGTAACAAATCTGAGTTTACATAGCGATTGTAACTCCCATATCCTGGCCCTGTTTAGTAAATAATTTTTATAAGATTCTAAATCCCATACTAGTTGGCTTGATTTCCCCTCAGGTCTGAGTCGGCAGTCGGTTTCAAAGGGTTTTAGTATTAATTTTACTTGAAGTAGAAGCTTTTGGAATGTTTTCTGTATATCTGGATGCTGGTTGATATCTTTAACAATAAATATTAAGTCTATATCGGAAGAGAAATTCATTTCTCCGGTTCCAAAACTTCCTAATCCGGCTATAAAATATTCTTTTTCTGATGAAATCACTTCAGCTGATATCGCTGTTATTTTTCTAATAATATTTGCCTGTAGGATCTTACCGAATTTGTCCGAATCTATTTTGCCAAGTATAAATTGTGTTGATAGGATAAATAGAAGTTTTTTTATAGAATATCCGGCACAATCTGTAATATTGATTCTTTCAAATACATTCCTTGATATAAATGATTCTCTTAGTTCTTCATCTTCAGCAAATAGTTCAATTGTCTTTTTACTTGATTCGCATATCTTTAGAAACGAATTGAAGAATTTCTTATCAGAAAATTCTCTGTACCAGAGTGAGGGGAAGGGGGCATTTTTTATAATCCTGACAAAATTCTGTAGCACATCATCAGGCCTGATTGATAATTCTATGAATTTAATTAAGGTAGATTCTATATTTTGAAATAATTCGATTGAGTTCTTATCGAATTGCCTTATTCCAAGTGCTCCTTTTCCTTCGCGGAGAAATAATAGATCATTTCCTGCTTTCTTCCGGTTCTCGAATTTTATTTTCTTTAATTGTGATTCGTCCTTGACTTCTTTTAATCCCATGATGGAAGAAAATATCTTTTTTACTCCAGTCCTTGTTCTTATAAGATCATGTTTAAATTCATTCACTGATTTGTATTTCAGGTAAAAACTTAGTTTTTCAAGAAGTTCTCCCGATTCGGGAATTAAATGAGTTTGATTATCATTCATAAGCTGAAGAAAATGTTCGGTATTTCTGAATAATAGATAGGCATTCTTAAATATTACTGCCTCCTCCACCTTCAAAAGTTTTCTCTTGCCTAAAATATCTATCGCATCAAGTGTATTACCAGTCTTTATTTCATTATTCCTTCCGCCGTTAATAAGCTGCAGCGCTTGTACAGAGAATTCGATATCTCTAATACCACCCGGAGAAAGCTTAATGTTTTCATCATTCTGGAGATTTTTTTCGATATTAGATTTTAATCTGGCTATCTGTTCTTTGGGTGAAACCGAAAAGCTTAATGGATAAATGAATGGTTGAAGATAAGAAATAAATCTATTGAACAGGTCATTGCTTCCTCCGGTAAAGCTTGCCTTTATAAGCATTTGCCTTTCCCAATCTTCCCCTTTGCTTTCAAAATAAATAAGATAATCTGTTAAGGTCCTGCATAATGGAGAATTTCGCCCGTCAGGGCGTAATCTTAGATCTATTCTGTATATGTATCCTGAGCTTGTATGAGAAGATGAATTCTCTATAAAATTAAAGATCGCCTCTGTTAGGATTTCAGAATATTCTTTATTTCTTATTAACGAATTCTCATTAAAAAATATGATTAGATCAACATCTGAACTGTAGTTTAATTCATTTCCTCCAAGCTTTCCAAGTGCAACTATGCAATATTGGTTGCTTATATTTTCAATTTTATATTTATTTAGAACCTCTCTGTAACAAAGATCAAATAACTCTTCAATTATTATCTTTGCCAGTAAAGATAATTCGCTGGTGATCTCTTGAAATCCCGCTATTTTCATTAAATCCATAAGTCCAATTCTTAACGTTTCTTTTCTCTTGATCCTTCTTAATGCATTTACCTTCCCATTAAATGTAGTGAATTGTCCTATTGAGCCCGTAATCTCATTTCTTAAGGTTTGTGGGTCAGGTTTTGGCTCAAGATTGGATAGATTTACAACATAATAGAAATACTCTGGGTTTCTTACTAGTATATCTGTCAGGTAATTACTGTTAACTGATACTAAAATTAGAGTTTCTATATAATGGGGATATTGTATACATTCATTAATAAATGAAATTTTATCAAACATCGAAGAAATGACCCTGAGAAGATTCGATTCTGAAGAATAGGTAAAGTAATGTCGCCTAAGCTCTGTTTCAATTAAGCTGATAAATTTGTCCAATATCGCCGATGGTATAAAACCAGCGGTGTATTCAGCAATTTTATCTATAAATCCGGTTGATAATGCTGTTTGCTTGTACGACACGGCTATTTTGTTTTTATCTGTCAAATCTAATATTAAATGTCATTAATTGCATCATCTGCCTTTTTTCTTAGATTGCATTTCAAGGACTCAATATGTAACTTTAAAGTTCATTTACAAGGAGTAAATTGATATAATGCTGGAGATTCTTAAAAAAATATTCGGGGATAAGCATACAAAAGATACTAAATTGCTTTGGCCGATTGTAGAGGAAATAAAAGAAGAATATGAAAAGATTAAAGATCTTACTGAAGATGAATTAAGAGCTAAAACTGCAGAATTCAAAGAGAAAATACAAAATTATACTACCGAATTAAGGCAAACTATTGAAGAAATTAAGGAGCGCTTGAAATCTGATGAAGATTTTGACCGGCAGCCCCTTTATGACGAACTTTCTGAAAAAGAAAATGAATTAAATGATCAGTATGAAGAAATATTGGATCAGCTTCTTCCCGAAGCGTTTGCTGTTATAAAGGCCACTTGTAAGAAATTAGTTGGAAAATCCTGGACGGTTGCTGGAAATAAAATAACTTGGGATATGGTTCCTTATGATGTCCAGCTTATGGGAGGAATTGTTCTTCATCAGGGGAAAATTGCTGAAATGGCAACTGGAGAAGGCAAAACACTCGTCGCTACATTGCCTCTTTATTTAAATGCACTTACAGGAAGAGGTGCGCATCTTATAACCGTAAATGATTACCTTGCTTTACGTGATAGCGAATGGATGGGTGAAATTTATAAATTTCATGGTCTTTCTGTTGGCGTTATTCTTAATACTATGAACCCTGACGATAGAAAAAGAGAATATGAGTGTGACATTACCTATGGAACTAACAATGAATTTGGGTTCGACTATCTGCGCGATAATATGTCAATCGAAAAGCAGCAGCAGGTTCAAAGAAAATATAACTATGCTATTGTCGATGAAGTAGATTCTGTTCTTATTGATGAAGCTAGAACCCCATTAATCATCTCAGGTGCTGTAGATGTCGATGATCAGAAATTCGATGAAATGAAACCTAAGGTGGAACGCCTTGTTAGACTACAATCTGGCTTTGTTGCAAAACTTGTCGCTGATGCAGAGAATTTATTGAAGGATGATCCTAACTCTAGTGAAGCAGGAATTTTTCTCTTCAGAGCCTACAGAGGGTTGCCTAAAAGTAATAAACTCACAAAAGTGCTGAGTGAACCTGCAAATAAAAAACTTATGAACGCTACCGAAATGGAGTTCTTAAGAGAAAAAGCCAAAAATATGCACATTATCGATGAAGAACTTTATTTCGTTATCGATGAAAAGAACAATACTCTCGACCTTACAGAAAAAGGCAGGGAGGAACTGGCTAGAGGAAGCGGTATTGAAAAAGACTTTTTTATTCTTCCTGATCTTGGTACTGAGATTAGCAAATTTGAAAATGATGGCGAACTTTCGGAACAGGAAAAAGTTAGAAAAAAAGATGCCCTCTATCAGCATTATTCTGTTGCCAGTGAAAGAATCCATACAATTCATCAGTTATTGAAAGCATATACTTTATTCGAAAAAGATGTTGAGTATGTTATAACTGAAGAAGGTAAAATTGCTATCGTTGATGAGTTTACTGGAAGAGTCCTTCCGGGTAGAAGATATTCTGACGGACTTCATCAGGCTATTGAAGCTAAAGAAAATGTTCATGTTGAAAAGGATACTCAGACTCTTGCTACTATTACTCTTCAGAATTATTTCAGGATGTATAATAAACTGGCTGGTATGACCGGTACAGCTGAAACTGAGGAAGGAGAATTCTTTGAAATCTATAAACTCGAAGTTGTTGTAGTTCCTACAAACCAGCCTTGTGTTAGAGTCGATGATGATGATGCAATTTTCAAAACAAGACGTGAAAAACTTAATGCTGTAATAGACCAGATTGAAGAATTAAGAAAACAGGGAAGACCTGTATTGGTTGGTACTACTTCTGTCGAAGTATCTGAAACGATCTCTAGGATGCTTAAGAGAAAAAATATTGCTCATAACGTCCTTAATGCAAAACAACATCAGAGGGAAGCAGAAATTATTCAGCATGCGGGTGAAGTTGGAGCAGTCACTATTGCTACTAATATGGCGGGCCGAGGTACCGATATTAAATTAGGAGCCGGAGTAGTCGATAGGGGAGGTCTTTTCATACTTGGTACTGAACGCCATGAGTCAAGAAGAATTGACCGGCAGTTAAGAGGGCGTTCAGGTCGTCAGGGCGATCCCGGTACTACTAAATTCTATCTTTCTTTGGAAGATGACCTGATGCGTTTGTTCGGAAGTGATAGAATTGCTTCTGTTATGGAAAGAATGGGTATTAAGGAAGGAGAAGTTATTCAGCACCCTCTGATAACAAGATCTGTCGAACGCGCTCAAAAGAAAGTAGAAGAGAATAACTTCTCTATAAGAAAAAGATTGCTTGAGTATGATGATACTATGAACCAGCAGAGGGAGGTAATTTATACTCGCAGGCAGCGGGCATTGGAAGGTGATCGGCTTAAAGGCGAAATATTCGATATGCTCGAAGAATATGTCTCTGAATTGGTCGGTAAATACTACGATGATGTATTGGTCGATGCTTTAAAAGAAGATCTTTTATTAAATTTATTGCTTGACGTTAATCTGAAAGCAGAGGAATTTGAGGAATTAGGCCAGGATGGATTAAAAAATAAAATTATCAACTCTGCTAAAGATTTCTATAACAAAAAAGAAGAAATGATCGGCAGTGATCTTATGGCTCGCCTTGAACGCTATGCAGTATTAAGCGTTATCGACCATAAATGGAAAGAGCATCTCCGTGAGATGGATGATTTGAAAGAAGGTATAGGCCTTAGAGCATATGGACAGAAGGATCCTCTTGTTGAATATAAAGGTGAAGCTTTTAAGCTTTTTGTAGCCCTTCTTGAACTGATAAGAAATGATGTTGTCTCTTTTGCATTTAAATTTTTTCCTCAGGCACCCGAAGAAATTCAGACAAGAAGAAGACAACCTGCGAAAAGAATGATTGTTTCGAAGCAGGATACTACCAATATAGGATTATCTGGTAATAGGTCCAATGCAGATAGTGAACCGCAGCAAGCAGGGAAACTCCAGCCGGTTCAGGTAGATGAAAAAATAGGTAGAAATGATCCCTGCCCATGTGGAAGTGGTAAAAAATATAAAAACTGTCATGGAAAATAGATGAAGAAAATAGAAGCTATTATCCGTCCTTTCAAATTAGATGAAGTTAAAGAGGCCTTGGTTGAGGAAGGCATTAGAGGACTCACTATTTCTGAAGTTCGGGGATACGGGAGACAAAAAGGGCATACTGAAACTTACCGCGGAAGCGAATATAGGATTGAGTTTATTCCGAAAATAAAAATTGAAGTGGTTGTAGAGGATAATAAAGCTGAAAAAGTTGTTGAGGCTATATTAAGAACAGCCAAAACAGGACAGGTAGGTGATGGTAAAATCTTTATTTATGATATAAAAGATGTAATAAGAATTCGCACAGAAGAATCAGGCCAGGAAGCATTGTAATTTTTTTACCTTTTGGTTTAGTGTAATCTTTAATAGCTTTTCTTACATAAAAATTAAATGGGAATCCTTTGAAGAAAATATTATTTTTTTTGCTGCCGGTATTTCTATTTTGCGGATGCGGTCTATGGTCAGATTTTACGACTTATTTCAATATTTATTATGATGCCGCTGACAATTTTGCACAAGCAGAACAACTCATAAAAGAACAAAAAAGAGATCTCTTTTCTACTGAGGAAGTCCCTTTGCCGGGATCCGCTGCTCAGTTGTTAACTAAAGTTATCGAAAAAGCTTCCAAGATACTTCAATTCCATTCACAGTCTGCTTATGTAGATAATTCATTAATGCTGCTTGGTAAATCTCTGTATTACCAGAAAGATTTTCTCAAGGCTATGAGGAAATTCCAGGAATTGCAAACATCCAAACCTAACAGTGGATTTATACTGGAGTCGCGGCTCTGGGTCGGTAAATCTCAAATGCGTATGAGACAGTTTGATGCCGCTATGAAAACTCTGAATGATGTTAAAGATGAAGCCGTTAGTAAAAAAGAAAGTGATATTTATGAGGATGCTTATCTGGAGCAAATTAAATATAGGGTGATTACGGAAGATTATGACCTGGCAATCTCTCTGATAAATGAATTCCTTAAAGTTTCCACAACAAATGAAATTAGTGGCCAGGTTTCTTTTGAACTTGGTAAGTTATACACTAAACAGAATGATCCGAAGGATGCGATTATAGCTTTTCAGAATGTTTTTAATTATTCTCCTTCTTATGACCTGAATTTAAATACCAAGATTGAACTTTCAAAAGCTTTAAGGAAAAATGGTGATCCGCAGAAAGCTCTGGATATTATGCAGGCCATGAAAAGAGAAATTAAGTATACTGAATTCTTTCATAAAATTGACCTGGAAATAGCCCTGAATCTTATCGACCTCAAAAGAATTGATGAAGGAATACAGGCATTGGTTAAAATCGATACGTCTTATGCATCTACTACAAGTGCAGGTTTAGCTAGATTTGAACTTGGAAAAATATTTGAAACAAGAATTCCTATTTATGACAGTGCTTCAACTTATTATACGAAAGCGTCATTGTCTACCGGTTCGGATCCTCAGATGTTAGTAATGGCTAATGAGAAAGCACAGCTTTTCAAAAAATATCAGTATAAAAGATCGTTCATAGAGGATAATAAAAAGCAATTGTATTATGTTATAAATCCTGAAGAATTTGTAAAGGATTCAATAGCTTTTTACCCTGATTCTGTTAGTAAAGCACATCAGAATGAAACTTTAAATCAGGATAAAACTGTGAACATTAATAATGAAAAAAATTTTAGAGGCGATGTAAATGTAAATAATTCGGCACCGGGTCTTATAGGCGGAACCAATAAAAAACCTCCGGTTCGTCCTAAACTTCCTTTGGATACGTTAAAGTCTTCTCTTATCAGGAATGAATTTGATCTTGGTAATATTTTTTTTACTGAAATGAATCGCCCTGATTCCGCAGCTTTTTATTATACTGATATTCTTAACAATTACCCCGGCTCTGATTATGAAGCAAGAGCGCTTTATGCTTTGGGAATTTATTATGAAACTTCAAATGATTCAGTTAAGGCCGATAGTTTATATTCAATTATTTATAATAAGTACAGATCTGAAAAGGTTGTAAATGCTGCCGCAACTAAATTAAATAAGCCTTTTATAGATTTTGAATTTGATCCTGCTAAGGAACTTTATGCGGATGCTGAATCAGATTTTATAAAGAAAAATTTTGCTGTTTCATTAAACAAATTGTACAATATTTCAAATAAGTATCCGAAATCACCAATGGCGGCAAAAGCTTTATTTGCGTCAGGATGGATACTTGAAAATGATATGAATCTAAATGATTCTGCGGCTGCTGTCTATGATACTCTGTCTGCTCGTTATCCGAAATCAATATATTCTAATTCTGTTGCTCCGAAATTATATGTTTATAAAGATGAGATAAAAAAGAAAAAAATGGCAGTACAGGACTCGTTGTTGAAAATTGAACAAGAGATATTAAAGAAAAAGAGCCTGGATTCACTTAGTAGAAGTCCCGGTTTCAATAATAAAAAAACGGGAATTGATTCGCTAAATAATAATGTGAGCATAGTTGATTCACTTAAAAAATATAATAAAAGTCTGAGACCTGATTCCTCAAATTATAATAAACAGAAGGATGTAAATATTGAATCTCTCAAAAAATCTAATAACTTCTTGATTCCTGATTCGTTAAACCCTCATAAGAATAAAGGAGTCACTAGTGATTCTCTTCATAAGGATGCTAAAAAGTCCCTCGAACCATAGATGAATGAGTTAGGAATATTACTCGATAAGATTCTGCCATTTATAAATAAAAGAAAAATCAGGTATTGTTTTTTTTATTTTCTTTTTGTCTGTTATTTCAGTATTCCATCTTTTCAAATACCTATTCTTGAGTACAATACATTTAGAATTACTTCTCTGATGGAACAAAGGGCTATTGAGAATAAATTAGTCTTTTTCCCTCGGCAAACATGGTGCAATTTAAATGATATAAACCCTAACCTTCTTAAAGGAATTATTTCCATGGAAGACGGCAAGTTTTTCTCCCACAAAGGAATTGACTGGGAGGAACTGAATAAGTCTCTTGCAAGGAATAAAAAAAGAGGGAGGGCAGTAAGGGGTGGAAGCACTATTACAATGCAGCTCACTAAAAATTTATTCCTGTCAACTGATAAAAGCATTTTTAGGAAAGCAAAAGAATTCTGGATCGCTTTAAGAATGGAAAAAGAATTATCTAAAAAAGCAATCCTAAAAAATTATGTTAATGCTGTTGAATGGGGTAATGGTATATTCGGAATTAAAGAGGCCTCTGAAAGATATTTTGGGAAAGAACCTTTGTACCTTAACATAAACCAATGTGCAAGACTAGCAGCAGTTATCCCCTCACCTCTTATTCATGAGCCGGATATAAATTCTGCGTATGTTTCAAAAAGATCTTCTATTATTCTTGGTAGAATGAACGATATTATACTTTTCCCCTCTGATGAAGAATGAGAAGAAAAGAAATTCTTGACCTGATCGAAGGAGGAGAAAACTTAAGATGTGAATTTAAAAGAAAATTTTCTACCTCGGAGAAAATCGCCAGGGCAATGATCGCTTTCGCCAATACCATAGGAGGCATAATATTGTTTGGTATTGATGATAATAAGGAGATTGTTGGCGTGGAAAGTGAGAAGTCCGAAGCGGAACTTATCAGGGATGCAGGTCTCTGTTATTGTGAACCCCCGGTAGATTTTAAAATCTCTTATATTGATCTGAATGGTAAAGAAGTGGTTATAGTGGAAATACCCGAATCAAATAATAAACCGCATAGAATTCAGGATTATTTAAATGAATTCGATATCAACCATGCTATAGTCTGTATAAGAGTGAATGATAAATCTGTTATAGCTAGCAAAGAAATGGTCAGAATCTTAAGAGCACAAACCCAAAAACTGAATCTTAAAAAATATACAATTGGCCCAATTGAGAACTCAATTTTTAATTATCTCATTCAGAATGAAAGAATTTCAGTTAAAGAACTTTGCTCATTGGTCAATATTTCTAATAGAAGAGCCTCAAGAGCATTAGTCAAACTTGTAAGAGCCGGTACCTTGTTAATCCATACGAAAGATACTGGTGAGGAATATTTTACTGCTGTTGTTTGAAAATCCCGGTCTCCTATCCTATCTGTTTGAACCATTTAAATATATATATTTAGTTTAAGTTAATTTCACACCAGTGTGCTCCTCTCATAGTAAATCAAAGTTAATAACGTAAATAAATTTGACAAAAACCGCATTATTTAATAATTTCTAAATTAAATGATTTTATGTATGTCACATATAGAGGGATCCTTAAGATACCAACGTTAATTTAATAGATCTAAGTAGCATCTTATATCAACAACTATCAAATTTGGAGTAGCTAAATGGAACTTTCGTTAATCTTCGGCATCAGCATTCTGGGCTTACTATTTGCAGTATATTTAATCCGCGATGTATTAAAAAGGGATACGGGCTCTGCTAAGATGCAGGAAATTTCCAATGCTATTAAACAGGGAGCTGAAGCATTTTTAAGACGCCAGAACAGGACAATCCTTTGGCTTGCTCTTTGCCTTGCTGCATTTATCTATATAATGTATGCTTTTATTAGAACTCCCACTATTCATGACCCAGCAAGTCAAAGTCAAATGGCACTTTGGACAACATTGTCCTTTATTTTGGGGGCATTGTGTTCGGTTGCTGCTGGATATATGGGTATGTGGGTGGCTATCCGCTCGAATATCAGAACTGCTGCTGCTGCTACTAAAGGAATGAATGGTGCATTGCAAACTGCTTTAAGAGGTGGTGCTGTCTCTGGATTTTTTGTTGTTGCTTTGAGTTTACTCGGAGTTGCTGGCCTATTTACTTTGGTGGATACATTTCATATAGTAACAGATATTTCAAAAATTCCCTTGCTTATCGTAGGGTATGGTTTTGGTGCTAGCTTTGTAGCTTTATTTGCGCAACTTGGAGGTGGTATTTATACTAAAGCTGCTGATGTCGGTGCTGACTTGGTTGGGAAAGTTGAAGCTGGCATACCGGAAGATGATCCCAGAAATCCTGCTGTTATAGCAGATCTCGTGGGTGATAATGTTGGCGATTGTGCCGGCCGTGGTGCCGATTTGTTTGAATCTACTGCAGCTGAAAATATCGGAGCTATGATTCTGGCCGCCGGGCTATTCAGTACTAACCAGGGTTTTATGCTGAAAAATAATATGAGTCTATTAGGTGTACTTTTATTCCCTCTAATTGCCCGTGCCTTCGGTATTATCGCGTCAATAATAGGAATATTGTCTGTTAGGACTAATGATAAAGAAGATCCTATGAGTGCTCTAAACCGCGGATTCTATATTACGGCTTCTTTAGCAATGGTTGGATTTTTTATCGCTTCCAAATGGTTATTAGGCCCAGTTTTCCTAAACTTCTTTTTTTGTGGAGTGATTGGAATACTTGTCTCGCTCGCATTTGTTTATTTAACTCAGTATTATACTGAATATAAGTATAGACCTGTGCAGTCAATAGCTGAAGCATCTCAAACAGGTCCTGCAACCAACATTATTGCTGGCATTGCAATTGGTATGGAATCAACAGGTCTTCCGGTACTTGTAATTGGAACAGCTATTGTCGCTACCTACTTTCTTGGTCAGAGTTCCGGGCTTAAGGACGCTGGATTATTCGGTACTGCTGTAGCAACAATGGGTATGCTTGGAACTGCTGCATATATTCTGGCAATGGACACTTTTGGTCCAATTACTGATAATGCAGGAGGGATCGTTGAAATGAGCCAGCAGCCCGAAGAAGTCAGGGTGAAAACTGACCGACTCGATGCGGTTGGTAATACTACCAAAGCATTAACGAAAGGTTATGCCGTGGGTTCTGCCGCTCTGGCAGCTTTCTTGCTTTTTGGCGCTTACCTGGAAGAAGTTAAAAACTATTTACCTTCCTTTAATGGCACTATTAATCTCAATAAACCGGAAGTATTTGTCGGTGCAATTTGTGGAGCAATGCTTGTTTATATCTTTTCTTCACTTGCAATAAAAGCTGTCGGTAAAGCAGCATATTCTATCATAAATAATGTTCGTGAACAGTTTAAAAATAATCCCGGTATTATGCTTGGAACTTCTAAACCTGATTATGGCCAGTGTGTTGATATTGCAACTAAATCAGCCCTTAAGAAGATGGTTGTCCCAGGTTTGTTAGTAGTTGGAATGACAGTAGGTATTGGACTAATATTTAAATGGCTCTATCAATTGGGAATAGGGATGGGTAACACGAATGGCGCTACAGGTGCAGAAGTTGTCGGCGGATATTTAATGGTAGGCACAATAACAGGTATTCTAATGGCACTATTCTTAAATAATGGCGGTGGTGCTTGGGATAATGCAAAGAAATTTATTGAAACCGGCGCTTATGGAGGGAAAAAATCGGATCCTCACAAAGCGTCTGTAGTTGGTGATACTGTCGGAGATCCTTTTAAGGATACTGCCGGTCCTTCACTTCATGTTCTGATCAAATTATTGAGCACTTTAACATTAGTATTGGCACCTTTATTTGTTTAGATATCAATAAATTTTATATAAATATTTTAGGCTATTCTAATTAAGAATAGCCTTTTTAATTTATATTTTCACTTTAAATCGATTTTAGTTTTATTCTTCGAATCATGTTTGTATATACGGCTCGCATTTGATAATTTTAAAAGATTGAAGTATTGAATTTATAAAGACAATAATGCCAAAATTTAACGGGTTAGATTATTTCAATATTGAGTCTCTCTTGTCTGAAGATGAAATAATGATCAGAAATTCAGTCAGGGACTTCGTTAGTTCAGAAATAATTCCAATTATTGAAAAATATAATAGGGAAAATAAATTTCCTTCTGAACTTATACGTAAAATAGCAGAACTTGGTCTGTTCGGCATAACGTTACCTCAAAAATATGGTTGCGCTGAATTGAATAATGTAGCCTATGGTTTGGTTATGCAGGAACTCGAGAGAGGGGATAGTGGGATTAGAAGTTTTGTTTCAGTTCAAAGTGCTCTGGTAATGTACCCTATCTTTTCATTTGGATCAGAAGAACAAAAAAATTACTGGCTTCCTTTGTTATGTAAAGGTGAATTAATTGGCTGCTTCGGGCTAACTGAACCTGATTTTGGATCTAATCCTGGGGGCATGATTACTAAAGCTGAAAAGATAGATGGTGGGTATATTCTCAATGGTGCAAAAATGTGGATCACTAACGGCACTATCGCTGATGTTGCTGTTGTCTGGGCTAAGCTGGAAGGCAAGGTACATGGTTTCCTGGTAGAGAAAGGTACCAAAGGTTATACGGCTCCTGAAATGAAAGGAAAACACTCATTACGCGCCTCTGTAACCAGTGAATTGATTTTTGAAGATGTGTTTGTTCCTGAGAAAAATCATCTTCCTGATACATCTGGTTTGAAAAGTGCCTTAATGTGCCTGAACCAGGCAAGATATGGAATCGCCTGGGGTGTGGTAGGTGCAATGATGGCATGCTATGATTGCGCTTTAAATTATGCAAAATCAAGAGTGCAATTTAATAAACCCATTGCAGCTTACCAGATTACTCAGGAAAAGTTGGTTTATATGGTGACTGAGATAACCAAATCGCAGCTTCTAAACGTGCAGCTCGGGAGAATGAAAGATAAAGGTACGTTGAGGCATACTCACGTCTCATTGGCTAAAAGAAATAATTGTGAAAAAGCTTTGGATATTGCCCATATTGCAAGAGAAATATTAGGTGCAAATGGAATACTTGACGAATACCCCATAATGCGGCATTCAGCAAATCTTGAATCCGTAAAAACCTATGAAGGAACTCATGAAATGCATACCTTGATAATTGGTGAAGATATAACCGGTATTCAGGCATTCTTTTAAATAACCTTCCTTCTTTTCGAGAGTAGAATATAGGGCTTATTAACCAGCTTAAAAAAGGATTGGGAATTTAAGAGACAAATGATAACCATTTATAATATATATGGTTGTATTGTTTTATTTAATGTTTTTATTTCATAAGAATTACTTGGAAATTTAATCTGATGTTTAAAGTACTAGTTATTGCATATTATTATCCGCCTTTGGGATTATCCGGGGTTCAAAGAACTCTAAAGTTCGTAAAATATATGAAAGATTACAACTGGGAGCCCGTCGTACTTACTACTGGCAATATAGCATACTTTGCTCATGATTATTCTCTCCTTAAAGAAAGTAATGATGCAGGAGTCAGGGTTGTTCGTTCTGGAGGAAGAGGTCCGAATTCATTGCTTTCTAAATTCGGTACTATGAAAATCCCTCCGGAATTAATTAGAAAACTAATAAACAGGGTAAGTCAGGCAATTTATATACCGGATAATAAAATATCATGGGCTAAAGCAGCCTATAAAACCGCCGAGAAATTATTATCAGAAGAAAAATTTAATGCTATATTCGTAACAGGTCCTCCGTTCTCTGCATTTGTCCTTGGAAGTCGGCTAAAGAAAGATTTTAATATTCCTCTCTTTCTGGACTACCGGGATCTTTGGTTTGGAAGCTATTTCTCTTTTTATATGACCCCTTTTCATAAACTGATTCAGAAAAGAAATGAATATCTTTCATTAAAAAGTGCCGACCGTATTTTTGTAACAAATAGGAAAATAAAAGAAAATATTCTGAATTATTTCCCATTCCTTACTTTTGAGGATATAGTAATATTACCCCATGGTTATGATGCAGAGGATTTTGAGAAATTAAAGCCTATTCCTAAGCATAATGATAAGATGATAATTACTTATTCTGGAATTTTTGTTGAATATAATTCTCCTAAGTATTTCATCAGAGCATTTAAGAAACTTTCAATTGAAAGACCGGACGTTGCCCAAAATATTGAATTACATTTTGTCGGCTTCCTTAGGAAAGAGAATAAAAAACTAATTAAAAAATTAAAACTTGAAAGTTTTGTCAAAGATCATGGTTATATGAATCATGGTGACTCTATTATTAAAATTAAATCTAGTGATATCCTCTGGATTATGGTGGGAAGGAAAAAGAACATTGATGCTATACTTCCCGGTAAACTCTATGAATATTTCGGTTCTTTGAAACCAATTATTGCTTGTGTTCCTGAAGGAGCTGCCAAAATAGCAGCTAAAGAATACGGTGCATGTTTTATAACTGAGCCGGATGATATCGATCAGATAAAAAACACTATCCTTGAAGTTTATGAGTCCTATAAAAAGAATCAGTTGCCTCAACCTGATGAAAATTATGTTGCTAAATACAGAAGGGATTTTTTAACTGAGCAACTGACCAAACAAATGCAGTTTATGGTAAAGGATGATTTAATATAATATTCTGATGGCCGCCATTTCTCTGGCTAATATCGTTTAAATCATTATCTGTTTGGAATAGACAGCCTCTGTTGGATAATTAAAACCTATAATAATCCCCCCGGCCTTCATATTATTATTCCTTCAAATACAAATTATAGAATTAGAAATTATTGCATTCTTATAAAGACATTGAGCTGGTGTATATAAGGATTACAAAATACATAATAAATAATACTACCTTTACCTGGATTTATTAAAAATAAACTCGGTTAACAACAACTGCTGTTAGTTCATGTAAATAGATCTTCTAGAGTAAAAAAGAAAAAACAAATTATATAGGTTGGTAGAATTATTTATTTTCAAAAAAGAACAGATCGCATTATTGAAATATGTTAAAAAATCTGGCCTCCTTTTTTCATCTACATAAATATTATATATATTTATAACTTACAGTTATAAAATCTGGGAATAAAATGATTGTAGATTTAATTTGCAACCTGAAGCGTTATGCTGAATTGGGAAATATATTTCAAAAGGCATTTGATTTTATAACTGATCAGGAATTATTAACATTAAATAATGGAAGATATGATATCGACGGGGATGATATTTATGCTCTCATTAGTGAATATAAAACCAGGGATGATATCGGGGGGAAGCTTGAAGCGCATAAAAAATATATAGATATACAGTTAGTGGTTAAAGGAAGCGAACTTATCGGGTATGCACCTTTACAGGGGCACGAAATAATATCTGAATATAACGAAGATAAAGATATAATCTTATTTTCAGGGGAGAAATCTTTCTTAAAGATTGAGAAAGGCATGTTCGCTGTATTTTTCCCTGGTGAACTGCATATGCCCGGAATAAAGGAAACAACCAAGGAAGATGTTAAAAAGGTAGTAATTAAAATAAAAGCCTGAATAATTAACGGAACTGTTTTCCCCTGATGCATAAAAAATATAATTATATTTTCATAGCCCTCATCTTTACTATTTTGTTTTTATTTGAGGACTGTGCCTCTGGTCCGAATTATATCAATGAAGGGGAAAAGAAATATAAGGTTAAAGATTATTCTGGCTCAATAGAGGATTTTAAGAAGGAACTAGAAAACCATCCTTCAAATGATTCAGCTTATCTTATGAAAGGAAAAGCCGAGAACCTTCTTGGAAAATTTCCTGAGGCTGTGGACGATTTTTCCAGGTCACTTGAAATAAATAAAAGTTATGATGCCTATTTAAATAGGGGGATTGCATATTTATCTTTAGATGAAAATGAAAATGCTGAAACCGATTTTTCTTCTGCTATCTTGTTAAAGCCGCTTCGCGATACCGCCTATTATTGCCGCGGGTACGTTAGAAACTTATTACACCTGCATAAAGAAGCTATAGCTGATTATGATACTGCAATATTAATTAATCCTGAATATCAGACTGCATATGTGAACCGCGGGAATATTAAAAGTGATATTGAGGATTATGAGGGAGCTTTGCAGGATTATACAATGGCACTTGATCTTAATCCAAATGATATTCATGCATGTTTTAACAGGGGCTATACGCTTAAGCTGCTCGGTAATAATGAACAGGCTGTTTCGGATTTTACTAAGGTGATCGAATTATCACCGAATAATGCTGAAGCTTATAACCTAAGGGGTGAGGCCAGGATGATTTTAAAAAAGTTTAAAGATGCTATTGCTGACTTTTCTGCTTTAATTAAATTAAATCAGAAAGATGCAAGAGCCTATTTTAACAGGGGCATGTCCTATATTAAACTTAAAAATAAAAAACAGGGGTGTACTGATCTGACAAGATCAAGTGAACTTGGATATGTTGAAGCTAATGCTGAATTAACAAAAAATTGTAAGGCAACAGTTAAGAGCCCTAAAAAAAATAAGCATAAAAAATAAAAGGTGAAATAATGGAAGAAAATGATAAAAAAATCGGTGTGAGTATTGGTGAATACAAAGGAAGTCCGGTTATCTCACTTCCCATGACTGCAGATGGTAAGTATCCTTTTACTTTCGGCTTGGGTAAAGCTAAAACTATCCTTAAATATCTTGATGAAATTAAAAAATTTGTTGATGAATATGATAAAAAGAAAGGATAACTCCTTTCATTCCCATAAATAAGAAAAAATACTTATCAAAAGAAGCAAATAACCTTATTTTTTTCAGTATTTCCTCTTATTTCAATTCCTAAAGATAAATTTATTTTACCAATATCATGGCATAGTTTATGGTTAACTTATTCGTTACAATTGAAGTGAATTATTGAACATATGGGACTAAACCCAACAACTAATTATTTTTAGAGGTAATTATGAAAATTAATAATGAGGAAGCTTTAGAATATCACAGCCAGGAAAGGAAAGGTAAAATTGAAGTCATCTCCACTAAACCATGCCTGACTTCAAGGGATCTTTCGTTGGCTTATACCCCGGGTGTTGCTGTCCCTTGCCTTGAAATTGCTAAAAATGTTGAGGATGTATATAAATATACTGCAAAAGGAAATCTGGTAGCCGTTCTCTCTAATGGAACTGCTGTACTAGGTCTTGGAGATATTGGTCCCGAAGCCGGAAAACCGGTTATGGAAGGGAAAGGTGTTTTATTCAAAAGGTTTGCAGATATTGACGTTTTTGATATTGAAGTTCGAAGTAAAGATCCTAAAGAAATTATAAAATTTGCACAGTTGATTGAACCTACTTTCGGAGGGATAAATCTCGAAGATATTAAGGCCCCTGAGTGTTTTGAAATAGAGGAAACCTTAAAAGCTACAATGGGTATTCCTGTTTTTCATGACGACCAGCATGGCACGGCTATTATTTCCTGCGCTGCTTTAATAAATGCAGTTGAAATTGCAGGAAAGAAAATGGAAAATATTAGAATAGTTGTTAGCGGTGCAGGTGCTGCTGCAATCTCATGCTGCAAGCTTTATGTCCGCGCCGGCGTTAAAAGAGAAAATATTGCAATGTTTGATACAAAAGGGCATATTCATAAGGGCAGGAATGACCTCAATAAATATAAAATCGAATTTGCAACAGGAAAAGATCTCGGTACTCTATCCGATGCTATGAAAGGAGCAGACGTCTTCGTTGGTTTATCTAAAGGAGGTGTTGTTTCAAAGGATATGGTTAAAGTAATGGCTCCGAATCCTATTATCTTTGCAATGGCTAACCCTGATCCGGAAATTACTTATGAAGATGCAACTTCGGTTAGGGATGACCTTATTATGGCAACAGGCAGAAGCGATTATCCTAACCAGGTTAATAATGTACTTGGCTTTCCATTTATTTTCCGCGGTGCATTGGATGTAAGAGCTACTCAGATAAATGAAGAAATGAAAATGGCCGCAACACTTGCTCTTGCCGGATTGGCCAAGAAAAATGTTCCTGAGGCTGTTATCAGAGCCTATGGCGGTGAGGCTTTTTCCTTCGGTAAAGATTATATAATTCCTAAACCTTTTGACCCGCGTGTATTGTATCATGTTGCTCCCGCTGTTGCCAAAGCAGCTATTAAAACTGGGGTTGCAAAAACTATTATTACCGACTGGCTTGCATATGAAGAACAATTAAAAGAAAGATTGGGCCTCTCTAAAGAAATTATCAGAACTATGATACATAAAGCCCAGAAGAGTCCTATGAAAGTTGTCTACCCTGAAGGAGAGGATGAAAAAATACTCCGCGCAGCACATCTGTGTTACACTGATGGTATCGCTGTTCCGGTCCTTCTTGGTAAAGAATCCATCATTAAAGAAATGATAAAAAATCTCCATTATGATGAAAAAGAATTTATTATTGTTGATCACCGGAGATCTAAGCAATTGGATGAGTTTGCTAATAAGTTTTATTCAAAAAGACAAAGAAAAGGGACTACATTAAAAGAATCTAAATCCTTAATGAAAAACCCTGTTTATTTTGGTTCTATGATGCTCGATAATGGCGATGTTGATGCCCTCATTAGCGGACTGACCACTCATTATCCCCAGACCATTAAACCTGCCCTGCAATGTGTCGGAATGAAGGAAGGATTTAAGATTGTTTCGGGTCTCTACATCGTTATTACTAAGAAAGATGTTTACTTCTTCTCTGATGCTACTGTCAATGTCAACCCGAATGCAGAAGAACTCGCTCAGATAGCTATTTCTGCTGCTGATACTGTCAGAGAATTTGATATCGTTCCTAAAATAGCAATGCTTTCATTCAGTAATTTCGGCAGTGCTCCTTATCCTCAATCTGTGAAAGTAAAGGAAGCTACCCAGCTTGTTAAAAAACTTAGACCCGATCTTATTATTGATGGTGAGATGCAGGCAGATACAGCTGTTGTTCCTGAAATTAGAGCTAAGGATTATCCCTTCTCTTCTCTTCAGGGAAAATCTAATGTCCTTATTTTCCCAAGTCTTGAAGCTGGAAATATTGCTTATAAACTTATGGCCAGAATCGGACAGGCAGTGGTGGTTGGACCGATTTTAATGGGTATGAAGAAATCAATTCACGTTCTTCAGAGAGGTGCTACAGTTGACGAGATTTACAATATGACTGCAATCGCAGTTGTAGAAGCTTCCATTAATGCCAAATCAGAAATGAAACGTCAAAAGGAGGAGTATATCCCTGAGACCATCTCCAAAGAAAAATCAAAACCTAAATTAACTTTATAAATGAAAAGGAGAAGCAAATGCTTCTCCTTTCTTAATTTATACTATTTATGTAAATGAGAATAGCAAGAATAAAACCTGAAGCAGTAAATCCAGATAAAAGGACTGATGTTGATCTTTCATTAATTGATTCTGTTATTGAACGCTATAAAGGAAAGAAGGGAAATCTTATCCCTTTACTTCAGGGAGCACAAACTACCTATGGATATATTCCAAAGGAAGTGTTTGATAAAATCGCTCTGGAAACCGGGTTAAAGAAAAATGACCTTTATGGGGTCGCTACATTCTATGCACAGTTCCGCCTTTCGCCGGTTGGTAAAGTTGTAGTAAGAGTTTGCCATGGTACTGCATGTCATGTTCAAAATGCAACCGTTATTACTGAAGACCTTCAGAATTTCCTTAATGTAAAAGATGGTGAAACTACTGAGGACAGGTTGTTTACTCTCGAATCTGTGGCTTGCCTTGGATGCTGCTCTCTTGCTCCTTGTATGATGATAGGTGAAGAAACTTTTGGTAAACTTAACGGAAAGAAAGCTGTCGATATAGTTAAATCTATTAAACGCAAAGAATCATTGGATAATAAACCTAATCAGGCTAAACCGGAATTATGGAAAGCATAAAGATAACTGTTGGACTCGGCAGCTGCGGTATAGCTGCAGGCGCCGGAAAGGTATTCGATGAAATTGTCAGAATAAAAGAAGCAGACAATCTTAAGTTTGATCTGGCTAAGACAAGCTGTATCGGTATGTGCTTCCGCGAACCTCTTGTTGAAATTAAAGATGAAACCGGCTCTTATCTTTATGGTGATGTTGACGTTAAAAAAATCGATGAGATTATCGAAAAACATATCGTCAACTTCTCTCCCATAAAAGAATATATCGTAAAGTCTGATCAGTTCGATACTCCTTATAAAGAATACTTCGATGCGCAGGTTAAGATCACTCTCCGTAACTGCGGTAATATCGATCCTGAACATATTACGGAATATGAAAACAGGCAGGGTTATAAGGCTATCCGTAAAATAACCTCTGAAAAGACTCCCCCCGAAGATGTTATTAAATCAGTTCTTGACTCTGGTATCAGGGGAAGAGGAGGAGCAGGTTTTTCTACTGGAATGAAATGGAACTTTGCCCGTAACTCCAAATCAGATGAAAAATATGTTGTGTGCAATGCTGATGAGGGAGACCCCGGCGCATTTATGGACCGCTCTGTTCTCGAAGGCGATCCTCATTCCGTGTTAGAAGGAATGATTATCTGCGCTTATGCTATAGGGGCTACTCATGGATATATCTATTGCCGTGCAGAATATCCCCTCGCTGTTAAAAGATTAAACCTTGCTATTAACCAGGCTAGAGAAAAAAAATATCTAGGCAATAACCTCTTCGGTATCGAGGGGTTTAATTTTGATATTATTGTTAAAGAAGGAGCAGGAGCTTTCGTCTGTGGTGAGGAAACTGCTCTTATGGCTTCTATAGAAGGTCAGCGTGGTATGCCGCGTAAACGCCCTCCGTTCCCCGCAGTTAAAGGTCTATGGAAAAAACCAACTAATATCAATAACGTTGAAACTTATGCTAATATCCCATGGATTATACTAAACGGTCCCGCCGCTTACTCTCAGTATGGCAAGGAAAAAAACCGCGGGACAAAAGTATTTGCCCTGACAGGTAAAATTAAAAATGGCGGCTTGGTTGAAGTCCCTATGGGCATCACAATTCGCGATATTATCTATAAGCTCGGCGGCGGTATTATTAATGATAAAAAGTTTAAAGCAGTTCAGCTGGGCGGCCCCTCTGGCGGCTGTATTCCTGAATACTTGGCTGATACTTCTATCGATTATGAATCTGTTACTGCTACTGGCGCTATTATGGGCTCCGGTGGTATGGTTGTTATGGATGAAACTACCTGTATGGTCGATGTTGCAAGGTTCTTTCTCGATTTCACACAGAAAGAATCTTGTGGTAAATGTACTTTCTGCCGTATCGGTACTAAACGAATGCTCGAAATTCTGACTCGGATTACTCAGGGAGAAGGGAAGGAAGAGGATATCCCCGCTCTTGAAGAATTAGCTCAGCAGATTAAGGATGCTACATTGTGCGGATTGGGTAATTCTGCCCCTAACCCGGTTCTTACTACATTAAAATATTTCCGTAATGAGTATGAAGCCCATATACGCGATAAGAAATGTCCCTCGCTGTATTGTAAGAAACTCCTTACCTATGAAGTTATACCTGATAAATGTACTGGTTGCGTTGTCTGCAAAAGAGGATGCCCGGTCGGAGCAATTGATGGTGATAAAAAAATCGTACACTTTATCCATCAGGAGTTGTGCACTAAATGCGGCGATTGTTACTCTAAATGCAAGTTTGATGCTATTAAAATCTCTTAATTATTAATACAGATTTATTTCATGGAAATGCTTAATACAATCCTGAATGATAAAATAGTTCAGGCCCATAAAGGGGAATCAATCCTTGATTTAGCAAAACGCTTAAATATCCATATCCCGACTCTTTGTAATGATAACAGGCTCGAACCTTTCTCCTCTTGCTATTTATGTGTTGTAGAAATTGTCGGTATGAAATCTCTTCAGCCTGCTTGCTCTACCAAAGTTAGCGAGGGTATGAAAATATATACTAATAATGATAGAGTCAGGAAATCACGTAAAACCGCTCTCGAACTTCTTTTAAGTAATCATTATGCCGATTGCACTGCGCCTTGTCGCCAAACCTGCCCCGCAGGCGTAGATGTGCAGGGATATGTTTCCCTTATTAATAAAGGTCTGTATCAGGAAGCTGTAGCCCTTATTAAAGAAGTTAATCCCTTGCCCGCTATCTGTGGAAGAGTATGCGTCCGCCCCTGCGAAGCTGCTTGCAGAAGAAATTTATTGGAAGAAACAGGCGTCGGGATCGATTACCTTAAACGTTATGCCTCTGATTTCGACCTCGCTTCTCAATCTCCCTGGAAACCGGAATTGAAACCTAAGATAGGGAAGAAGACTGCCATCATTGGCGCTGGTCCGGCTGGACTTACCGCAGCTTATTATTTGGCTGTCGAAGGAATTGATGCAGAGATCTTTGAAGCAGCTCCTAATCCGGGCGGTATGCTTCGGTATGGTATCCCGCCTTACCGCTTACCTAATGAAATAATCGATCAGGAAGTTAAAAATATAACCGCCCTTGGCGTTAAGATACATTATAATAAAAAGCTTGGCTCCAATTTCAGTTATAAGGAGATAAAACAAAAATTCGATGCCTGTATTCTGACTATCGGCTCACAGATAGGCACCGGCATCGGCTGTGATAATGATAAGGCAGAAAATGTCCTCTCGGGAATTGACTTTCTGAGAAATATGGAAATGACAGGTCAGCATTATGACTTCTCCGGCAAAAAAGTGGGGGTTATCGGCGGCGGTAATACCGCTATGGATTGCTGCAGGACTGCTATGCGCTGCAATGCTGAAAAAGTATATGTCATTTACCGCAGAACTGAAAAAGAAATGCCCGCTAATCCTATTGAAATTCATGAATCAAAACTCGAAGGTATTGAATATCTCTTCCTTACTGCTCCCGCTAAAGTTAATATGGACCAATCCGGTAAATTAAAATCTCTCTCCTGCGTAAAAATGGAATTGGGCGAACCAGATGCCTCTGGAAGAAGAAGACCGGTTAAAATCGAAGGGTCGGAATTTGACATTGATCTCGATTTTATCCTCGCCGCCATCGGACAGAAAACTAATGTCGAATTTCTTGATGACTTGAATAATAACCTTGATGAGAAACTGGCCCTTACTAAATGGGGCGATATCAATGCGGATAAAAAAACATTACAGACTTCAGTTAAAAATATTTTTGCCGCAGGGGATGCTGTAACCGGTCCCGCTACTCTTATTGAAGCAATTGCCCAGGGTAGAATTGCAGCTAAAAGCTGCTCTCAATATCTTACCGGGCTTCCTGTCTCTGGTATTCCATTCGAATTTATCAGCAAAAAAGATAATTTCGAAAAACAAAAGAAACAGGATTATATAGATGTTTATTCATCTCAGATTAAGGAGGAAATGTCCACCCTTGATCCGCCCAAAAGAAAGAATTTCAATGAAGTTGAATTAGGGTATTCTCAAGAACAGGCTTATAATGAATCAGCACGGTGCCTTGAATGCGGCTGTACCGAATATTACGTTTGCGATCTTAAAAAATATTCTACTGAGTATGGTGCCGTGCAGACTAAATATGGCGGCGATTATAAAAAATTCAGGGTCGATTTCTCCCACCCCTTTATCGAGATCGATAACAATAAGTGTATACTCTGTTCCCGCTGCGTTAGAATATGCAGCCAGGTCGTTAAAGCTGATGCACTTGGTCTGGTTAACAGGGGCTTCGAAACTTATGTCGCTCCCAGCGGTAAGGAATCTCTCACCGCTACTGATTGTGAATCATGCGGACTCTGTATATCCACCTGCCCCACTGGTGCCATCACTGAAAACGTATTGTTTAAACCCGGTCCCGTCAGGACGGATACTTTCCAGACAATCTGCAACTACTGCTCTGTCGGATGTGAACTTACCATCCACCATAAAAGCGGCTTTGTTATGAAAGTCACTGGCAGCAGCGGTTTGGTTAATGCTGATTCTAATATCTGCCGGCTGGCAAAGTTCGGATATAACTACCTTAACGATAGATCAAGATTAACAGCTCCATTGTTAAAAGTTAATGGGAAGTTTGAAGAAATTACTTTCGATAAAGCTAATCAGATCATAGCTTCCAAAATAAAATCTGTCAACCCTGATGAAAATGCCTTCTACGCAGGAGCACGACTAACAAATGAAGAGCTCTACCTTGTACAGAAACTTTCACGGGAATATGCAAATACTAATAATATCTCAAGCTTCCATTATGAGGATAGGGGAGATGGCTACTTCTATAATTCTACGGCTAACCTTCCGCTCGGAAATTTGTATAACGTCAATAAGATTTACCTTATAGGATCAGAAATAAATTATGAGAATGCTGTAGCCGGATATATGATTAACAATGCCGGCTTCCTTAATAACTCTTCTCTTACAGTGATTACTGATAACAATCAGAACCGTATGATCGGCAAAGCAGATTCTGTTCTTAAAGTGGACTCGTATTATTATTTTATAAAAGCTGTTAATTATTACCTGCTTAATAATAACCTTCATAATGCTTTGTTCATTAAAGATAATGTTTCTGATTTCGATAATTACATCCGCAGTATAATATCCACCGATTATAATTTGCTCCTTGCTAAAGCCGGTGTTACTGATGAGCAGGTCTCTTCATTTGCAAATGAATTTAATGAAGAGATTAGCAGCGTAATTGTCTTCTCTGAAAAACATCTCTCGGCTAATGCCTCTAAGGAAATATTTAACCTCGCTCTGATTACGGGCAAGCTCGGAAAATCAAACTGTGGAATAATCTCCTTGAAAGAGAAGAATAACTCGCAGGGACTTATTGATATGGGCATTTCCCCCAATCTGAAATTTGGCGGAATATTAAACGGTACACTGGATCAAAATCATTCCGGTAGTAATATAAAAAACCTCTTTATATTCGGTGAGGATCCTGTTGGATGTTCTGATAATAAACACGAAATTACCGGTATGATAAATAATGCTTCCTTTAAAGTAGTTAGTGATTATTTCATTACAGAAACTGCTGAACTTGCTGATCTGATTCTCCCTGCCTCTCTTCCTTTTGAATCAGGAGGTACTTTCGCCAATACACAGAAATACATACTCAGCTTCGAATCCGGAATGAATTCAAAGGTCGCAATAAATACCTGTCAGCAGTTAACTGCCCTAATGTCCTTGCTCGGAGAAAAAATATCTTTCCCCTCAATTCAGGATATTACATTTGCTTTGGCCTCAGATCTTCAGAAATTAGAAACCCCTACCCCCGATAAGAAATATAAATTCAATGTCACCAACAATGATAACTTCAACCGCAAATATGACTATGGGTGCGACTATATAGTTAAACGTTTTGAAAAGGACTTCCTTAAAGCATTCGATAATAATTAATAATTATTAAGGGTATAAATATGAAACTATTTGCTTCAGTAGATGATATTCTTGATTTTGCTATTAAGAATGAACAGGATGCGGTCGATTTTTATACTAAATATTCTGTACTCGTTAAAGGTGAAATCAAAAATGTCTTTCTGGAGTTCGCTCAGGAAGAGATCAAACATAAAGCCCGCCTCACAAAAATTAAGGAGGAAAAGATGTTTGAATTTACTCAGGAGAAGATCAATAGTCTTAACCTTACTGACTATACTACCTCTGCAAATTTCTCCATTGATATGGACTACCAGGATGCCCTTATGCTCGCTATGCTTAAAGAAAAAGCAGCATTTAAACTCTATATCAATTTAGCCCAGAAGACGGATGTTCCTTTCCTTAAACAAGTCTTCCTCTCTCTCGCTCAGGAAGAATCTAAACATAAACTCCGCTTTGAACTGGAATACGACGAATTTATATTAAAGGAAAATTAAAAGGGGATATTGGTTCGTAGAAAAGGGGAAGAGGCTGTTAACTGTAATTTGAACTTGTGTGGGGATGGGAATTTAGTTCCTTTAATTCAAATTTCAGCTTTTTGTAACAGCCTCTAATTGGTTTAATAATATAAGCTTTGTACCTTTATAATCGCAGCGTCTGAGTCATGCTCCTTTACAAAGCTGAAAAAATCATTATTATAATATTCCTGATGTGAACTTTCAAATTCCTTTAACAGTTCCTTGAGCTTTGGAGTATCAAGCTTGCTCTTAAAGAAATTCTCCTCTTCTTTATCATCATATATCCTGTAATAATATTTTGCCGCACCTTCCATTTTACACCTATATATATAAGATTTAAATTAAGATTTCGTCTGCATGCAGAATGTCTGAAAAGTTCTCATTCTTTATTGATTCAAAATTCTTCTTTGCATTGGCTAAAGAGTTAAGGATGTACCTGTTTGCCGTATATATTTTCTTGGGTTCTATCTCCGCTTCATTCAAAAGCAGGTAACCTACATACAAATAACTGTACAGGTCAACAAGGTCTTTTCCCGCTACATCCTGGAATGTAGCATCCTTTTTGTCCATTACATACTTTAAGGCCTCTTTGTATATCTCCCTTATTTCCTTAAGGAATCCTGCAAGCCTGTTTAACCCTCCCTTATATTCTCTCCTCTCTCTTTCGTCAAAATACTCTGCCAGTATATCATTAATTACTCCGCCCGATGCTGCCACTATCTGCATCTGCGATGTTCCTTCGTATATGTTCGTTATCCTTGCATCCCGCGACAGTCTTTCTACATTGAATTCCTTCATGTATCCTGTGCCGCCGTGTATCTGTATCGCATCATGGGTTATTTTATTGGCCGATTCCGCCAGTATGTATTTTGTCATTGGGGTCAGCAGGTTCGCTACCTTAATCTCATATTTAAGTTTTTGCGTTTCCTCTGAAAATGGTTTCCCTTCCGATTTAAGCTTCTCAATTAGTTCTTCAAGCTTCTCTTTCCTGTCAATTGTTAACGCAGTCGCGTAGAATAAGGATCGGTTGCTGTCAATCTTCTCCTTCATGTCAATCAGCATATTTGTAACAACTGGAATGTTATATATCGCTTTCCCAAACTGCTCCCTTTCCTTTGCATATTTAAGTGCTTCATAATATGCCGCCTGTGAAATTCCAAGTGCCTGTGCAGATACTCCCATTCTCGCTCTGTACATAAGATCCAGTACATACTTAATCAAACCGAATTTCCTTTGCCCTACTAACTGTGCGGGTGTGTCGTTAAACTGAAGCTCGCATGTTGGCGATCCATGTATGCCAAGCTTGTTCTCTATACGCCTTACCTTTACTGTGCTGTCACCGTAACATGCAAACAGACTCAGTCCTCGTCCGTCTTTTGTTCCCGCTTCCGATCTTGCCATTACAAGCAGTACTTCTCCGTTACCATTTGTTATAAATCTTTTACATCCCTTTAAGAACCACTTTCCGTCTGAATCCTGGTATGCCTGAAGTTTAACTGCCTGCAGATCACTCCCCGCATCCGGCTCCGTCAGTGCCATCGCACCGGTCACTTCCCCCGTACAGAATTTGGGAAGGAATTCCTGCCTCTGGCTCTCATTGCCGAATTTTCTTATAGTGTCTCCTATATCCTGAAGCCCGAATATGTTCATCAGCGATGCGTCTGCGCGCGAAAGTATCTCTATTGCCATCACGTACATTGTAAATGGGAAATTAAGACCGCCGTATTTACGCGGAAATATCATTCCCATCAGATCTGCCTGTGATAGCTGCTTTAAATTTTCTTCTGTCCCTTTTGCATAATGGACTTTCCCGTCTATTAAATGCGCTCCCTCCTGGTCAACTTCAGGAGCCCTCGGAGATATAAAATTCCCCGCTATGTCTCCTACAACTTCTAATACCTTGCGGTAGTTCTCTATTGCATCTTCATAATTTACCGGCGCATAATTAAAATCCTTTGCCTGCGCATAATTATCTTCGGCTATCTTAACAATATCTTTTAAGTCAAGATTATTAAATTGAAATTGAATATCACTGTTATCAACAAAAAAATTCGGCATAATTTCCTTTATTTCAGTTTTTGTTTATATGCTTCTATAAAATTAGGTATAACTTCTGCGGCATCTCCTACAATTCCGTAATGACTCACTCCGAATATCGGTGCGTCTGGATCACTGTTTATCGCAATTATCTTATTTGCATCCTGCATCCCTGCTCTGTGCTGAATAGCTCCCGATATGCCGATTGCAATATAAAGTTTAGGCCTTACCGTTACTCCTGTCTGGCCTACCTGACGTTCCGGAGGTATAAATCCTGCATCAACAGCCGCCCTGCTCCCCGCAACTTCTCCCCCTATCGTATGCGCTAATTCATATATAAGCTTGAAGTTCTCCTTTGTACCAAGCCCGTATCCTCCCGATACTATTATCGGTGCTGCCTTAAGATTAATCTTGCTCTCCTCTCTGTGCTGCTCAACTATCCGTACCAGCTCATCCGTTGCATCAGGTTTATATGGTATCTTCGTAATCTTAATCTCATTAACTGAAGACGATAACTGCTTCTCCATCACCCCTTCCCTTACAGTTGCAATCTGCGTCGGATTGTCCGGTGTAATAATCGTCGCTATAATGTTCCCGCCGAATGCAGGACGTATCTGCAGCAGCAAATCCTTATAATCCTTCCCGAGATACTTGATAGAATCAATCCTCAGATCGGTGCAGTCCGCTGTCAATCCGCTCTTCGTATTCGATGCTACCCTTGGCGCAAGGTCTCTTCCTGTTATCGTCGCTCCGAATAATACAATCCTTGGCTTCGATTCATTCACAAGCTCATTCATTATCCTGCTGTATGGCATTGTCCTATATGACGCAAGTTCCGGATGGTCTATTACAATCGCCTCGTTAACTCCGTACTTAAATGTTTCCTTTGCAACTTCCGTCATGGCGCTGCCGATGATAATTGCCTTAAGTACTCCTCCCATGTTTAGCGCAAGCTTATGCCCCTTGCTCAGCAGCTCAAACGATACATCAGCCGGCTTGCCGCCTCTCTGCTCTATAAATACCCATACTTCATTTGAAAGTTTATTCATGTAATTTCCTTATCCGAATATGTGGTCAGCCATAAGCTGATCAATTAAATTTCCAATTCCTGCTTTTGATGATTCCACCTTTATATGGTTTCCTCCCGCAAGTACTACTGATTCAATCTTGAAAACTTTGGTTGGCGAACCCTTTACTCCGCATCTATCCGCATCAAGTTTCAGTTCGTCCATTGTGAATGTCGGGATGAAAAGATTCTTCTCCTCATATTCGTGTACCAGTTTGTCTGAGTATAATAATGAGTTTCCTTCCGTCATTCCCTCTATGTCGGTCAATGACTTTGCATTCTTGTATGCCATAATGTTCTTTGCACTGAATGGTCTCGATTCTGCCGCTTCTTTTATTACTGTAAGCAGTACTGGTAATGTCGCCTCAACTATCTCATATCCGCCGTCTATCTTCTTCTTTATCGTTACCTTATCTTTTTTGCAGCTTATTATCTCTTCAACGTAAGTTACCTGTGGTATATTTAGCTTTTCTGCTGTCTGTGGACCAACCTGTGCCGTATCGCCGTCTATTGCCTGCCTGCCTGCAAATATAAAATCATAATGGCCTATCTTTTTTATTGCTTCACTTAATACATAAGAAGTCGCAAGCGTATCCGCTCCTGCAAATTTCCTGTCGCTTATCAGATAAACAGTGTCAGCCCCCAGATAAAGGCACTCCCTTAATATGTCCGATGCACGCGCAGGTCCCATTGTTATCGCAATTACCTTGCCGCCGTAAGTCTCTTTTATCCTTAACGCAAGCTCTAATGCAACTTTGTCTTCATGATTGAAAATAGCAGGTAATTTTGCACGGTTTACCGTACCGTCATCCTTCATTACCTTCCCTGATATATTGGCAGTATCCGGTACCTGCTTTACTAAAACGATAGAGTTGAACATACTCCTCCAATTGAAAAAGGTTTACTAACTCAAAAAATATTCCAGCAAAAAATAGCTGAAAAGTGTGATTATTACAAATTTTGATGCAGATTGTTGAATTATTTATCAACTATGGAATTCAGTATTCTAATATATGAGAAGGTTAAAAGTTTCCCTCTTAAATCTCATCGATTTATTTATTATATTCTTAACAGATAAAATAGTATGCTTATTGCTCTGCTAAACATAATTAACGATGGAGTGCCTTATGATTCTGCAAAAAACGAAAACATGGTTGCATAATTATAACATAGTCCTCTTCCTTATCCTCGTAACTTTAGGATGGGTTCTATTGTGGGGTGCCTGGATGATCTTCATTATGATTACCCATCCCCACTAAAGTTCGGCTCCTCATAAAAATAATATTTTATGCTGAATGCAATTCAGTTTATATTTAACTCTTATTAATCTCTTATTTATTATAAATTGAAATTACTATCGGCATGAATATGAAGCTGCTTCTCTTCCTTTTCTTCTCTGTTCCTTTATTCCTTCTGCAAATTGAATTGATTGCTCAGGAAAAAGTTCCTGAAATTATTACAGATAGGCCTGATATTACAGAATCCGCTATTCCTGTTCTTCCCGGCTATATTCAGTTCGAAGATGGATTCTTACTTGAAAGTAATAACTTTAATACTGACGGCTATAATGAGAATATTCGCAATTATACCTTTTCAAGTCTCCTGACAAGGATCGGCATTGTAAATAATTTTGAGTTAAGAATTGGCGGCGATTATTTATACGAAGTTGATAAACTGAACAATCTTCAATCCAACAATTCCGGTTTTAATAATATATTGATCGGTGGTAAATACCGTTTTATGAATGAAGAATCTGATGGGATTGATTTCGGTTTAATTATGCAGTTATATTTGCCTGTTGGTAATAAATCATTCAGGCCTGAACATGTTGAGCCTGAAATTCTTATCCCGTTTGCTAAAAGTTTTACAGACGTACTCTCCCTCTCCATGAATATTGGTTCTCATTGGAATAGCGCCGATAATATTCCCGTTTATCTTTATAGCGCCTCCTTCGGAATTGGTATAAATGATAGTTGGGATTCTTTTATCGAAATTTACGGCGATGCATCTGCGAATAGTCAAACAACAAGTAAATTCGATTTTGGATTTGCTTACCGGCCTGTCAATAATTTTCAAATTGATGTTTCAGCCGGTAATGGCTCTTTCTCTGATTTTAATAGTTGGTTTATCGGTGCAGGTCTTTCAGTAAGACTTCCTCATTTAAATTTATAATTCAACTTTCTTAAACTCTAAATTATAATTTCTTTCTTCTTTGTTCTGGCTTACTCCTGTTAGTCATTTTCATGCGATAAGTGTTCGTCCATTTTAATACCCTCCCAAATTTAGTGCTGCATACTACTGTAAAATAAAATATTGAATTTTTATATCTTCTTACTATCTCCTCCTCTTCCTTCTCAAATGGTATAATTATATTATCCCACTCTGAACATTCAATGTCGCTCAGTAATATCCACTTTGGCAGTAATTCAAACCTCTTCTTTATTTTTCCTTTGGGATTATAAACGCAAAGAATTCCGGCAGCACTTAATTCGAACTCCTTTTCCTCTATCTCAAAAAACACCTGTTTCGGCAAAATAGATAAATTTATTCCTTCTCTGTTAATAATCATCTTCTGAATTATAATTTCCGTATCACTCCTCGGAACTATTATATTATTTTCCGTTGGATGATCTTCAGTTAACAGTCTCCTGTTTGCTGAAACAATTTTATTGAATGCTTTTGCTTTTCCTGGGTTCCTTCTCATATTTGCAGCTACTTTGTAGCGTGTCTTTACAGATTTCTTGAAATATGATCTGTTCCAAACCTGCCTTAGAACCGGAATAGAATAAACCGCCTTTGCAAATGATGATGCCAGTCCTAACTTCCCCTGGTTCCGTAAATATTCCTCGGAATGTTCCTCGTAAGCCGTTGAATCATTGTGGTAATTTAATATTACTTCCCCCTTATGCTTAATAAATAAGCTGTCTAACCTTCCGCCAAACTTAATGATAAGATCACTCTTTGTTTTCGCCATGATGGTATTTCCGCATTATTAAATAAAATATAAAAACCCGTAATAAAAATTAAACGATTTAACATATAATTTAAAGAGGTAAACGGAAATATTCATTCATGCATGGTACGGCATATTACAAATCAAGGGCTCCTTACCTGTATTTCTCCTGTACTTTACTGGGATATTACCGGAATTTAGCGCACTTAAGCGCACTTTACCACACTTTAGCGCACTTTAGCGCACTCAAATTCATATGGATTGTGTTTCTGCGGCAGGTAAACTCAACATTAAATTATATAAAAATATTACTATTTTGTCAAGTCTAATCATCAAATATTATAATGTTTATTAAACTCCTGATCAATCTCCCTCCATTCAGGGTGCGCTTCTAATATCCCGCATTCCCTGCCTCAAATTGACATTAAATTAGAATTGATATAAGTTTCAACATTAATCAGTTCTCCTGTTAAATATTGGGGCTTTTTTGATGATTAAATTCTACATAGCTCTTTTTCTCTTATTCTCTTCATATTGCTA
>JARLHC010000115.1 GCA_031292455.1 Ignavibacteriaceae bacterium
ATTTTGAGAGTGATTATCTTGACATCATGATTTTGATAACAGCTTTACGGAACTCCTGATATTCTTTTCCGATTTTTATTGAATGCTTCTGTTTGTGAAAAAATTCTTCAAGGCGCAGGGGGACAGTAATATTACTGCTAATGGAGGGTTCGAGTTCTTCAGAGAATTTGGCAGGATGAGCAGTTTCAAGAATAATATAATGCGCTTTATCATTCGTTAAAGTTTTATCTTGCTTTGCCGCACAATATCCTACAGCCCCGTGAGGATCCAATATATATCCAAATTCAGAGTATACTATTTTCATAGACTCTCTGGTTTGAGAATCATCAAATGAATAGGGATGAATTATGTTTCTAAGCTGCTCAATATTTTCATTAAAAAGGTAATTAATCCTCTCAAGGTTGCTGGGATTCCCGACATCCATTGCGTTAGAGATTGTTCTTACAGAAGGTACCGGTTTAAATATTCCTGTTTCCAGGTATTTCATGAAAACATCATTACTATTAAGGGCGCTCACAAAATAATTTACCGGCAGTCCCATCTCCTTAGCAATAAGTCCGCTTGTTAAATTTCCGAGGTTCCCGCTTGGCACCACGAAAACAATTTCCTTAGCGGAATTCTTTGCTTGTTTCCAAGCATTGAAATAATAAAATGTTTGAGGAATAAGTCTGCCGATATTTATTGAATTAGCAGAAGTAAGGAAATGTTCCTTATTTAATTCCGAATCAAGGAATGCTGTTTTTACAAGATACTGGCAATCATCGAAGGTACCATCCACTTCAAACGCAAAAATATTATTATCAAAAGTGCTCAGCTGCATTTCCTGGATAGCGCTCACTTTACCGGACGGATAAAGTAATACAACATCAATATTATCTTTATTATAAAATCCGCTTGCAACAGCGCTGCCGGTATCTCCCGAGGTGGCCACCAGGACAGTACATTTTTTATTTTCCGATTTCAGATAATAGGAAAGAACCCCCGCCAGAAACCTTGCGCCAAAATCTTTAAATGCAAGAGTGTTTCCATGAAAAAGTTCAAGGATTGAGAGACCGTCAGATAATTTAAATACGGGAGCAATAAAACTAATTGCTTCATCAACAATAGCATTTAACTTTTCGAGAGGGATATCGTCAATAAAAACCCGGGAAATTTCACGAGCTATTTGCGTAAGGGATTTCTGTTCAAGAGTATTAAAGAATTCTTTCGGTAATTTGGGAATGGAATTTGGGAAAAACAATCCCCCGTCTTCAGCGAGCCCTTTAATCACTGCCTCGCTAAAAGAATATTGCTTATTATGGTTACGAGTACTGATATATTTCATCAATCAAGCCCTAATTGCAAAGGTCCCTGCTGATTTATTTTGGAAAGATAAACATCGGCTTCAATCTTTAGTGCCTTTAATTGATTAATAATTTCCGACTTAACCTGTTTTGCTTTTTGCATATCTTCAAATAATGAGAATACGGTCGGGCCTGAACCAGATATATTAAAGTTAAGCGCACCTTGTTCAAGCATAAAAGTTCTTAATTCATTGTAATGCGGAATGAGTTGGATACGATGGGGTTCAGCAATAGAATCAATCATCGATCTTGAAATAAGCTTATTATTCCCAGTAAGTATACCGGCTATTAATGCTCCAGCGTTTGCGCTTTGTTTTACAGCAGTACCGATCGGGACTTGTATAGGGAGCACTTTACGAGATTCTTTGGTTGTTATGGAAATATGGGGATAAATTATTACGCATGTAATCGCTTTAGGGAAAGGAAGCCTAATTATATCAACCGGCGATAAAGAACGGACAATTGTAAATCCTCCATAATATGCAGGGGCAACATTATCGGCATGAATATCCCCGGCAGAAGCAATTTTCTCTCCTTCCAGCGCATGGAGCAACACTTCTTCATCGGAAAGTTTTTTCCTTAACAATGAATTTACAGCTATGGCAGCCCCAACCGCACTGGCTGCACTTGATCCGATGCCACTTGAAAAGGGCATATTTTTATTTATTATAATATCTAAACCGAAATCCGCATTAATAGCTTTAAGCAGGGATAAAGCCGCAACCGATGCAGTATTTTTTTTTATATTCCTGCTCAGCATTCCATTATCCCCTGTTATTCCGGAAATCGTTATCCCGTTTCCGACATTAACCCGTGCTTCGATTATATCACCTAATTTATCAAGAGCAAATCCAAACGTATCAAAACCGGGTCCGACATTAGATACAGTAGCAGGTGCGAAAACTTTTGAATAGGAATACTTTAGTAATTTTGACGATTTCATATTGGGTTACCCGAAAATCTTAAATATGTCTGAAATTATTCCCACCGAAGTCAGCTGGGTACCTGCACCGGGACCGTTAATTACCTGCGGGGCGGTATTATAATAATCGGTATAATAGGCTATAACATTTTCTGTTCCTGCCAGATTATAGAATGGGTGATCCTTACCAACTTCCTTCAATCCGACTTCTGCCACCCCATTGTTGAAGGATGCTATATATCGCAACCGGCACTCTTTGCCAAGTGCTTCCTTTAAGATTTTATCAAAATGGTCATCTAATTCCGGTAATCTCTTCAGAAACTCTTCTGCGGAAGCAATTTTTCTATATTCGGGCGGAACAAGATTTTCCACCTTAATATCATTTAACTCAAGCTGATATCCGGCTTCTCTTATAAGAACAAGTATTTTCCTTGCAGAGTCTGTTCCTTTTAAATCTTCTCTTACATCGGGTTCGGAATATCCTTTCTCTTTGGCCTCTTTAAGTATCCGAGAAAATTTCTTTGTTGGTGACATGTTATTAAACAGGAAGCTTAAAGTACCGGAAAGGACGCCTTCGATTTTAATAATCTTATCGCCTGCCCTCTTTAAATCATTCATTGTGGAGATTACGGGCAATGCTGCAGCTACATTTGTTTCATATAAAAACTTTACATTATTTTTAACAGCTGCTTCTTTCAATTCAGAATAATACGCATAGCTCTTAGTGGTTGCTCTTTTATTTGCGGCAACGATATTGATCCCCTTATTTAATATATCATTATAGATTTCTGCTGTTTCATCGCTGGCGGTACAATCAACAAATACAGAGTTCCTATAATTGATTGATTTAATCCTATTTATAAATTCATTTAGATCTGCTTTTTGTCCCCCTTCTGTCATTTCTTTGGGAAGATTTTTAATTGGTATTTCTTTTTCCCCGATCAGCATTTTCTTCGTATTTATTATTCCGTGCAGTCTAATGCGATGATAAAGATCCGGATTAGAATAAATCAAGTTTACCAGTTCAGAACCGACTGATCCATAGCCGGCAAGGAATAAATGGATCGGTTCCGGTTTCCCGCTGGAGAAGAATTTATGGTGAATAACATTTAAAGCTTTGAGTTCATCCTTCCGGGATATCACTGCGGAGATATTCAATTCGGATGATCCCTGCGCTATTGCAGAAATATTTATAGAATTATCGCCAAGAGCGCTGAAGAACCTTCCAGCGATACCTACAGTATTCCTCATATGTTTACCGACCACTGCGATGACTGAATATTCTTTTTCCAGGAGGATTTTATTTACGATCCCCATTTTCAATTCATAAGAAAACTCTTCCTCTAATGCCAATTTAGCTATATGGGCATTTACCGGCAGAATTGCGAGGCAAATTGAATGTTCAGAAGAAGCCTGAGTTATCAGAATAATATTAATTTCATTCTTCGCCAGGGCAGAAAAAACTCTTTGAGCAATTCCCGCGACACCAATCATACCGCTCCCTTCAACCCTTACTAAAGTAATATCGTCAATAGATGAAATCCCTTTAATGGGGAAATCGGAATCAGAATGTGTGCTTATTTTTGTTCCTTCAAAGCCGGGATTAAATGTATTTCTTATTACGACAGGAATCTTTTTGACTGCGGCAGGATGCATAGTAGGCGGATAAATAACTTTTGCGCCAAAATGGGAGAGCTCCATTGCTTCTTCATAATCCATATTAGCAATAGAGAATGCATCCCTGACTTTCTTGGGATCGGCAGTCAAAACGCCGTTTACATCAGTCCAGATTTCGATGCTGTCGACTTCAAGAGCAGCCCCTATGATAGACACAGTATAGTCGGAACCCCCTCTGCCCAGAGTTGTAGTTTCTTTTTGGAGAGTTGATGCAATAAAGCCTGTAATTAATTGAAGGTTCTTATGCTGTTTAAAATAATTTTTTATATTATTATCGGTTTTATCAAATAAGACGCGGGCCGATCCAAAATTTCTGTCGGTTGTAATTATTTCCCTCGTATCGAGGAGTTCATTTTCTATTTTATTCTCAAGAAAAGCAAAACTGATTATTGTTGTTGAAAGCAGCTCGCCGAAACTAAGTATAAAGTCAAGTGATTTTGCCGAAAGTTCCCTGATCAGGTAGACGCCTTTAAGTATTTCTTCAAGCTCATCAAGAATTTTCAGAATATGCGCTTCAGCTTTCAGGATATTTTTAGCTCCAAGAAGTTCAGCGGATGTTTTTATATGTCTTTCTCTGAGTCTTGAATATTCGGAGACATACAGATCATTCCGATCAGCAGCCATTCTGCTTATATTTAACAGATCATCCGTAACACCCTGAAACGCAGACACAACAATGCCGATAATATCGTTATTCTTTAAATCGCTGCTTACCAAGCTGATTACATTTTTTATTCTTTCAGCATCTCTAACAGATGAACCGCCAAACTTAAGAATCTTCATCCTATTCCTTTTTTGAAATTCGAAAATCAATTTAATATAAAAATAAAAAAGAAGTAATAAAAATTGTTGGGCAAAGTATGCAATTTCCAAATAATTAAACAGATGCAGAGAAATTATGTATATAAATAGTTTTTAATGTATATTATGGCCGAAAATCATATTAATGGAAAAATGGAAAGCAATATGAAAGAAATAAATCCGGGTGATGAATTAAAAATTGTTATTATCGGACCAGGCAAAATGGGTATTGGAGCAGCTAAAAGGCTGCTGGAAACAAAAGCTGTCGCAGAAAAAAACCTTCTTCTGGTCGGTCGCCGATTATCCAAGCCGGATAAATTCAATTCCCAATTTCGCCATGTAAAATACCGGGAAGGTTATGCAAATGGCAAGCTTGATGCCGATGTAATAATACTGGCAGTAAAACCAAAAGATCTGCCAACTGCATGCGAGCAGTTAAAAGAACATCTAAACCCTTCGACTGTGATCGTATCATTTGTTGCTGCTGTTAAGACTGCGGAACTGGAATCATTATTAGGTTCCTGCCCTG
>JARLHC010000116.1 GCA_031292455.1 Ignavibacteriaceae bacterium
AGTCGGAACGGCGGGATTTGAACCCGCGACCCCCTGAACCCCATTCAGGTACGCTACCGGGCTGCGCCACGTTCCGTTAATTTTATAATTTAGATAACAAATATTCTAAAAATATTTTCACATCTTCAAGGTCTTTTTTAATCGAGGTTCTTTCCTTTTTTACATCATTTTGAGATACTGCAATATTCTCATTAACAAGAGGATGTTCCGGTTCTACCTTTACAAAGACCTGTTCAGGTTTAAAATTAACTAATATTTTTTTTGCTCCCTCAATTGTATATTTCTTTTCCCTTAAAAGACTTTTTATATGAAGAATAACCTGAATATCTTTATTCGTGTATATTCTATTTCCGGCTCTATTCTTCTGAGGTTTTAATTCCTCAAATTCAGTCTCCCAATATCGGAGTACATATTGCTCTATGTCAGTAATTTTGCTTACTTCACTTATCGAGTAATAGAGCTTCTTTATGGAAAGATCTTTCATAATAACTCATATTATACTTTAATGAAAATAAGTATTTCCTTTAATAATAGCAATGTGCAGAGAATGAATAATTCAGTATTATTTAAAAGAAATTTACTGCTTATTTCTTATCAAACAGTTTTTGCGCTATATAAACTGCTCCCAGATAACTATTTTCCTTAAATCCAGATATGTAACCATCGCAACTCATTGCGGTTAATAAAGATTGCCTATAATCTTCTCTTTTTGCTAGGTGAGAAAGATGAACTTCAATTTTAATTATTTTGCATTCTTCTAAAGCATCTTTAATGGCTACAGAAGTATGTGCATATCCTCCTGGATTTATAATCAAGGTGTCATACTTCTTTTGTGCAGATTGAATTTTATCTACAATTTCACCTTCAATATTTGACTGGAAAAATTCAATAGATATATCAGGATATGCTTCTTTCACTATCTTAGTGATCTCTACTAATGTAAAACTGCCATAACTGGAATGGTCCCTTGCTCCAAGTAAATTAAGATTAGGACCATTAATAATAAGTATTTTCATTTAGTAAACTCCGCCGCCATTTCATTAATTAGTTCCCGTAACCTTGGAGTTAAGAATACCTCATCTATTCCTAATTCTTTTAAGGCGATTGAAAGGATCATAGCTTTTCTTTGAAGGTTAGCCATTTTATTTATAACAATTACTTTGCTTTCCTTAAGTATACAGTAACCACCTTTAAAGTCTCCCTTCTCAAATCGTACCTCTGCTCCCAATTGTACAGCTAATGCTTTAAGTTCCAGGATAAACTCTTCAAATTCTTTTTCTTTAATTTTCATTTGTCTTTGTTAGAGGACGGAATAAAAGGAAATAATAAAATGATAAATAGCAAAATATCTCTATTAAGGGAAAACTTCCCAATACTTTTATCCTTTTCACAAACAATTCCACTATTTCTGTACTATTAAATATATTATTATTCAGTTGCACTAAAATGGTATAATCTATTGTCATTAAATAAACTTCAAAAGGTAATGTAATCAATATTATAATAGATATTATAAATAACCAACCATTATTTCTAAGATTTATACGAGAAATAGAAATAAATAATATAAAGAATATAATAAAGCAAATAAATAAGATAAATGTTGTAGTGATAGCCGGGAGCATGGTAGTCATAATTCCAGCTAAATTAGACTGATTTATATATGGCTTTAATGATAGATCCTGTGCTTCGAATAATTGATAGCTCAGGAACAATCTGGATAAATATGCTCCAATCCATAGTGAACCGGTTATTATCGTAAATAACGCAAATATTTTCGATGTTTTATTTAATGTATTCATAACTTATTTTTATGATAGTATTCAAAATAAAGAACTTTTATGAAAATTGCATCAATTGATATTGGAACAAATACAGTAATTCTCCTTATAGCTGAAATTAAAAATCAACAGATAATTACTATAAAAAACGAATATAGAATGCCGCGAATAGGCCAGGGATTAGTTCCCGGCAATAATATTAAAGAAAATAAGATACAAGAACTTTTAGTAATCTTATCAGAATTTTCTGATATCATAAAATTATATAATTGTAAGACAGTGCTTGTAACTGCAACTAACGCTTTCCGGATTTCGGCTAATTCTTCGGTTATAATTAATACTGTTAAGAATAAACTTGGGATACAAATTAATATTGTACACGGTAAGAAAGAAGCAGAATATAGTTTCCTCGGTGGAATATCGGGGCTAAATAAAGAGCAAAGCAATCTGCTAGTAATTGATATTGGAGGAGGAAGTACAGAACTTATTTATGGTAATCCTTCAAGTATTGTATATTCAAATAGCTTTCAAACGGGAGTTGTAAGCGGTACGGAACATTTTTTTATACATGATCCTCCCCTATCAAATGAGATCAATAAATTTGAGACTTTCCTTTCCGAGCTATTTATTAATCTTAATATTCCTGGTTCTACAAAAGCAATAGCAATCGCCGGAACTCCGACCACGCTTGCTTGTATACAAAAAGGACTTGATAATTACAATGAAGATGAAGTTGAAGGTTCGATATTAAAACTTGAGGATATAAATAAATTGAAAGGTGAATTATCTCTCCTTTCCTCAAATGAGATAGGGGGAAAATATAAGCAGGTAATAGTGGGAAGAGAGGATATTATTTTTGCAGGTACTATAATATTATATAAGCTGATGAATTTGTTGAACCTGTCGGAAGTCATTGTAAGTACAAGGGGGATAAGATATGGTGCAATTGTGGATTTTCTTAAAGGAAATTATTAAGAAAATCCCGACATTCTTACATATGAATAATCATGTATGTGTATTTCTAATTAAAGTTTCTTTTGGTTCAGTTAAAAAATCCGGAGTCGGATAGTCTAATGTATAATGTAAACCTCTGCTTTCCTTCCTGAGTTGGGCAGATTTAATAATCATATGCGCACATGCAACAAGATTTCTTAATTCCAGTATATCTTCGAATATTTTTGTTTTTTTATAGAGATTTTCTGTTTCTAAGAATATATTATGAATTCTAGTAGATGCTCTTTCAAGCCTTAAATTTGAACGGACAATTCCTACATAATCCCACATTACCTGTTTAACTTCTTTCGTACTATGTGTTATAAGTACTTTCTCATCGGCAGACAGGGTGCCCGAATCATCCCAATCCGGTATTTCAGGAATCTCAGACTCATATTTTTTAATTAAGTCTTTAATATCCATAGATGCCCTATATCCGAATACAACAGCTTCCAAAAGGGAATTACTTGCCAGTCTATTTGCGCCGTGAACTCCTGTCATGGTTACTTCTCCACATGCATATAATCCTTTTAATGATGTTCTTGCAAATTCATCAACAACAATACCTCCGCATGCATAATGAGCCGCCGGAACAACAGGGATATAATTTTTTGAAATGTCGATTCCGTACTTCATGCATGTTTTAAATATGTTCGGAAAGTGTTCTAAAATGTCATCTTTCGTTTTATGTGTAATATCTAAATAGACAAACTCGTCTCCCCTTCTCTTTAATTCATTATCTATAGCCCGTGCAACAATATCTCTTGGAGCCAGTTCTTTTCGTGAATCATATTTTTCCATGAATTCATTGCCATCCTGAGTTCTTAATATTCCCCCGAATCCTCGAACTGCTTCTGATATTAAAAATGCAGGAGTATGGAAGTCCCGATCTTTTTCGGTAGTATACAAACTGGTGGGATGAAATTGAATAAATTCCATATTTCCCAGAAGTGCTCCGGATCTATAGGCCATTGCATATCCATCCCCTGTAGCAATTGCCGGATTAGTAGTGTGAAGGTATACCTGGCCTAATCCACCAGTTGCAAGTACGGTAACCTTAGAAGTAATTTTTTCCACTTTATTCTGGTTGCAAAGAAGTACATAAGCTCCCCAACAATTTCTGTTATTTAAAGTAGCTTCTTTAAGATTATTAGCATTATGTTCTGTAAGGAGGTCAATTGCTAAAGTGTCTTCAATAACTGTAATATTCGGGTGCAACTTAATACTTTCAATAAGAGCCCTTTCTACTTCTTGTCCTGTAAAATCTCTTGCATGGACAATTCTATGCATTGAATGACCGCCTTCTTTAGCAAGGTCCAATTTTCCATTCTTACGAGTAAAATTTGTTCCGAGTTCAATCAAATCATAAATTCTATCCGGACCCTCGTGAACGAGTATGCTAACGGCTTTTTTATTACATAAGCCTGCCCCGGCCACTAAAGTATCTTCAATATGCTTTTCAAATGTATCTTTGGTATCAATAACAGAGGCAATCCCGCCCTGAGCATAATTTGTATTTGATTCCGACTGATTCTTTTTGGTGATCAGAATAACATCAGTATATTCAGAGACTTGCAGCGCGGTAAACAATCCTGCTATTCCACTTCCTATGACAAGAACATCTGTTTTAAGAGCCATTATATTTTATCAGTTTCCTTAATTATTTCGTGCAAATTATATAAGAAAAAGTCTATATCATTTTTCTCCAGTATCAACGGAGGTAGTAACCTTAGAACAGTATTATTAGTACAATTTGCGAATATTCTACGGTTTCTTAATTTCTCAACAATATTTGTGCATTCATATTTAAAATCAATACCAATCATATAGCCTCTTCCCCTAACCTCTTTTATATGGCCGGGATACATATCCCTTAAAACAATCAACTGGTCTATAAAATAGGCACCATTCTTTTTAACTTCATCAACCAAACCATGTTCAAATACTTCTGTTAATACCACATTCCCTGCAGCACAACATACAGAATTACCCCCAAAGGTAGTACCGTGGTCACCTGGAGCAAATTCTTCTGCAAGAGTATCATTTACAAGCATAGCTCCCAAGGGAAGGCCTCCTCCGATTGCTTTGGCCGCAAGAATAATGTCAGGACTAATATCATAGTAATCGTGTGCAAAAGCTTTTCCTGTTCTGCCAATACCACTTTGAACACAATCACTGACAAGAATGAAATTATATTTTTCTTTCAGGATTTTCAGTTCTTTTATAAACTCTTCGGAAACTAAATTTATACCCCCCTCTCCCTGGATAAATTCAACAAATACAGCAGCTGTATCCGGGCCAAGATTTTTCTTCAAATCATCTAAACTGTTGAATTCCAACTGATAAATATTTGGCAGAAGAGGTAAAAACGGAGCCCTATATTTCGTATTGGCTGTTAAGGAGAGAGCACCATATGTTCTGCCATGAAAAGCGTTTGTTAATGAAAAAATCCTTTTATCCGGTCCATACTTCTTCCTTATTAATTTGATTGCAGCCTCAACTGCTTCTGTACCACTATTAGATAAAAATACTTTGGACATCCTGGAACATTTAAGAAGTTTTTCTGAGAATTCTACCTGAATATCAGTTACAAAGTAATTAGACAAATGGGCATATTTAGATATTTGGTCGGATACTGCTTTTACAATTCCGGGATGAGCATATCCGAGAGCATTTACACCAAGACCTGAAAAGAGATCCAGGTACCTGTTCCCCTGCTTATCATACAAGTATACACCTTCTCCATAAGAAATATCAACCGGTATTCTTTTATAGGTATGTATAAAATACTCTTTTTCTTTTTCGAACAGATTTGTATTCATAATGCTAAATAACCTGAGTAAAAATAAATTGATAAATAAAGAATAACATTTACTATTACGGAACTTACCACTGAAAACTTCATTGATTTTGTTTGTGCAAAAATCCCAGAGGCAGTTAGAAATAAACTCCATAATATCAAAAGAAATTCAAGGCCAGTTAATATCCAAGCTAACGTACTTTTAATGACATACGGCGATGGATTTACTGAAAACAAATACTCTCCAAAGATAATAATTTCTATGGGGAATAATATAATTGCTGCGAAAGAATAAGGCATCAGGGAATATGTGAAGAGAGCAAATAAATCATTAAATCGTGTTTTAACACCCCCGACTTTAATGATTAACAAAGACAATAAAGTAATTACAAGGAATAATAGCAGCATCCCGCAGGTAAAATAAAAGAATCTTGTAACAAAATAATTTATGGCCCTATCATTCTTAAAAAATACAAGGGATATAAAAATAGAATTGATAAAGAGTTTTAAAGCTGCCAAAATAAACATCAATGTTATAAAATTCTTATGCTCCGATTGAATTATCCTTCTGAAAGCATTTACAGGAGTTACAATCAGCTCCTCAATTGTCCGCCAAAGATCGATATTAAAAATTCTTTCCTTTAGATAGGAATGGCAGTTGATACATATTACTTCATAAAAAGGATTTTCAGCATTGCAAGATTTACAGATTATAATATTTTTCATTCACTATTCATACATTATTTATCGATGAGGAATAATCTGTCAATTTTAGCTTACAATCAACAAAATTTACTAAAATTTCATTCTAAAAATGATAAGCGGCATTCTTAACTGATAATTTTCCTGCACAGTAAAATCAAAGAGGTGCGCATCTACATATGCGTCCACTAATTGAAGCAGATAAGTGATCCCCATATAAATGACAAACAGGTCCCTTTGATCTCTGTAAAAATTTCTATAAACCAAATTGGGATCGTTTGGATCAGATGAAGGAGTTTGCAAAAACAAATTTTTATAAGTATTGTAATTCTTATTATTCTGTATCCAGTTATAAATAAGCCATGCGCCGATCCCCCATACAATAGGAGCTTTCCAATAAGATTCATTATAAATTTGTCCCCAGCCTGGAACAACTGCACTTCTTAATACAGATCCCCATGCTGATTTTTGCATAACGAATACTGTATCGTTTTTAGTACTATCCTTATCATCCTGGGGTTTGACAGCAAAGCTAATGATAATGAGGAAGAGAAATATTTTAATGATATGGTTTATCAATAATCTCAAATAATTCAAAAAGCCGTTCAAGTTCATCGGTTGAATAAAATTCAATTACAATCTCCCCCGTACCATTTTGTTTTTGTCTGCACAAAACCTTTGTCCCGAATATTTTTCTTAGTTTATCCTCAACATCATTTATACTTGCTGAAGTTCTGGTGCTATTTTCAGAAAAAGATACTGATTTTTTATGTGTTTTCCCTTCCGTAAGAAATTTCTTTACTAATTGTTCCACTTTTCTAACGGACAAACCTCCATCCTGAATTTTCTTAAGGGCATCCAACTGCATGGCTTCACTTGGAATATTGATAAGAGCTCTTGCATGACCAGGTGTTATTTGTTCAGAAATAAGGCAATCCAATATTTCTTTCGGAAGTTTCAATAATCTAATTGAATTTGCAACGGTAGTTCTGTCTTTTCCTACTTTATCAGCAATTTGTTCCTGAGTTAAATGGCATTCATCCATAAGTCTTTTATAAGCCATGCCAATTTCAATAGGATTAAGTTTTTCCCTCTGGATATTTTCAATAAGAGCCATTGCCAGCATGGTCTCTTCAGAATCGACTTTTATTATATAGGCAGGTATTTCCCTATAGCCGATTTCGATACAGGCTCTTAATCTTCTTTCCCCGGAAATCAGTTCATACCGGTTATTCCCGGCTCTTCTTACAGTAATCGGCTGAATAAGACCATTCTCCAGGATTGATTTTTTCAATTCTTCCATAGTGGCAGGATCGAAATTAACCCTGGGTTGGAAGGGGTTTGGAGAAATTAATTCTACAGCAATTTTAACGAGGATATCATATAATTTACCATCGTCCTTTTGCAGATCATCATAGGACATTGATTCCGTAGATTCATGCGGATAATTCTGAGGGTTCATCAGTGCATCTAATCCGCGTCCTAAAGCAGGTTTTATTTTATTCATAGTTACATTCACACAGAAGAATTCCTTTGAAGCAGTTCAGAAGCTAAAGAAATATAGTTCTTCGAACCGGATGATACTGCATCATACAAGATTACGGGTTTGCCATGGCTGGGGGATTCTGATATCCTGACATTACGGTGGATAATAGTATCAAAAACCTTTTCGCCGAAATACTTTTTTACTTCCTCGGCAACCTGATGTGAAAGTTTTAACCTTGTATCAAACATAGTAAGAAGAACGCCTTCAATAGTCAGATTTTTATTAAAGTGTTGTTTCACAATATTTATTGTATTAAGAAGTTGTCCTAAACCTTCCAGGGCAAAATACTCACATTGAACTGGAATTAAAACCGAATCCGCTGAAGTTAGAGCATTCAAAGTAAGGAGTCCCAGGGAAGGAGGACAATCTATAATTATATAGTCATAATCTTTCTGCATTCCGGACAGGGCTTTTTTTAACAGACCCTCTCTGTTCTCCAGGTCAACCATTTCTATTTCAGCTCCGACAAGATTAATATTAGCCGGAAGCATATCCAGAAAAGGCATATAAGTATTAATAATAGCATCATTTATATCAATTGTGCCAATTAATACTTCATAAACAGACGGAGAATGGTTAGTTACACTTAATCCGGAGGAGGAGTTTGATTGCGGATCAATATCAATCAAGAGTGTCTTTTTTTCAGCTGCAGCCAGGGAAGATGATAGATTAATAGAAGTTGTAGTTTTACCCACACCTCCCTTTTGGTTTGCAATAGCTATAACTTTAAACATTAAGGTTTATACTAGATAATAATTAAAAAGACCTGTAAACGATTTTCTAAAATAGTTATTCTGGAACTATTTTCATAAGATAATTATTCCAATTTATAAATCAATTTCCTCTCCATAGTTCAAAACCTTGCATTTTAGTCCTTTATTTTCTACTTTCATTTTAAATTCATATGGATCAGCTTTTATCACAGGAAAAGTATTGTAATGCATAGGTATTGCAATTTTAGGATTAACTAATTCTACAGCCTTTACAGCATCAGTTATCCCCATAGTATAGTTATCCCCTATTGGGAGAAGCATATAATCAATCTTATTCATTTCCCCGATGAGTTTCATATCGCTGAAAAGTCCGGTATCTCCTGTATGGTAGATAGATTTATTCTTTAATGTGAGAATTATTCCTGCGGGTTCACCGGCATAATCTCCTTCAGGAGTTTTCGATCCATGATGTGCAATAGTAAACTTAACCCTGCCAAAAGGAAAATCAAAACTTCCTCCAATATGCATATTATGAGCTTTAAACCCTTTCGCTATACAATAATTAGCAAGTTCACTAACACTGATGATTAAAGTATCTTTGGAAGCGATTTTGAATGTATCCCCCAAGTGGTCACCATGCGCATGGGAAAGTATTATATAATCCGCTTTCACATCTTTCGATTTAACAGGCGAAGTCGGGTTATTATCCAGAAAAGGATCAATAAGTATTTTAATTCCGTCATCGGTAGTAATTTGGAACGCCGAATGAGAAAAATATTTTAAAGTCATAAAACCTCCTTCTATTTTATTATTTTCATAAAATTCTTTAATTCTGCTGATAGAATAAAAGAGGAGAGTTCATGTTTCAGGTCATCAATTAATAAGTTTTCTTTTTCTTCAATTTTAACATATAGACTTTCAAGAAAAGAAAATTGCTCCTCCTTTCCAAATAACAGGATATTTTGTTTTAATATATAATTATCTCTTACATTACCTGTTGTGTCCTGAAGTTTCTCAATCGCAATATATAATTTTAAGAACTTCTTCCTGTCATAAAGGTCATAAAATAATTCCATGTTATAACGCAGTCTTCTTAGAGATATCCTGACATTATGCAAATTTTCAGCAGTGTTACTTTTTAAATATTTCTTTATTAACCTAATAAGATTTGCAGACCTTTCATTAAGAATTATACAAGTTGCCTTTTTGAAAGATATTTTCGAATTAAGTTTTTTTATTCTCCATTTGGGATCAGTCATAAAACCAAGTAATGTGATAATCGAATCTTAGAATTAATAAATATTGCATACAGAAAGTCGCCTATCTTTATCTATAGAGCGCATCCATTATTCTTCTCAGCCCTTTTGTATTAGGAGATTTAATTGCTCTTGTTAATTTCTTCTTTAAAGCATCTCTGGAGAGCTCCCTAATCATATGTCCATTTTCAGCAATTGAAATGCCTCCTGTTTCTTCTGAAACTATGATGCTTATTACATCTGTCAGTTCAGAAATTCCCAGACCTGCTCTGTGTCTCATTCCAAGTGCTTCACCATTTACGAAAGTGTTGGCAGATAAAGGGAGAGTACATCTTGCAGCCTCAATTAAATTTCCACTAATAACCACTGCACCGTCATGCAAAGGAGAACGGGGGAAAAATATTGTTCTCAGTAAATCTTTTGACAGCCTTGCATTTATCTGTTCACCAGTTTCAGCAAAACTCCTAATACCGGTTGTTTTACAAAGTATTATTAATGCACCATGCTGCTGCTGAGCTAATTCGAAAGAAGCTTCAGTAATTATTTCAGCTGCCTCGTTGGATTCATGTTTTACAAATATTCTGAAAATTGGGTTTTGAGCAACAAATACAAGAAGTCTTCTTATTTCCGGTTGAAAAAGAATAAGAAATGCTATAACCCAAATATCGGTAACTAATTTCAATAAGGCACTCAATGCCCTAAAATTTGCAACCTGAGAAATAAATGAAAGTATAAGGATAATACAGAGTCCAATAAATATCTGTGCAGCAATAGTACCTTTCAGTAATCTATATAGCTCGTATATAATAAATGATACAATAATTATATCAATTAGGTCAGTAAAGTTTACAGTGAGGAATCCAATTTTAAATATTTCAAACATTTATACTCAACGGATTTTATTAATTAAGTTAATGGTTTGAACACCATATCGCACATTATGTGTGCGTATAATTCTAACACCATTTCTGATTGAGACTGCATTCATTACGGCAGAGCCCAGGTCTCTATTCTGCGGGTCAAGGTTCAGGGTTTTTCCAATAAATGATTTTCTGGAATTCCCTATTAAAATTGGGAATCCCAGGCTTTTCAGATCACCAATTCTTTTAATTATTTCAAAATTATGATCAATTGACTTACCAAATCCTATTCCCGGATCAATAAATATGTTATTTACCCCGGCATTAAGTGCCAACTGGGACTGTAAATACAAAAAATCATAAATTTCCTGCATAAGATTTTTATATACCGGATTTTCCTGCATTGTTAAAGGATTTCCCTTAATATGCATAATGATGACAGATGCCTCATATTTTTTAATAACATAAAGCATTTCCGGATAAAATGTTAAACCACTAATATCATTTATAATTCTTGCTCCTGATTTTAAAGTTTCTTCAGCAACAACAGGTTTAGTAGTATCAACAGATATTATAGCCTCATTTCGCTCTGCTAAAATACCCTTTATTACCGGTAATATTCTGTTTAATTCATTTTCCTCACTTATTTTTGCAGCACCCGGTCGTGTGGATTCGCCACCAATATCAATTATATCGGCTCCCTCATCAAGAAGCTGGATACCATATTTAACAGCATTATCTTTGTCAAAATGCGCCCCCCCGTCCGAAAACGAATCAGGAGTAACATTTAGAATTCCCATCACATAAGCATTACTAAAATTGAATTCTTTATTACCGATCTTATAAATTTTGTTATCAATATTCTCATAATTATTTATCACATCGTTCATTTTGTATTCCAGAGATTTATCCCCTGCCGAAATAAATTCTTTTGCAAACATCTTAAAGTTTTCAATTGAGCCTAACATAAGGAAATCATAATTATCATTTTCCTTATTTATATATTCTTTTAAAAACTCATTTTTTTCTAAAACGATTCTCTTAATATTTTCAGAATAATCAGTAGAATTACCCCTTAATTCCATCCCCATAATTCCATTGCAGAAATATTCCGGATGTATTTTATATTTCTTACAATAATAACTTAATACTTCCGGAAATGAAAAATTTAGTATCTGAATAATCAAAATGGATCCGAATTAATTGGAATCAAATTTAGTGAAAAATCAAACAAGCTAAAATCATATACGGCAATTTTAATAGAGGATATTATTTGTCTATAAGCTGAAAAATAACTTATCAGTTAATCTAATATAATATATCCTTAAATCGAATTGTAGAGGAAACCCCATTATTCGTTTCAATGCTTAACTTACCTTGTAATTGCTCTTCTGCGATACTTTTTAATAACAGCATTCCGAGTGTATTCATTTCCATGAATTTATTATCGTCCGGGATACCAATACCATCATCGGAGATATTAATTTCAGTTGTTCCATCGTCCGACTTGTGAAGATGTATCATAATTCTGCCTTTCCTGTCACCAGGGAATGCATATTTCAAAGAATTGGAGATCAATTCATTTATTATCAATCCGCAAGGTATCGCCTTATCTATCGAAACTACAATGCTATCAAGGAACAATTCAATTATTACCTTTTTTTGATATAAAGAGTAGCTTGACATTAGCAGACTCGATAAGTCAGTTATAAAATCTTTAAGATCTATGTGGGATAAACTCTTTGACTGATAAAGTTTCTGATGAACAAGTGCTATAGTCTGTATCCTGTTTCCCATATCTTCTAAAATATTCTTCATGTCATCATTTTCAACAAGATCAGACTTTATACGGAGAAGTGAACTGATGACCTGTAAATTGTTTTTTGTCCGATGGTAAAGTTCCCGCATCAACATCTTACGTTCTTCTATTTCCTTAACAAGCACTTTTAGCAATCTTGAATTGGAAATTGCAAAGGATAGGATAGTTGCTGTATTCTGTAAATAGGCGAGGTCATCCCTGTTAAAAGAATTCATTTTCTCATAACGCAGAAGGCTTAAAGCACCGATTGCTTTGTTCTGCCAGAGAAGGGGAACAATAATTAATTTTGATAAACCGAGGGATTCAAAATTATTCTTATACCGGGATTTAGAAAAAATATTATTGATATTTTTAATTTCAGGAAGAACAATAGATTCTCCGGTTTTTATCACATATTTCCATAGACTACCACCTAGATTATCGGGAATTTCCGAAATAACTAATTTCAAAATCTCCGCTGCTTTTTCATTATTGTTATACGTGAATTCGGCGAAACCATCTATTTCATTTTCACTCAAAAGGTGAATAACTCCTGCATCACCTAATGATTGAACTATATTTTTTACAGTGGTGTTAATCAATTCTTTATAATCGATGGTCAATTTTGATATATCTAAGGCCAAGCTTAAAATATTATTCAGGAATTTGTTTTCATAAATCAACTTTTGTTTAAGCTGATATTTTTTGCTTTTATGAAGGACTTTCTTTGCTCTTGAAATGTTATTCCTCATAGTTACCCCTTGTCACAAATCTTTAATGGAGAGTATGATAATTGAAATAGTAGAATTATTATAAATAGAATAAATAACAAGGGTTGGGGATTTAACAGATAAATTCCGCAAGTGGATGGGAAAATAATATTCTTGTTTCTGATATCGCATTGCATGACTTTAACCATCATTGAATATCAGGAAATAAATTAAGAATCTGTCAAAGAATTAAAGAGAACAAGACCGATGCAGGATATATAAAATTACATAATAAACTGCTCACACCCATAAAGTAAGATTATTTTCAAATAAATGCAAAAATCAGAAGTTGCTGTTCAGATTATTTTATTGGGAAAATTTATAGTAAACTTAGTACCATTTTGCTTTTCCAACACAATATTTCCATTTATTTGGTCAACAAGGGTACTAATTAATAGCAAACCGAATGGACTATGATTTTCTAGTTTTATATTATCAGGCAATCCAATTCCATCATCAGATACGACCATTATATATTGATCTGCAGAATCTTGAATGCTTAATTGAACATTTCCTGACCTGCCATCCGGGAAAGCATGTTTAAAAGAATTGGAAATGATTTCATTTATTAGAAGCCCACAGGTTATAGCAGTATCAAGCGATAAAGAAAACGAACCGATATCAATATTTAATTTGATCAGACCGGCGTTGATATTATATGATCGAAAGAGATATATTACCAAGTCTTTTAAGTATTTATCAATATCAATTCCTGATGAATTACTTGTCTGATAAATATTCTCATGAACCATTGCCATAGCCTTAATTCTGTTAAGGCTATTAATAAATAATTTATGGGCCTCTTTATCTTTGACATAATCAGATTGTATATTCAACAGACTGGATACAACCTGCAGATTATTTTTAACCCGATGCCGAACTTCCCTCAGGAGGTTTTCCTTCTCTTTTAATTCTATTTCTAAAAGTTCAGAACGCTTTTTTTCTTTTTCAAGAAGCATTTTTACACTTTGAAGATTTTCTTCTAAACCAGGTGTTTTGTTACAATTATCAGTATGAGATGAAGGTAAAGAATTATTCAAATGTTTGCTTTTCTAATTGTTATTCGATTATTTGTTTGTGACTAATATTACATAAAACATTATTATAAAACAATAGTCAATTATTCGGAACATATTATAATGATAAATAAGGGGCAGATCTTTCGGATTTTTATTTGGGCAATTATAATTAATACATATTATTTGATTAAACTTATTAATTTGATATAAGTCTAAATAGAAATTATTATAAGGGCATATCATTTGATCAGAAAAGTCAGTTTATTCTTCTGCATTTTCATAATAATATCATGTAAATTATCAGCACAGGACACATCTAAAAGTCTGGCTTTTAAGAATAACAGACCCGGCAGGAACTACGTTTCTTTCTATCAACCCGATTTATCATATACTCTTTGGGAACAATTTGAACTTAACAAAGAAGCACAGGCCGGGAATGCTAAAGCAGAACACGAACTTGGTATACGATACCTTACAGGAAAGGATATGCTGGCTGATACAATAAAAGGCGCATATTGGATTAAGAAGGCAGCAGAACAAAAACTAAGTGCTGCTGAATACAATTATGGTATCCTTCTAATTAATGGCTGGGGTGTTGAATGGAACCCATATGATGCATTTAAATCCTTTTATTTTGCAGCTTTGGATGGAATGCCGCAGGCAGAGTTTGTTATAGGGTTATTATATACAGATAACCTTATAATTAAACGCGATATGGCTGAAGCTTATAAATGGCTTCAAAAGTCTGCTAATATGAATTATATCCCTGCGAAAGAAACTTTAGTAAAGTTTAAGAAATATGCACCTGCAGTAGTGGATACAACTCCAAAGCTTTTAAGTAAATCTAAAAGTAAATCAAATGTAAATACGAGACAGGACAATAATAATGACAATTCACTTCAGTCATCCTCTGGATTAGTTTTTATAGACTTTGATGTAATATCAGACTCCATCCCTTCATTAAATGAATCGGATTTGGTTGAGGACATAAAGAATTCTTCTAACAAAGAGCTGGAAAACTCGGTTAAGCTGACAAAAGACAGTACGGCCTATATAGATTCTACTTTTATACCCACTTTCCTGGAAGCAGCAGATTATGGATGTCCTGAAGCATTGAATATTCTGGGACACTATGCAGAAAAAGGAATACATTTTACAAAAGATCCAATTGGTGCAGCGGAATTTTATATCCGTTCATCAAAGACTGATTCGAGGAAGGGCTCAGTATTGCTTTATAATCTAATAAAGGAGAAAGATTTCTTTAACATCCTTAAGAAAAAAGTGGAAAAGAATAACCCGGACGCAATGTATGTCTGGTACGGACTGCAATCACTCGGTTTTGATAAACAGATTACGGACAAGGATGCATTTAATTTATTACAGAAATCAGCCACATTGCGTAATATTGTTTCAGTTATAGAGTTGGGGCAGGATTATTTTAAAGGTAAATATGTAAATCAGGACAAAGAAAAAGGTGTTGGGATTTGGAAACTGGCTGCCGATAAAGGAAGCCAAGAAGCAAAGATAAGATTGGAAATAGCAAATTTATATGGCGAAATAAATATTAAAGATAAAATCGATTCATTTAACTATTTAAAGACTTCCGAAGAGAAGGGTTCATTAATTTCTCAACTTTCATTAGCCGACTGTTATTATCATGGAATGATTGTATCCAGGGATTTATCCAAGGCGGTTTATTACTTCAGATCAGCTGCAGTTCGTGGGAGTGTTTTTGCTTACGATGAGTTGAAGAAAATATATGATGATTTACGCCCCAAAGATTTTGAGGCAGAATTAAATAAATAGCTTCATAACAGATAAAACCATACTAATTATACTCAGTTTACCACAAAATCCGACCGACAGTGTAATATTAATTGAATATCTTCAGTGTTTTGAGGAAATTGTAAGGAAAAGTAATCGGAAACCTGACATTCTGATGATGAAATATTTGTCCTTAATATTTTAACTGAGAGATAAATAATAATTGAAACATAACAGAATCAACAGACTAGAAAATGTGCTCAGAGATATCACTGAAGGTTTAAGTTATAAGGAAGTTCAGAACCTCCTGAAGAGAGAAGTTCCCGAGGTATATTCATTTTATGTAAATAGAATGGAAAAACCCGAACCTCTTGGGAAGACTTTCCGGGGAAAGATTCGTTTTATAAGAAAATTGTTCAAAGGATTTCTTTTACAATTATCCCCTGCCAGACGTATAATATATATAATATCTTTAATAGTATTGCTTGAAGCAGTGTTAGCAGGAAGTCTTGGATGGGGATTTGTCGGATTTCTGCTTTTAAATCTGTTGATTGCGTTAGAGCTTGCCGATAAAATAACATATAACGAGGAACTTTCAGTTGCAAGGAATATCCAGAATTCTTTATTACCGAATTCACCCCCCAAGAATAATAATTATGATATAAGTATTTATTCCGAAACGGCAAAAAGCGTTGGGGGAGATTATTATGATTTTATTCACAAAGGGAATGATTTAATATTGGCAGTTGGGGATATATCAGGAAAAGGGATGGCGGCAGCAATTCATATGGTGCAGGTACAGGTTCTTTTCAGACATATTTTGGAAACTCATTCATCACCAAAAGATATTTTATCCTTGTTAAATGATAATTTAGTTAATTTGTTCAGGCCGGGTACATTTTTTACAATTAATCTTTCTACAATTAAGGAGGATGGTTCGCTTCAGTACTGCCGAGCAGGACATCTTCCGATGATACATTACAGCCAGAAAGCAGGCAAATGCATTAACATAATACCAAAGGGGATCGGGATAGGGTTGAACAGGAATGGTATATTTGAAAATACACTGGAAGAAATTAATTTATTACCGGAACAGGAAGATATACTTATTTTCTTTACAGATGGAATTACGGAAGCTATGAACAATTATTTAATGGAATACGGTGAAGAAAGATTAAATCTGGTTATAAAGAATAATGCATCAAAAACAGCTGAAGGAATTAAATCCTCAATTATAGCTTCACTAAAGAGCTTTACAGACTCAGCTCCGGTAAACGATGATATCACATTAATAGTACTAAAAAAATCAGGTATTAGAATAATGGATGGATAAAATTTTGTATTAGTTTTTAATAATTATTTTCGTTATAATACAAACGTATGCACGGAAATGATATGGAGGATATTATGGAAACGATATTTGAGCATAACGTTACGAAGCTTGAGATGGAAATGATAACCTCTTGTTCCCCACATAAAGATTACAGATCAAAAGAGGCCTACACAAAAAATACAGATATTGATACCATTAACACTGATCTATACAAGCTTTATATATTAAGAAACCAAATTGAAATGGC
>JARLHC010000117.1 GCA_031292455.1 Ignavibacteriaceae bacterium
GGGGATTTAAGATCATACCGGTATTTAACAATTATTTATCGGTGAAATTAATAGTCTTAGGAATTGTGACAGTAATTGTAATAATTATTGTAATAGGCGGACATATAAATGCAAGGATGATAAAGGTAAACACTTTAGATGTGGAAATACCAGCAAGGAATTCCACGTTGAAGGAACTGAATGCCGTACTGATTTCGGATATTCATCTTTCAACTATTAACCGTGACGATTTTGCTGAGGATATTGTACAAAAAATAAATGCACTGCATCCCGATATTGTTTTTGTTGCCGGTGACTTAGTTGATGATAAAGCAGGAGTATTAAGAGACAGGGAGATAGGATTTTCATTTAAGAATCTTAAAGCTCCGATGGGGATATATGGCATAACGGGAAATCATGAATATATAAACGGAGTGGATTCTTCGGTTAATTATATGAAAGAACTAAATGTTATTCCTTTAAGGGATACATCGATAACTGTGAATAATGGTTTTGTTTTAATAGGGAGGGAGGACAGATCAAAAGGGTTAAGAAGGAGGAAATCATTAAAGGATTTAGTTGAAAATTCAGAAAAGAACCTCCCTATTATACTTATGGACCATACTCCATTTCAACTGGAAGAGGCGATGGAAAGCGGAGTGGATCTGCAATTATCCGGGCATACACATCATGGGCAGTTATTCCCATTAAACCTGATTACGGACAAAATTTACGAGATAAGCCGTGGATACAAGAAGAAAGGAAATACGAATTATTATGTATCTTCGGGAGTTGGGACATGGGGTCCGCCGGTAAGGACAGGCAGCAGGAGCGAAATAGTGAATATTAAGATAAAGTTCATTAAATAGGGTCAAAACGGGGAATTTATTTATGTGAAAGTATTGACAAATTAGCCAGTAGTGATTATGTTTATACTCCTTTTTAACAATATTCCGCGATAGCTCAATGGTGGAGCATTCGGCTGTTAACCGAAGGGTTGCAAGTTCGAGTCTTGCTCGCGGAGCCAAACGAGGTGAAACCTCGAAATTATATGAAGTGGGTTAACTCTGTTGACCCACTTTTGTTTTATACGGCCATCTCCTCTGAAAGATAATTCGATTTCTCCCACTTTGTTACCTTTTTTCTGGTTCCAGGTATTAAATAAATATTGGATAAATAGAAGAGTTGTTTGAATTATTTGGAATACTACATTGAGTCTAAAATAAATTTAACAATTAGACCTACTTTTACTATATATTTCTTTAATTATTATTAGGAAGCCAGTTAAAATTATCAGATATAATAATCTCGTTTTTCTCAATATGATGTGTCGTCTTCATCGGAATATGGACATAAGGTAAATTATATTTATTTGCTAAGGATCTGATTTCCGATGTATCATCATATGTTAACATAAATTTACCCTTTATCTGTGCCGCCAGGGAGAATAGTTTTTCATGATCAACATTAAAATACGTATAAAGTCTTTTCCCAGCTACCGTATATGGAGGATCCAGAAAAAAGAAACAATCCTCAACATTTAAATTCTTTTCTATTATCTCAAAAGCATCACCACGAATAAAATCTATTTTATTCTTAACCAAATTGATAGCGGTGATTCTATTCATTAAAGTAGTAGGATACCACCTTGAAGCCATCCCTTTTCCATTTTCACCGTTCTTAATAATTCCTGATCCTTTGGCTATAATTCCACCATGCAGAATTCGATTTTTAAGTATAGTACGGAACGCAATATCGTGCAGATCATTGCTTGGATTCTTCAACTCCTTTGTTACATTCTCAAGTGTGAGATCAAAGTTTCGAATTTTATTTGCAAGCCATTGATTATTCCCCCTCAGTATCACTTCCCAGACAGCAGCAATTTCTTCATCTAGCTCCACCATTGTTATACGATCAACTAATTTCTCAAATGCTGCCGTAAGACTTACTATACCGCCACCAGCAAAAGGCTCTATTAGTTCTTTGCCATTTTGCTGCTGTTTAAGCCAGGCACGGACAGTCGGTATTAACCAAGTTTTACCACCTGGATAACGAAAAGGGCTTCGAAGCGGAATAGAGGCAATATTTACAAGCTTATCATGTTGTAAACCTGATTGATCATTCCCAAATATATTTAATTGTGTTGCCATCTAACTGTTCACAATATCCGTTAACGAAGGCGCATCGGGAGGATTTCCATCTAGGCGTTCATCAAGCCTGCTTTGAAGAAGGTTCATAAATTCCGAGATATCACCTGGTTCAGGATTAGTTACTTTTAAAAGTGCCGGAGCGAACTCTGTATAAACAGTATCCACCAATGTCAAATTAAATTGTTGACTTTTGAGATCAAGGATTAAATCATACAAAAACCAAGCAATATCTGCTTTTTCTTTTTTTACCGTAGGCAATTCAGGTAGAGTATCGAAAAATGACTTTTGTAAAGCAACAGTTTGCTTTTTACCCCAACTATTAAAAATCCCGCCCTTATAAAGCATCTGTGGAATAAGCCTCTTTCTCGAAGAAGATAAATAGTCGGGTTTAGGATAATTATAGCTCATCTGCCAATTAAATTCAGAACTAGGAGCAGCCATATATGTATCAAACGGATTTCTCAAATTACCCGAAATATAAACTCCTTGAACTTCCAGAGATGTAAAATCAATTAGATGACCTTTTTCATTATATGCAACCAAAACAAAATCAATGTTCCCTGCTGAAAGACCATTTTTATCCAATAGTCTAATTTCTGATAATGAAGTCCACTGAGTCTTCTCCTTGAAAGCAAACTTTGCTGCATTTTCAACAATAATCCAATCCTCCCTGAATCTCGTTGGACAAGTAATTGTGGGATTTTCTCCATGAAAAATACTACACACCCCGAGAGGACTGTTCGCCTTATCCTTAGTGCAGTTGGGAACCTTATTATTATAGGGGCATAATTTTTCCACCCTGTAACGTAATGCTTTAGAAGTATTATTTATTATCGGAAATCCAAACACTTCCGCTAATGGATTATTGTTTTTGGTATCATCTTTCATATTGTAAATTTAATAAAATAAACTTTCATTCTCACCAAAAACTGAAAGCCATAAAACGACGGAAAATACCGGGGGAGTTTTATTAATTTAAGAATTTTTCTTTATTTAGGTTTGGTATAATTAACCATCCATTGGATACCAAATTTATCCGTCAGCATTCCAAAATAGGCTCCCCAAAAAGTATCTGCCAAAGGGACTGTTATTTTTCCTCCTACTGAGAGTCCATTAAATATTTTTTCAGTTTCTTCTTTACTTTGGGTTTCAAGGGAAAGCTGAATGTTATTACCTGGTGTGACATGATGTCCCATTGAATCGAGGGCATCAGTAGCCATAAGAACATTTTCTTTTCCAATCGGGAGGCCGACATGCATAATTTTTTCCCGGTCATTAGCAGCTACGCGATCTTTTTCGGGTGTATCTTTAAAGCGTTGGATCGTTGTAAAATCACCACCAAAGACTGATTTATAAAAATTAAATGCTTCTTCGGTATTTCCAGCAAAGTTTAGATAGGGATTCAGAGTTGCCATATAATTTTTCCTTTATAATTATTAAAAAATAGAATTATTTAATTTTTCACCATATTTAATTTGTTAAGGAAACCCGTGAATGAATTTGAAGGAAGAAAATAGAGAAGAGGTAAAAGCCGGAGTGTTCCGGAAGTCACAGAATTTTCATACTATGATTTAAAGAGGAAGAAATTGACAGAATAATTTCAGGTACCCTGAATAAACCGGGTAAGTTCGCCTATAACCGACTCTTTTTCCTCAAGAACAGCTTCCACGACATCGCCAATTGAGATGATCCCTGAAAGTTTATTATATTCCATTACAGGCAAATGTCGTATCTTTTTATTAATCATTATAGCCATACATTCTTCAATACTCTGGGAGGGTTCCACATAGATAACTTTATCAGACATAATATCTATTACACGAGTATCCTTTGAGAACTTACCATGCAAAACTATTTTACGTGCATAATCACGTTCGGATAAAATTCCCTTAATTTTCCCATTATCAATGACTAAAACAGCGCCTGCCTCTTTCTCAGCCATTAACTGGAGGGCTTCATAAACTGTAGCATCCGGAGAAACCGACCAGATTAAGTTTCCTTTTTTATTTAGAATTTCTCTGACTGTCCGCATAATCTATCCTGATTAATTTATTTACCGGGTAATTTAGTCTTTGCAACAAGATTATTATATAAAATATCAATTACAATGGTTATAGGAAGAAATTAAATAACTTTTTTAGAAAGATACCGGAAGGAATATATTATTGTTTTGATACAAAATACAAGACAAAGGGAATGGGATTAAATACTTAAAGATATCCGGCTACAATATTAAGAACGGATTCTTTGAGCTGGTCTAAAGTTCCGTTATTAAAGATATGGTTATCAATTAAATCCTGACTTATCCCCTGTTCTGAAGCGTGGCCGTCGGGAGTGCATCCGGGGCGAATAATTTCGATTACAATTCCACCCAATTCCCGAACGAGTTTAGATTCGTTATCAAATCTGCAGTCATCTATTGCGATAATGTCATAAAGAGGAGCAATTTTATTTATTAGTTCCCTCATTTTCTTAACCCAGATATCATAATCGTAAGCCCGGCCACATTCAGTGCCAATTACCTGAAGAAGCCTTCTTCCCTTTTCATCTTTAACCCCATCCCAATTAAAGCACGACAGTGCAATCTGTTTGACCGGATCTGCAAAACTTAAAATCTTTGCTCCATGGATATAATTTGCTGCTGTTGTTTTGCCTGATTGAGCCAAACCTGTAAATGCGATAATCTTCATTTTTATTTTTTTTGAATTGTTTCCCCAAATATAAACTGAATAAATAAATATTCATAAAATCCATAAAAGAATTTGAAATTTGATGTGCAAAAATTTATTAAATAGTGAAATAATATTCTTTTTAGTTGTCAAAAATTTGTCCATATTAACGCTTCATTTTTAAGAAGGAAACCAGAGGATGAAAAAAACAATTGCCTTAAGTTTATTGTTGTTTATAATAAACCTGCACGCCAGTATTACAATGCAGCCATATCTTATGGGAGTGACGACTAATTCAGTTTATGTTTTAGTAGAATGCTCTACAACTGACCCGGTCACTGTAAATTATGGGTTAACAACATCTTATGGAATGACAGCGAGTGATGAACTTTATTCATCAACTACAGCATCCCCGGTTACCTATGTTCATAAAATTAAGCTTACAGGTCTTTTGCCTGACACTGTTTACCATTACCAGGCAGTTCAACTAACATCAACATCAAGTGATTATAATTTCAGAACAGCACCTTTGGCGGGGAGTAGTTTCAGGTTTGCATGGGAAGCGGATATGCGAACAAATACAAGTCCTCATAGCCAAATAGCCGCTTTAATTAATGCAGCTAATCCGGTTTTTCTGTTACAGGGAGGAGATGTTTGTTACAGTTCCACCTATTCGTATTATAAGAGTGAGTTTTTCCTACCCAATGAATTAAACAACATTTCGAATATTCCTTTTTTCTGGGCAACGGGGAATCATGAAACCTGGAGTACTAACACAAAAGCGTTTTCCAAGGCACCGCAGTCAAGTTCCGGGTTAGAAGATTATTATTCTTTTGATTATGGCGACATTCATATATTAATACTAAATACGCAACTTCCGTATACTGTCGGAAGTGCTCAATATAACTGGGTAATGAGCGATTTAAGCAATACAACCAGTAAATGGAAAATAGTAGTCGGTCATATTCCCGGTTATACTGCCGGGGGGAGCGGAGCTCATACGGAAGATGCTAACATGATAGCAATGGCAGTAAATATATTTGTACCTAAAGGAGTTGATCTTGTATTAAACGGACATAATCACTTTTATCAGCACAACAGGGTAAGCGGATTAGACCATGTAGTTATCGGTTCAGCCGGTGCGCCTTTATACCCAGTAGGATCAGCGTCTTACACAATAAAAACTGTAAGCGATTATTGTTATGGAATTTTTGATTTTACTCCTAACAGTCTTAAAATGTCGGTTTATAATAATGTAAATACAATGATTGATACATTAACATTGTTTAAGTCACCATTACCGGTAGAACTTAGAGCATTTACTTGCGTATTGACAAACAACTCAATAAAGCTAAACTGGAAAACAGCAACTGAATTGAACAATTCAAGATTCGAAATTGAAAGGAAAGTCAATAGCTCCGAATGGCAGAAAATCGGATCGGTCGAAGGTGCGGGAAATTCTACTACTTTCAGAGAATATTCATTTACCGATAAATCGCTCTTCTTTTCAGGAAAATATTATTACAGATTAAAGCAAATAGATATGAATGGGACATCAAAATATTCACAGATAGTAGATGAAGATGTAAATGTTACCCCACTTTCATATTTCCTTGGACAGAATTATCCAAATCCATTTAATCCATCCACTACGATCAGTTTCAATTTGCCAGAGGATAGTTTTGTAAAACTGACAATTTACAATTCATTGGGAGAAGCAGTAAAGGAATTAATTAATGGTTTTGAAGCAGACGGTAAATATAGAATTAATGTAAGTGCCGGTGATTTACCAAGTGGAGTTTACTATTATACTTTGGATGCAAAATCCACAGAGAGCACGGATACATTCAGAAGTACAAACAAAATGATTCTATTGAAGTAAAGGAAGTTATAGTTTAACAGGATAAAAATGCCCGTGTATGCGGGCATTTTTATTAAATATTTCTTTCAGTGCAGATGAATAGTGGTAGAAAAGAGATTATTACCTTTTTCATCAAAATACACAGTTCTGGCAGTTTCCGAAGTAAGAGTCATTGACATAAAACCAGGGGAGCCAACCCCGAAAATAACATCGTCACGTTGACTTACGGGTCTGGATAAGGCACCACCTCCACACACGAAGAAATTGGTATTGCCATGCACTAAATACTGAAGAAAATGTTCATGCCCGCATAAATAGATTCGAACGTTATATTTTTGTAACAATGGCAGGACTGAATCAATCAATTCCTTATTGTTTCCATGATTTTCCACAGAGGAATAAATAGGATGGTGACCTATAACAATTTTCCAACTTGCATGAGAATAAGCTAATACAGAATCAATCCAATGGAGTTGGGAATGAGTATCCTGTCCAAGTACATTATAAAGTGAGTCGTTACGTCGATATTCAGTAATAAAGGGGGAAGTGTCAATATGAACGAACAGGGCTTCCGAAGTATCATTGATTTTTTCAACATGAGTATAATAGCGAGCGGGCATTTTCCACCGATTACTAATTTGGGAATACATTATTTCGGCATCAGGGCTGCCGAGATAATCATGATTTCCCAGTGAAGCATACCACGGAACCATAAGTGAGGCAGATGAATAAATTTCTTCGTACTCTGTTTGCCAACGGGAATCGTGAGCATCCGAGATGCCATTCTGGTGATAGTTATCCCCCCCAGTAATAACAAATTTGGTTTTCTCTATGGATGCAATTTTTCCTAACTGAGCAGCGACTTCCCTCTGAATTTTTCCCCCTTGTCCGCCGAAATCACTAATAAAGAGGAAATTGAGTGAATCGAGAGAGTAGTTTTCAGAAACAGATTGAGGAAATACGGGCAGACAGAGAAAAGCAAATAATAAAAAATACTTAAATGATTTAGATAAGAGATTTGAAGGATTCATATATATATTGATTTAATTATGCTGTAAAGTTATACAAAAGCCCCGGCATGGCCAGGGCTTAATTATATCAAAAGATCAGTTAGTCCGGAAGTTTATTTCTTCTGTTTTTTTAATGCTGTTGTATTAGCAATTTCCGACTGGCAAGCTTTTTTATATTTTTCATCAGTCAATCCCTGTTTAAAAAATTCAATTGCTTTATCCAAGTCGCCTTTTTGTTTATATACAGATCCTTTATAATATCCGATAGCCCCATCGGTAACAGTTTTCTTTACTGAAAGTGCTTTATCAAAATTCTGGAGGGCAAGATCATATTTTTTCTTTTCAGTATAAGTTTTGCCAAGCCAGAGATATGCCTGATCGTACTCAATCTGTTCATTTGATTTGTTAAAGTTTTCTATAGCCGCATCCCATTTTTTCTCATTATAAGATGCACTGCCAAGCTGAAAATATGTAGATTTTAAGGATTCTTTAATACTGTTTTTAATAGCATCACTTTTAGCAACCTGTTGAGTTTTCAGGTAATTGGGCAACGCTTCCTTATAATTTTTCGAAGCAAAATAAAGAC
>JARLHC010000118.1 GCA_031292455.1 Ignavibacteriaceae bacterium
AAATACAATAGAAACCTGGAGCGCTACAGCACATAGTTTCACTTCTAATGCATTAAGCTATGATTTCACAACCGGTCCTGGTCAGGCATTTACAGATGGAAGCAGTGCTCCCCTTGCACTTCATGGAGGTAAATATTGCATCTATAGCGGCGATCTTAATCAGGATGGTTTTGTTAGCGGTGATGATATGACAGGTATAGATAATGATAACACTAATTTTGATTATCATGCTGTTAACGACTTAAACGGGGATGGATTTATTTCCGGTGATGATATGACATTTGTAGATAATAATAACACTACTTTCATCGGAAAACAGATCCCTGCAGGTGCTGCTGAATAATTTATCCTTCCATGCGGATTGGAAGAATAATATTGGTTACACCGTCCCAATGGAGGTTTCTCTGAATTGCAAAAGAAGCTTCGTTGTGTAATATGCGGTGATACCACTTTTCGATTCTGAAGGCAAGTCTTCCGGTGAAAATAGTTGAATGGGGAAATTCACGAGAAGTATTTTTACATATTTCAGTAGCTGTTTTGATGAGATCGGTTCCAGTCTCCAACCTATAATCGGCGGGGAACCCGAATTTTCTTGCCAGCTCAACATATTTCTTAAGGTAGTCTTCAACTAATTGTTTATGGGTATCGATATTTTCTTCGCCCTTAAAAAGCCCCTGATCGACAACCACCACCGAAACAAATACAAAGTTCTTGTATAAACCCGGAAACTGACGTATGATTGTGAAAAAAGTATGGATGCCGAATCCGTTGAAATTACTAACCAACTGGACAGCAGTCATATCCGATTTAGACACCGGCGAAGTATTGGGTACACCTACAGCGGGGATATTTTCCAGGAGGACATCAAATTTTTCTCTTTCCTTATTAATCTTGTTATAATGACTTTTGATGGCATAGCAAAGAGTTATGAAAGCAGAAGTAATTAACAAGGTTAACCAACCACCTTCCAAAAATTTCTCAAAAACAGTAATTGTAAGGATGATAACGCACATTGTAAGGCCTGTCAAATGAACACTGAGATGTTTTTTCCATTCTTTCTCAGTCTTACGGTGTTTAATAAAGAAGCGGGACATTCCGAATTCAGAGAGAGAGAAGGTAAGGAACACATTAATAGAATACATAACCACAAGGGCGCCAATAGAGCCATGAGTATAGAATAAAAGGAGAACCGCTGCAATACCAACCAGAAGGACTCCATTGCGCATAGTAAGCCGTTCTGAAAAAGCACCGAAGCGATGGGGCAACCAGGAATCTATAGCCATATTAGCCATAACCCGCGGGGCATCAATAAATCCAGTCTGAGCTGCAACAAAGAGAAGGGCGCCTTCGGAAAATATTGTGATAACAGCTAAAGCACCGCCAAAATGCCAGCCGCTAAAAAGCTTATCAGCCAGGACTGCGTTCAAGGTTTTGCCTTCAGTTATATAGACTCCAACCAATAAATAACAAAGAAATAAACCACCTGCGGTAAGTGCCAAAGAAGTTGCCATATAGGCCATGGTACGCTTACCAGTTTTAACTTTTGGATCCCGCATTATCTGCAAACCATTAGAGACTGCTTCAATTCCAGTATAGGTTCCTCCACCCAGGGAATAAGCACGGAGGAATAACATCAGGATGCCGACAAATCCAATTTTGCCGATATCGTGGATAAAATTAGAATGGACTCCGGAAACTATTGGCGCAATTTGGGGAACATGACTAAAGATTCCATAACCTAATAGGATCAGATGAGTTGCGATAAAGACTATAAAGATAGGGGCAAGACCTGTAATTGATTCCTTTACCCCCCTGATATTCAAAATGATTAAAACCCCTATCAAAGCTGCGGCGAAAGTAACCCTAAGAGGCTGATACTCCAACGGAAAATAGCTAAAAACAGCATCCGAACATGCAGCGATAGAGACAGTAATTGTTAAAATATAATCGACGATCAATGCTGAACCAGAAATAACGCCGGCGCGTTCACCCAGCATGTGGGTTGCAACGATATATCCGCCTCCGCCATGGGGAAAGTGTTCAATGATCCGTGAGTATGCATATGAAATTACAAAGACGGTCAGACCTGTAGCAAGTGCCAGGAAAAGAGCAAGGTATGTATGGCTGCCCAAGGCCTTAAATGCCTCGGAGGGGCCATAGGATGAAGAGGATAAGCCATCGGCCCCAAGACCTATCCAGGCAAGAACAGGAATAAGGGCCATTTTGTGGAATATTTTAGGATCATTCAGATTTCTGGGGGCACCAAAAACTGCCTGATTAAATTTGGAAGTGTTTATAAAATTTCCGCGAACTTTGTCAATTTGTAATTAATTAATTTCTGATTAGTTAGTAACAGTTCAATTGATGTGCCAGAAAAAGAAGCTCAAATAGTAGATAATTACATTATATGAAGTGTTTAATTACCAAAATGGAAATTAAATTACCATTTTGGTAATTATTTAGTTTTAAAGAATGTGAACCGGAATATTAAAGGATTTCTTATATTTACGCAGAGATATTTTATTTATATTTCTATCAGTTTACAAAGTAACGGAATATTAATTTCTCATTATTGTATTGAATTATTCGAGGGATATTCTGACTTATGATTAAGAAAATATCTGAATTTTTTAAGAAGGGATATGATAATTCCAAGAAGAGAATATATCAAAAGAACCTAAGATTATTAACCCGAATCATAGAAAAATACCCTAATAATTCGATAGCATATTCCATACGGGGAACTACAAGGAAAAATTTAGGTGATTATGAGGGGACAATAGAGGATTATAACAAAGCTTTAGAACTTTACCCTAACGCAAAGACTTACTACAGCCGTGGAGTTGCGAAATGCAACCTAGGCGATTTTACCGGAGCAATTCAGGATTATAATAAAGCTATTGAGCTATACCCGGATTTTGCAAACGCTTATGAAAGCCGAGGGGATGCGAAGGATAATCTGGGTGATTATAATGGTGCATTCCAAGATTACAATAAAGAAGTTGAACTAACTCCAAATAACGCGAAAGCTTATTATAAGCGCGCGAGTGAAAGATTCAGGTTGAAAGATTATCAAGGTGCAATTCAGGATTTCAACAAAGCGATAGAGCATAATCCAAATTTTGCAGACGCTTACAGCAACCGTGGAAATTGCAAAGTGGGCGCGGGAGATTATAATGGAGCAATCCAGGATTATGATACTGCAATCCAAATGAATCCGTCTTTTGCGGAGGCTTATTTTAACCGTGGAATTTCGAAGGAGAAATCCGGTAAAGACCAGGAGGCGATACATGACTACAGCAAAGCGATAGAAATTAAACCAGGATATGCAGAGGCATTTTTTAACCGCGGACTTACAAGAGATAAACTAGGCGAATATTCAAGCGCAATACTGGACTATAATAAGGCAATTGAATTTAACCTTAATGACTCAGAAATATTTAAGGCCAGAGGGGCAGCAAAAGGAAAAATAGGTGATTTTGAAGGAGCACTTCAGGATTATAATAAAGCTTTGGAGCTTAACGTAAATGATCCGGATATTTATTATAACCGGGGAATTGCAAAATATAATTTAGGTGATTACCAGGGAACGATACAAGAATACGATAAAGCGATTGAATTAAATCCTAATTATGCTAAGGCATACGGTAACCGGGGAGCTGCCAAGGGGAACTTAAAAGATTTTGAAGGGGAAATACAGGATTACGATAAAGCAATCGGATTAAACCCAAATAATGCAAAGGCATATTTTAACCGAGGGATAGCCAAATATTCGTTCGGCGATAAAAGCGGAGCATGCAATGACTGGAGTAAGGCCGGCGAGCTGGGTTTAACAGAAGCCTATGATAATATAAAAAAATACTGCAAATAGGAGCAAAGAAAAGTTTAATTAAATTTTCCACCCCTGATACCGGAAGTAATTATTCCATATCAGTATGCCAGTGCCTGATAATCGGGACTAACTAATATAAATAAGATGGTAAAATTGATTTTTAAGATGAAATTGATAATAGAAGTATTATATTTTAGAGGTAATAATAATATTTTATAATGAAATTTTTAGCCGCAGTTTTATTTATATTTTTGCAGGGATGGGGAAATTCACAAAGCTATATTTTCCAAGGATCAATAGGCAGTTTTAATAATGCCTCTTCATTTCATATAAATTCCGCAGGATTTATTTATTTAACGGATTCCGGAAATAATGAGATTTATAAATCAGACACACTTGGAAAGGTACTTAAATCAACCGGAGGGTATGGATGGAAAGAGGCAACATTTGACAACCCAGTAAATGTATATGCAACACCGCTTAATGTTTATATCTCAGACAAAAACAATCATCGGATACAGAGATTTGATAAGGATCTGAATCCTATTTCTTCACTATATACACGCGATAATGACGATCCGAACAGCAGGTTCGGATATCCATTAAGCTGTGTAATCTCGGCCCAGGGGGATATGTTTATCCTGGATTCAGAGAATAAACGTATTTTAAAATTTGACCTTTTCGGTAATTTTATTCAGAACTTCGGAGGTTATGATTATGGCAGATATGCATTAAATGACCCAACAGGAATAGCCGGGGATTTAAATAATAATTTATTTGTAATTGACGGAAGCAAGATATTAGTTTATGATCAATTCGGTAACGGAATAGGCGAAATAAAAGGAAAAGAAAATTTTTCTGCAATAAATATTATCTATAATAATATGACTATAAATTCCAGGGACAATATTTATTATTATGACCTGTCACATAGAACAGATCAGATGGAAAAAATTAGTATCGATTCAAAGGAAATAAGCGGAGATATTAAAAGTACACTTATTTTTAATACAAAACTTTATGTTCTAACTTCAAAAGAGATACTAATATTTCAAAGACCCTGAGGAATATTTTGTTTAAATACTGCGGAAACAGCAGGATTGTGAGAATAATAATATTTCTATTTATTTCTCTATGGTTCCTTGGCCTTTCCTTTCCGGTCATTTCTTCTTCCACCGGATTATATATTTTAACCCCCTTTCTAAAAAGAATTTATGCCGAAGTCTGCCACCAGGAAAGGTATAAAAGTATATCTATAGGGGGCCAGCAGTTTCTTGTTTGCTCAAGATGTCTTGGGATATACACCAGTATTTTACTATCCTCATTTTTTTCAATTTTTATTACAATTAGGTTTAAGAAGATCTATCATCTTCTTATAATTTCAGTGGGAATGATGTTTGCAGACATATTATTTTATACAATCGGTCTATACGAATATTCTAAAATTGTTGCATTTGGAACAGGATTATTTTTAGGTTCCATATCATTTCCATATATTTTGAATGAATTTGAAAATTATTTATTGACTATAACTCCAGCTGATGAAAAATAAATATCTCCCTTCACTTGTTACCGGATTTGGTGCCGGGGTTTTAATGTCCATACCATTAATAAGTCATATAGGCTGCTGTGTAATAGTTCCATTTGCAGCAGTTTATTCATTAATCCTTGATATTAAGTTGAATAAAGCAGAATTGCCTATAAAAGGGACAGAAGCTTTATTATTCGGTATATTGACAGGATTATGGGCAGCTTTCTTTTCTTCTCTTTTTGATACAATCATTACATTTGTAACTCATACAAATGAATTTGTTCAGGGACTTCCGGCAATAGAAAACTTAATAAGGAATCAGGCACCTGCGTCATTTAAACAGGTTGTAGAGCAGGTTATTCTTATTTACAAAAGAATGGCAAATGATATACAAGCTGTAGGATTTTCCTCCATATACACTTTTTCAATTTTAGTCACAAATGTCATTATTGATATTATTTTCGGGATAATCGGAGGGTTTATAGGTATGAATTATCTTAATAAAAGAAATAATCTCCAGAAATGATTACCGCAATAATTTTTTCAGGCCACTTAATCTTTTCCTTATTAGTATTCACTAAGAAATGGCAAGATGAAAATTTAGGTGCCGGATTCATGAATATGGCACTTATAGGGATACTGTTTGCAGTGGGATGGTCAATTTCAGGGATGATCGCAAAACTACTAATGGAACCTAAAGGATTTGGGCTTTATTTTGACAGAGACACATTTTCCCTATTCATACTGTCAATTGGCGAATATTTTTTTTATAAAATGTACTACAAAGACATTTTTAGCGAAGGCGGTAAGGAAAAACAATAACCGCTACCTGTTCCATGTTTTTATAAGAAGTGCTTAGAGCTTCAAACCTCCATTGTCTTAGCGAGTTGATGGCGGCATCCTCCAATTTAGTATCTGCTTTAGTAAGGGGGATAATAGTTCCGACAGTTCCATCAGATAAAATTGTAAAACGAAGTTTTATATTTATTTCTTTCTCAACGCCGGGAGGATAAGCCGGAAGGACATAGCTATATATCTTCCTTGTACCTTTCCCGCCCCAATCTATCCCATAACCAAATCCACCAGGTCCTTCACCTCCATTACCAAGGCCTGAGCTTAAATTGTCTGATTCGACATTTTTATTTGTCGTATTTCTTTTCCTGCCGATAGTTTCAGTAACCTCGCCATTAACCTTCTCCCCCGACTTTTGCAAGTCAATGCCTTTTATATCTTTGCTGTTCTCAACCTGTTTATTTAATTCCTTTGGTTGAATAATATTATCATTGATTTCTGTACCTGAGCCACCGGAAGAACCTGTACCTTCACCATTACCAAAAGTAATCTCATATAATTTTGAAGGTTGATAGTGAGTGGACAGATTATAGATCAAAAGAGTTGTAAAAAACAATAGGTGTAAGACAAAGGAAAGAGAAAACGAGAAGTTTTTGACGGAGCGATATCTCATGCAGAATAACCCTATTTAGACGGATTATGGAATTTTTCTGCTTCATCCTCTGAATTAAAGTAACCAACCATTACTCTATACCAGGTACCTGTATCGAGATTCGCTTTAACAATCGATGTCTGATATCCTTTTCCATTATAATAAGAAGCGTGCTTAAGAGCATTTTTTTCAGAGGACCATGATGATACCTGTACCAGGTATTTATCTCCTGATTTATAAATAAACTCTTTTACCTTTGCATTAGATGAAGATTTAATCTGAACAATTTTAGATTCACCCGGCTGATTTATTTGTGCATTCTGACTTTCGCTATTTTTCGCCTTTTTATCAAAAGCATTATTGTCAACCGGCTCAATTTTAACGTTTACGCTGCTATCTTTGGTATAAGGATAGTTAACAGGAATACTGAAATCCCTATCAATTAATACAGAATTTGGTTTTGTTTCTGATATCCTTACTCCGGCAGTTTTATTAAATGCTGGAAAATGAAAATTTGTAAATTTCAAGTAAAGAAAAACAGAGCCACATAATAAAAAGAGGAGAACGAATATTACATAAAGCCCTATATTTCTCTTTGGGGAATAATTCAGGGTACTTTCTTGAATTGGCGGAATTTCATCAAAAGTCTCCTGAATTTCCATATTTAATTTATGAGGAGTGACTGCATCGGTTTCAATTTCATCTTTAACCGAGTCATCTCTTACTGCGGCAAAGTTTTCTTCATTCAGTTCTTCATTTATGCTGTTAAGAAGATCTAAATCCTCATGTAAAAGAAGATCGGAAGAGCCATCGTCCAGGTTATCATCCGAACCGGGAACTTCAGAAGTTTCATGATCGATATTGAAAACTGAAGAAACTGATTCCACTCTCAAAAATTCACCAGCGCCCTCTTTATCTTTTGTAAACTCACCGAAATCCCATGTTAATTCTTTCCCGTCCTGGTTTTGACTAACCTGGCTATCCTCATTTCCAGTATCCAGGAGGGCATCCTCCTCGATCTGTTTTTCAAGTTCTCCACTAAAATCCCATGAATAAGTTTCAGATTCTGTTAAATTACTATTATCAGACTTGCCGATAATAGTTTCTGATGAGCCAGTTTTAATATCTATTTCATCCCAGTTTATTTCAATCTGACCCGGGTTAAATGAGTCTGGATCAATTAATAATATTTCATTTCCCTTAAGATTACCATCTACAACCTCTACATCCTGTAAAAGCTTATCAGCTTTAGAATCAATAAGGCGTCTCAGTTCATTCCCTGTCGGTGGGATAAAATATTCAGAAACATTTGCATCTTTTAGCGGGATGACGGGTTTGCCAAAGCTCAGACTGAAGTAAGAATCAATCAGGTTATAATCTTCCTGATGTTTGGCAGGGATATTAAAAATAAGGATCTCTTCAGAATCTTCCTGTTCATTTTTAAGCGGGAAAAAGAGAATAAGATCGACGAGCAAGGATTCAGAATCTTCCAAAGAATTTTTTATTTTGCCAGTTCGTACCTGAAAATATCCGAAATTCTTAACCTTAATTGTTTCACCCGGGTTTAGCTGGAGTGATACTTTCTTTAAAAATACTTCAAAGAATATTTTAGCATCAAGATCAGAGACCCCGACTCTTTTCGCAAGTTTTCTTATAATTTCTGCTTTGGTCATATTATATTACAATAAAGATAAATATTACCATACTATACTAATTCCGGCAATGGCATTAAAAGGCATTTCCTGATAACCTGCCCATTTGTAATTATCTTTGAACAGTAAATTAGAAAATTCCAGTGTAAAGAAAAACATAGGTTTATACTGGTAAGTCAATTTGAGTCCCAAATCAATTCTATTCCCTAACTGTGTGGAATTAGGGATATCGGTATAAACACCCGACGAATAATTAAGTCTTATTTCTGAATCCAGTTTTATCATACTTAAGTTATAACCATAAATCAGCGAAGCAGTTGAAGCCGGCATATACGGCATTTTATAGCCCGCAGTATCATTTGTCCCAGTTAATTCGACGTTACCATAAAAGTAGCCATAAGGGCCCAAATGAAACAACATATCAGTAAAGGCTGTGAATATCCTGATATCGTCATAAGCCAGATCAAATTGTCCTGAAGTAGTTGAGGTTTTAAAATACGGCATTTCTGTTGATGACAGCGCTTTAATACCGGCATTTATTTGGAAATATTTTTCATATTCATATTTCATGGCAATTTTGAGTGCATTATTATATCTCACATAAGAGGTATTAAAAGACTGAGAGTTAATATACGGATTGTCTTTTAAGAAGGATGAAGAGCTGAGAAGATCGGCATGAGGTTTAAATTCACCAAGCAACGAAATACTATTACCAAGCTTTAATGCCATAGAAGCAAAAGGCGTAAAATAATTATTGCTGAAATACTGAGAGTAGTTCATTCCGAATTCAACCTTAAGAACTTCGGAAATATTTAGCCCTATTCTTGGCAAAATTCCGACGAATCCATTTTGTGAAGTATTCGGGGTTATATTGGTAATATATTGTTTTTTATATATAAGATCGAAACTCAGATTAAATGCAGAAAGAGCAATCTTACCAAAGCCATTAAATTTGAGGAAGTTTTCGGAATAATTTTCATTCTTAAGAGAATTAAACTCATTATCCAGAGAAGCTGCAAAAACAAAATAATCGTTCAGGTAATTATTAACATTTAAAGAAACGTCTCCCCCGTTTAATATCCTTCTTTGGAAGGGATTCACAGTTGATCCATAAAATTTATATGAGTTTAAATTATAATTGCCATGGAATTTAATTTCGGTACCTGGTAAAAATGAATTTGAATTACTTCTATATAAGGAAAGGTTCAATCCTCCCGCAAGATCATATTTATCACTATTGCTTATGAATGCTTTTTGGTTATCAGTAGATGCAAACCATTCGAATATTCCACCGATAAAGGGGTTAGTAAACAGAACATCACCTTCCGGTATTGAATATAACCCCAGGGCTGCATTTATCCTTCCTTTGAGATACCGGACCGAATCTCTCAGGTTGATATTTTCCTTTATAGGGTTATTAAAATTCCTAAGCTCTAACTTATCGGCAGGAAATGGAGGTTTTAGAAACTCTTCCGATATAGCAGACCCAAAATCAGCCTGTATTTTCTTTGCTTTTTCAATAGAAACAGATTCATTTCCGGTTATAACGAAATCAGGAAGCTCAACATTCTGATCCTGTTTCTTATCTTCCTGTGCGAGACTGAATAAAGAGAAAACCACAATATAAAATAGAATCTTATTTATCATCTTAAAGTCCTTATTTTACTCTGGGCCTGCTTCCCGTAGACATCTCCATTATGTTTTAAAAGAACATTTTTAAACATTTCTTTAGCTTTAATTTTATCGTTCATTTTTAAATACACGTCACCAAGTTGCAGATAAGATCTGGTCAGCCATTCATCGTATGCAGAAAATACAGTTTTTACACGAACAAATGCTGTTACTGCTTCAGGAAATTGATCCTGATCAGCGTACAATACTCCAAGGTAGAACTGTGCTTTTGCTCCAAGTTCGTCGTTCCTTGATTCGGAAAGATTTTTGAAATATACTGCCGCGTTATCATATCTTCCTCCAGTCAAATCGATTAATCCCAATTCAATTTTGGATTTTTCGGCAAACAGATTCCCGGAACTATTCTGAACAATATCAGCAAACACATCATAAGCAGCATTTATATCACCTTTGTTGATCAATGTTTCAGCTTTCATAAACTTCAATTCAGGCAATCTGGGAGATTGAGAAAGTTTATCGATTGATTTATTTAGTATATTGATGGCGGCGTCATATTGTTTGTTGTTGTTATAAATAGACTGCATTTCAATAACAGCAGAGGCAGCCGATTCTTTTCCAGGATAATTATCAAACACTTTATCAAAGTACTTCAAGGCCTCCTCATTGCTGCCAAGATTCTCAGAGCTTTTTCCCATCCAATAATAGGCATCAGATATTAAATTGCTTTGAGGAAAAGCAGAAATAAATTCGCCATAACTTATACTGGCTTTATCATATTGCTTTTTGCTATAATAGATTTCTCCTTTTTTAAAGAAGAGCTTATCAGCAAAATTTGATTTAGGGTTATTTACAACGAAATCATTTATAATAGAAACGGCCAGTTCCGGTTTACCCTCTGCTATATAGGCATACTGTATCCCGTTAACCGCATCAAAGACATAACTTGAAGAAGGAAATCCTGAAAGAACCCTCTGGTAATTGACTATTGAGGAATCGTAATCTCCAATATTATAATATGCATCGCCGATAGAGTAATAAATTAATGGCAGCAATGAAGAGTTCGGATAGACCAGAGCAAGATTCCTGTATTCAGATATAGCTCCGTTATAATTATTCTGCTGGAATTTTATCCACCCAATAAGATAGAGCGATTTATCCGCATATTCTGATTCAGGGAACTTCAGCTGAATATTCCTTAATTCAATCAGCGCCTGGGGAGCATCTCCTCCTTTATATAATGCCTGGGCATATTGGTAATAAGTAAAGGGATCATCCAGACCAGTTTTTCCCGAAATGAATATATCCTTATAAATGGCAGAAGCTTCCAAATAATTTTTAGTTGCATAATAACAATCAGCGAGACGCAACTTCGCATCTCTTATCTTTTTATCCGAAGAATATTTCTTTACAAACTCCGAGAATGATTCTGCAGACTGGTCGTACTTTTTAAGATCGAACAGACAATAAGCTTTACCGTACAAAGCCTGGTTTCCGAAAAATTTATTTCCGGAATCAACTTTATTATACCTTTCGAGGGCGGGCTGATAGTCCCCCATTGCAAAAAGATTTTCAGCCAAATAAAAATTTAATTTGTCTTTTTCAAAGGCAGGTTCTCTCAAATCAATTTCAGTAAGGCTTGCAACAGCATCATTATGTTTATTTAAGAAATAATAAGTTTCTCCAAGACCAAGTAATGCTCTATTCTGAAGATCGGTTTCTACATCAGGAATATTGACAGCATTATTGAAGAATTCTTTTGCTGCCGGATATTCATTTCTTTGCAAAGCAATTTCACCAAGCATAGTATATGCTTTTACTTTAACGGTATTATCATAAGAATTAATAGCTGTTGTTAAATATTTTTCTGCCGGCTCTAAATTACCCGAATTGAAATAAATAACTCCCATCTGGTATTGCACCCCTTCAGACAGTTTACTATCAGGAAACCTCTTGAGAAACTCAATATATATATCAAGAGCATCCGACTCCTGTCCTGCATATCTTTTAGACTCCCCTTTCCAATAGAAAGATTTGATTGCCAGCGTATCGGTATCATCGGAGAGTGAATTAAAAATATTATAGGCATCATTGTATTTTTTCTGCTGGAAATAAGTCCATGCCAATCCATACCTCACTTCCCTGACCATTGAAGCTGAAGGGTAATTTTGAATTATTTCCTTGTAAGTCTTTTCCGCCTTACCGTATTCCTGCACCCTGTAATAGGAATTGGCAAGCAGATAGAGGCTTTCGGAATACAGATCACCCGGGAGACCTGATAATACCGGGTTATTAAGTTCAATAATGGAAGACTGGTAATCTTTCAACTTAAAATAGCACACACCGATGCGTATCCTTGCAGAATTAGCAAGAGGGCTCTCCTTATGATATGAGATCAACTGGTCATAATACTGCACGGCATTATCATAATCCCCAATCTTCTCATAAACGGAAGCAAGTGTATAAATAGTGTAATCAATAAATTTATTATTCTTCTTATCCTGAATGGCATCCACCAGAAAATTTACTGCCTCTTCTAATTTATTTTCCCTTGTATATGACTCTCCTATCCAGTACAGGGCAGAACCTGAGAATTCACTTTCCGGATATTCCTTAAGAAGTGTATTAAGATTAGTTCTGCAGGAAGAATAATTTTTTTGGTCAAAATAAATAATACCCAGCTCATACAATGATTTATCCCTGAAATTTGACCAAATAAAATTCCTAATTAAATATTCAAAGCCTACGGCAGCGGCATCCATGTTCCCTGTTTTAAGTAATGCCATTGAAGAATAAAATCCGGCAGTCGAATATAGTTCATCAATCTCATTATGCTCTCTTAAAAATTCATTGAAAAGGCGGTTTGCTTCAACATATTGAGATGAATTATACGACTTCATAGCAAGGTCAAATTTTTCAGATACAGACTGCCCCTGTAAATAGGTGGCCAGGAATAAAATCAGGATAAGAGCTTTTTTCATTATTACCTATATTGAGATATAAAAATAAGCCATAAAATAAAGATAAAGCATGATTTTCTAGTATAAAACTAATAAAAATATAATTCAAATCAGACTTTTATTCCTTATTGTGGTAAACAGAAGTATGAAATAACGGAAGGGGAATAAAAAAGGCCATCCAAAGACGGCCTTCAATTGAAGTGCGGAAGAGGGGACTTGAACCCCTATGCCAGTTACGGCACTACCCCCTCAAAGTAGCGTGTATACCAATTTCACCACTTCCGCAAAAGGGAAGATCAAAAATATAACCGATATACTATAAAATCAACTTTATTGGGGGACAATTTACAAAATTTGGCTATTATTTATCCTTATTTTTTTTCATTTGCTCCTGCATTAACAAATCTCTTATATCTTTCCTAAATTTTCTTTCGAATACAATATATTTTCCAATCTGATCTGGAGTGAGAATGTCTGAAAGTGATCTCAGAAAACTTAATCTCTCCTTTTCAACATCCATCGTCAATTTCATATAAGATTCATTAAATTTTTGAATTTTAGAGAAATCTTTCTCCTTACCCTTCATTATTTCGGATTCAATTTTTCGAAGCACAGTATCGATCTTATCTTCAATATTCCATATTCTGGCTCTATCCTGATTCCTTCGTGAAATTAACTTTGTAGCTACTGATTCATCAAGGTTTAGCGCTTCAAGCATCTTAATCTTTTCTAACTCCTCGATTTTCCTTATCGGAGCTCGTCTATTTGGCTGTCCTCCTTTCCCACCCATATTCTGTGTGAATCCAGTAGCAGCAAAAATGCATAATAGAGCTACAATCAGAAATAATTTATTCATTTTATATCTCAGAAATATTTTTTATTAATAATCTCGTTATAAATATTATCTGATTCCTCAGTATTTATATCTTTAACTATAGTAGATAAATCCGATTTCCTTTCGGCAAAATAGTAGGATTCTGCTTCAGGAGAAACATTTATTTCATTCAAATATAATGCATTTATTGTCGAATCGACAACTGCATCATTAGGAATTTCAGAAAGCGAAAAATCTGAAGAATAATGGTTCAACAGTTCCGTTAATTCATTTTCATTAACGCTATCAGTTACATTAGATACATTACCATTTCTATTCAAAAGAATGAACAGAAACATAATAACCACCACCAGAGCTGCTGAGCCGAAAGCAAATTTAGGTAAGGGGAATTTTATTATTTCACCCGAAAGTTTAGATCTGAACCTTGGTACAAGGTTTCTGAAATAATCACTTTCGATTTTAACATCTTTATAACCGGAGAACTCATTATAGACAGCACGGTATTTTGCTAATTCCTTCTGCAAAGAAACAGAATTTTTCAATTCTGATTCAAAGATAGACTTCTCCTTCTCATCCATATCCCCCTCAATATATTTTAATATGAGGTTATTCTTCGAATTCATTTTTCATCATCTCTGAAATTTTATTAAAAGCATGGAAATAATTTGCCTTTAGTCCTCCAACGCTCTTACCTGTAATTTTAGATATTTCTTCATAAGATAATCCGTCAACATTCCTTAAAATAAATATCTCCCGCTGTTTAGCCGGAAGCTCCTGTAAGAACTTGTCCAATTTTTGCAATTTATTCCTTAAATCGATATCCTCAACAATATCTTCTTTACTTCCTGTTTCTGCAGGATTTGTATCTTCAAACGACAGAATTCTATTAAATTTACGTTTATTTAAGAAATTTATACTTCTTGTAGACGTAATCCTGTAAATCCAGGTATATAATGAAGATTTAAACTGAAAATCCTTCAGTTTATTGTAAATAACTATAAGAACTTCCTGGACAACCTCATCGGCGTCCAGATGAGAACCTGTCATTCTTCTTGCATGCCAATATATTTTCTGCTGGTATTTATTGATTAACCTGTTAAAAGAACTCTCGTCCCCTTCAAGAAATTTCTTTACCAGTTCAAAATCAGAATTATCAGGCATACTAAATTATTTCTTCAATTATTTGACAATAATACCGATTATAGGTTTAAAAGAATTTCTTTAAACCTAATCTATTTTAGTAATGTCAAATTTACAAATTTTTACTTAAGGAGTAATATAAAATGACATCACTCAAATTGATCTTTTCGGTTTTGTTAATTGTGATTACCATGTCCTATATGAATGCCCAGCAGGATAACCAGAAAAGGGGTCCGGATCCAAAGGTTAATGTCCATAAGGGATCCCAGCTCAAAAAGGGAATGGAAATGCGGGGTGACATGTATAAACATATTAAAGACAAGTTAAAGCTAACGGATCAACAGTTATCCAAAATAAAAGCTTTAAGATCCGAGCACATGAAAAAAATGGTTGATCTAAATGGTAATCTAAAGAAAAGCATGATCGACCTGAAAGAAATCAGATCAAAAGATAACTTTACACGACAGGATATAATTGCCGAAGTTGAAAAAGTAAATAAAGCGAAAAATGATATAGCTTTGGCAACTGCAAATCATAGAATGGATGTATGGGAAATCCTTACCCCTGAACAGCAGAAGATAGCAAAAGAGAATCACCAATTGTTCGGTGGAGTCAGGAAGCATGGAAGAATGCACAAAAGGTTCTGATAAACAAGTAAGTAAAGTGATCTTTCAACCGTTTCGGGATTATATCCCGAAACGGTTTCTTTTATAAATCCCCCTGTATAGGTTTTATTCTAATCTCTTCAGGGATCATATTACCTTCCTGAAGATAAACCCACACAAGAAGCCGTGCAATTTCCTCTGCAGTCATCATCTTTTCGGAATTTGCTTTTCTGACTTCTGAGGGCCACATAGCCGTTTCAGTAGCTCCAGGCAAAATATTTATTACCTTTATATTATACTTTCTGACTTCTTCCCTAAGGACATTTGCATATCCCATCAAACCTGTTTTGGATGCAGTATAAGCAGAACTGTTTGTAAATATTTTATCGGCGGCAGAAGAAATAATATTGATAATAGTACCCTTCCCCTGCTTGATAAAATAAGGGAGAAGAAACTTAATAGTGTATATGGAACCGAGAAGATTAGTGAGTATAATATCGTTTATTTCGTTAATTGAATTATCTTCTGCAGCCTTGAAGGATGTTATTCCGGCATTGTTTATAAGACAGTCAACCGGCTGAATAGCGAAGATTTTTTTTATTGTTTGTTCTACATTAGCAGAGGAACCCACATTACATGGGAAGCAAGTTACCGATAATTTCTCTTTTCCAATCTCCTCATTTAATTTTTCCAGTTCCCTTGTCCTTCTAGCTGATACGAATACTCTGGAACCAGTACGGGCAAATTCTTTAGCGGCAGCTTTACCTATGCCGGAGCTACCACCTGTTATCCAGACGCCCGAAAGTTTTTTAACCATTATAAATTTTTAGTCCTGATCAAATTAAGGAATTCAGCCCTTGTCCTAGCATCCGATTTAAAAATGCCATGCATAGCGCTTGCAGTAGCGGAAGAATTCTGTTTTTCAACTCCGCGCATCATCATGCACATATGAAAAGCTTCGGAAACGACACCAACTCCTCTAGGATTCACATAGTTTTTAATTGTATCTGCAATTTCCTGTGTCATTCTTTCCTGTACCTGCAACCTTCTTGAGAATATTTCGACAATTCTGGGAATCTTACTTAAGCCTATAATTTTACCATCCGGTAAATATGCGACATGAACTTTTCCGTAAAACGGAAGCATATGGTGTTCGCACAGGCTATAAAAGTCAATATTCTTTACAATAACCATCTCATCGTACTTTTCATTAAAAACAGCATTATTCAAGACCTTATCAATATCCATTTTATACCCGGCAGTTAGGAATTCATAAGCCTTTGCAACTCTTTTTGGTGTATTTAACAGCCCTTCACGTTTTGGATCCTCTCCGATTTCTGAAAGTAAACTATTTATCAAACCCTGAACCTTAATCTGATTCAATATTTATTCTCCTTTATATTCGAAATAATTATTTTCTGTTTCATAGAGCTTAACAGAATAAAGCTTACCGGAAGGAATTTTGGCCGCAAGTTGTTTCCATATTGCGACAGCGATATTCTCTGCAGAAGGGAGAATCCCTTTCATAAAATCTGTATCGAGGTTCAAATTTTTATGATCCACTTTATAAATAACATTTTCCCTGATAATCTTTTTTAATATATGAATGTCAATAACAAACCCTGTTTCGGGATCGGGTTCTCCAGCAACCATAACTTCCAATATATAATTATGTCCATGCCAGTTAGGATTACTGCATGGGCCAAAAACCCGTAAATTCTCCTCATCGGTAAAACCCGGATTAAACATCCTATGTGCAGCACTGAACCTCTCACGTCTGGTTACATAAAGCATATTTAACTTGCCAGGGAGTGTTTTATTTCCTCATTATGTCCATCAACTTTAACCTTTCGGAAGATTTTCTTAACAATGAGGTTTTCATCTAAGACAAAAGTAGTTCGCTCAACTCCCATATATATTTTTCCATAATTATTTTTTTCTTTCCAAACACCATATTTCTCTACGGCTTCTTTATTTTCATCGCTCAAAAGATCAAAAGGGAGTTTATATTTTGAGCTAAATTTCTTATGTGACTCAACTGAATCGGGGCTGATGCCAAGAATAACTACATCCAGTCCACTAAACTTTGGAAATTCGTCTCTGAAATTGCATGCTTCTTTAGTGCATCCCGGAGTATCGTCTTTGGGATAGAAATAAAGGACTATTTTTTTCCCTTTCAGGTCATTTAATGAAACGTTTTCGCCGTCCTGATTCTTTAACGTGAATAAGGGGGCTTTTTTTCCTTCTTCCAACATTTTTTTATCTCCTTCTAATAAATTAAAATATACTGGTTTTACATACTTTAATCATTTTGAGGAATTATTATTACTTTCATGATTAAATTACTTAAATACGAATGCTTATTCAACCTTAATGGTATGTCAACCGGGTTCAATGTGAAAAAGTGAAGGAGATCACACTAAAGGGGAAAAACGCTCTCCTTTCATTAGTATTTAAAGGGCAAAATGATATTCTTACTATTTAAACAAGCCCTCGCTTTTGGACCATTTCCGAAATTCTTTCTCCAGTTGTTCAAATGATTCAATAGCAAACAATACGGGTTGGAGATGCCAAACATCATAAGTCTGATTAATAAGTTTATCAACATTGAAATCTTTTACTTCGACATCATCAGAGAGAGCATGCTGAACTTCACCCAATGAAGAGATTATACCGGCACCATAAATCCTTATTCCTTCCTTTTTTTTAATCAGACCGAATTCCACTGTAAACCAATGAAAGGTTTCAAGCCATTTGCGCTGTATCCCTTTAGCATTAAAAGCAACTTCACCGAATAAGCGGTAGAATAAAGCAAAGTCAGGGTCTGTAAGCAAGGGCATATGCCCGAACATATCATGGAATAAATCGGGTGCAGGAGTATAATCCAGTTCATTTTTCCCCCTTATATAATCGGTAGAAGGGAAAATCCTTTTTCGCAGAAGCTCAAAGAAATCCTGCTCATGTATTAACCCCGGTACCTTGGCAATTTTCCAGCCAGTAGCTTTTTTGAATATAGCGCTCAGATTTTTTAATGAAGGAATTCTTTCGGAAGTAAAGTTAAGTTTAACAGAGCCTCTAAGATATTCATCGCAAACTCTTTCCGGAAGATACTGCATTTGTCTTTCATAAAGAAACCTCCATGTTTCCTGATCTGATTCCGAGTATTTAGGATAAGATATCTGGTCGTCTACCGGTACGTGTCCTTCAAGTTTTTTTGGTATGCAGCGCGGATCAATTCCCTGTTCAGCAGCTTTTTCATATGCAGATAAAGTCTTTTCATCAGGCATAATTATTTCCTCATAGAAATTACTTTATTAATGATAATATATTAATCACGTATGAATGTTAAATCAGGTCACAGATTAAATTTTACCACGAACTCCTCTGATCGCGGAAACAAATGTGAATTTTAATAGATATTAACTTCTTCGGTTAACTCTATCCCGAATGTTTTTATTACAGAAATTTTAATCTCACAGGCCAGAGAAAGGATGTCCGAACCATTTGTATTTCCATAAGTTACAAGTACAAGAGCCTGCTTATCATGGACACCAGCATTCCCGATCCTCTTCCCTTTCCATCCACATTTTTCGATCAGCCATCCCGCGGGAATCTTTATTTTATCACAAGGTGTTGTAAAGCCCGGAATTTCAGGGTATTCTTTTTTCAGTTCAAGGAAGAGAGATTTATCTATTTCCGGGTTCTTAAAGAAGCTGCCTGCATTGCCAGTAACCGCAGGATCAGGGAGTTTTTCCTTTCTTATCCCGGCAATAATTTCACTAACATCTTTTATCGAATAATTCTCTTTATTCTGCTTGTCCAATTCATTTTTTATAGTGCCATAATTAAAAACCGGCCTGGGATTTTTGATAAGCTGTAATATTACATAAGTTATAACAAATTGTCCTTTAAGTTCCTTTTTGAAAATACTATTGCGGTAATCAAATCTGCATTCTTCCCTTTCAAAGATAGCATCCTTGCCTGTTTCAAAATAAATTCCTTTCAAAGAATGGAATTTATTCATAAGTTCTTCGCCATATGCGCCTATGTTTTGTACAGGCGCAGCACCGACAGTGCCGGGTATAGATATTAAGTTTTCAATCCCTCCCAAATTTTTTTCTATTGCAAAAAGGACAAGGTCATTCCACACTACTCCTGCACCGGCTTTTACAAGAGCGCTTTTATCATCTTCAAAAATGATCTTAATTCCGGGAATTGAATTTTTAATTACCAATCCTTCATAATCCTTAGTAAATAGAATATTGCTCCCGCCCCCTAATATTAATTTTGAATCATTCTTAAATTCATCTGCCGATAATATTTTTTTTAAATCCTCTTCATCATATAATTCAACATATTTACAAGCCCGGACATCAATTCCGAATGTATTAAATTTTTTAAGAGATTTATTCTTTTCAATCTTCATTATTAAATTATTATAATTATTTTGATATAGTAAAAATAACAGTTTCTGATGTTTATTTATTAACTATAATATATGGAAGATATAATTAAAACAGGCAAGGGGAAAACTGCCCTAATAACCGGAGCATCCGGCGGAATAGGTTATGAAATTGCAATGTTATTTGCCCGTAATGGCTACAACCTTGTACTTATTGCCAGAAGTGAAGATAAGCTGGGTAAAATTTCCGCTGAACTTGAGGAAAAGTATATAATAACCTGCAATGTAATAGCAGCGGACCTCTCGATTCCTTCTGCTCCTGCAGAAATTTTCAAGATAACCGAAGAGGAAGGATTGAAAATAGATGTACTGGTTAATAATGCAGGGTTTGCAACATATGGTCCATTTATTGAATCAAAACTTAATAGTGAACTGGAAATGCTGCAAGTTAATATTGCTGCAGTTACACAACTTTCATATCTTTATGGAAAATCGATGGCAAAGAACGGCGGGGGTAAGATCTTAAATGTTGCATCTACGGCAGCATTCCAACCGGGTCCCCTTATGGCTGTTTATTATGCATCCAAAGCATATGTTTTACATTTCTCAGAAGCGATTTCAAATGAATTAAATGCAAGTAATGTAACGGTATCCGTTCTCTGCCCCGGACCTACAAAAACTGATTTCCAGGATAGGGCAAAAATGCAGAAATCCAGATTATTTAAACTAAGCAAAGTGATGGATGCTTCTTCTGTAGCGTTGTGCGGATATAAAGGATTGATGCAGGGGAAAACTATTATTATTCCAGGAATTCAAAATAAGATACTTGCCCGGAGCATAAGGTTATTCCCCAGAAAGGCAGTAACCTTTATGGCAAGGAAAATACAGGAATTACAAAATTAGATTTTCTCCACTTTAAATTGCGGAACCTTTACTTTTTGCAGTATAAACAGACCTGCAATAAAGAATAGTCCTATAGCCAATGCTGCAAACCTGTCATTAAATATATCAGCTATAATTCCGTAAAATAAGGGTCCTACAACAGCAGAAGATTTGCCGAAGAGGCCGTCGAAGAAACCGAAGAACTCAGCCTCCCTTTCTTTGGGTGTTATTAATGCCATCAAACTTCTACTGCATGATTGTGACGAACCTATTGAAATACCCGCCAAGAGTCCCACAATATAAAATCCAAAAACTGTCCGGACAAAAAAAGCTCCAATCACAACTACTACCCAGATAAAGAGAGTAATAGTAATAGTCTTCTTGGGGCCGATATGATCTGAAATTATCCCGAAAATAACCGATCCGGCAAATGCAGTACTTTGAACAATAACAAAGAAATAGATTACCTGTGCATCTGTCATTTTAAGTATATTGGATGCAAATATTGAGGCAAACGCAATAATTGTGATAATCGCATCGTTGTAAAGAAAAAAGGCAAACAGGAATCTTGCCATACTGGGATATTTATGCTGAAAGAAAATGGCTTTAAACGTTTGGAAGCTTTCTCTGATACCATTTTTTATAAGGTCGGTTTTATTAACCATTTCCTTGTTCGGTTCTTCCAGAAAAAGAAATATCGGCAGGGAGAATATTAAGAAAAACAGGGCAGCTACAACGAAAGATAGCCTTATGTAATAATAATATTCCGGAGAGGAACTTGCAGGCAGGAGGAACATTACAATCACAAGTACAGTGCATGCGCCGACATACCCCATGGCATATCCATATCCGGAAACACGGCCGAAGTTTTTCTTTTCAGTAATATCAGGAAGGAAGGCATCGTAAAATACAAGTCCAGCTTCAAAACCAATATTAGCCAGTACAAAGAGGAATATACCAAGCAGAACATCCCCTTTATAGACGAAAAACATTAACGCTGTGCATACTATTGAAATTAAGGTGAGGAATAATAGAAATCTTTTCCTGTTCCGGGAAGCATCGGCAATAGCTCCCATAGTGGGGCTAAGAATAGCGGCAAAAATCATGGAGATACTTACTGCGAGTCCCCATAACCAACTTCGTCCTCCAGTAACATAAGTGCTGAAATATTTAGAGAAGACAACAGTAACGATAATAACGGAAAATGCTCTATCTGCAAAATCGAAAAGGGTCCATGCAAATATCTTCCCTTTTTTCTTCATGGAATTTATTTTTTGGGCGGGTTTTTAGATATAGTTTCCTGGAGCAGGCCTCTTCCAGTCTTATTGAGTTTTCCGGAATCCTTTAATTCAGAAAGGACGGCGTCAAGTATACCATTAATAAATTTGCCGCTCCCTGCAGTGCTATATTCTTTGGCAATTTCGATGACCTCATTAATGGTAACCTTGGGGGGTATTTCGGGAAAATAGAGGAGTTCGCACAGTCCGATCCTAAGAAGGATCCTGTCAATCAATGCAATTCTTCCCAACTCCCAGTTATCGACTCTCTCCTTAATTTTGACATCTAAATCCTTTTGGTTTATTATCACCCTATTAACAAGAGTTTCGGCAAAATCCTTACCTGCGCTATCATCAACATCGGCAAGAACATCCTCCGTAAGTTTCTGTAAGGACTCCCTGTTCAATTCATAAGCATAAAGAATCTGAAGTACTTTTTCCCTGACAATTCTTCTTTTGAAAACCTGAGACATATATTCAAATGAACAAAATTTTATAAATAATCTTTCTTCTAAACTTTTTAAAGAACAGCACGCAACTTAATACATTAGAGCGCAAAAAACCAGAAAACAAGCAGGGCAACACTTTCCCGCAATTTATAATATATATTTTTGTCAAAACTTAAGTCAATGCCGGAGGGTTCAATACCCGCATTAATATTATAAAAACTGCAGATCTCGTGAATTCTTGTTAAATGATAGGCATTTGAGACAAAAACTATATTGCCGAATTTTTTTTTATTTATAATTTCTTCTTTAACATATCTTACCTGTTCAGCTGTATTTGTAGTCTTTTTCTCTATCCAGAGATCACGGATATCCACCCCTCTTTGCTTAAGATATAAATACCCTACTTCAGCTTCACTTAATTCTCCGGGAGCGTTTCCTCCTGTAAGCTGAATTTTCTGGACATACCCATTTTTATAAAGCTGATATGCCTTTTCCACCCGTGAAGCCAGCATCGGGCTGGGTGAGTTATTAGACCAAACGGCAGCGCCTAATACTACTGCAACTTTATCCTTGTTATTTGTTATTTTATTTTCGGGCTTACTTTGGTTGACATAAATAAATGCCAGTATAAAGAAAAAGACAATTATTATAACTGCATTTGCTGAAGCATTCAGAAACAGCAGACTGTACCTTCCCATTATGTTCAGCCATATGACAGATAAAAATAAAAAATTCACAAACTGGTAAGCTGAGAAAAGGAACCCTGTCAAAACATCCCTGAACTGATGTTCAAACATATAAAGCCTGGGCATGGGAAATTTAATAAAGGAATTGATTATGCCTGCCAGCAAAAATATTGACATTACTACTATGTAGGTTAATATTGCACGGTTAGTAATTCTGGACTGTACGAACATATTAATTATTAAACCAATAATGAAAACAGAGCTGAAAACAAGATTTAATAAATTCCCAATGTAGCTCAACCTGAAATTGCCAAGGGGGAGATTCTGAATTTTATATTTTACATAAAAGATTATTAAGAGTTGTGTTAAAACAATTAAAATAGCAATAATACTGAGCAGGTTATTATTGCTTCTTTTAATCTTATTCATAATATTATGTCCGCTTTCTCTCAAAAACGAAGATTAAAATGGTCATAAGGATAACCCCGATTATAACTCCAATTGTATCAGCAGTCCAGTCCAGTATATCACAGGTTCTTTCCGGAATAAATAGCTGGTGAAGTTCATCGAATGCGGCATAAGCAGAAACAATTAATATAGTGGAAATGGCAGGGTGTTTCTTGATTAAAGTGAATTTATTCTGAATTCGAAGCGAGAGATTCAGCAGAAAGCCAAGCCCACCGAATGCCATAAGGTGTTCAATCTTATCGTTTATCTTTACATCGGGCACATCATATCCCGGCAGTGAAGTCAGAGTCAGAATCAATAGCCAGTAAAGAACCAGAGGCAGATAAACCAGATATTTTTTATGAAGTTCAAAGTATTTAAGCAAATGATTTCCTCAGGAATTTAATTGATTCATACATATAATTAATAATATCGCCGGCAGTATAGCTGTATTCGGTTAATTTATCTTTTAGCAGATCGGCAGTAAGACTATGAAGATATACACCGCAAATAGCAGCATCCTCTGAATTTTTAACCTGTGCATACAACCCAGCAATTACGCCTGTCAGTACATCTCCTGTACCAAATTTGGCAAGCCCGGGATTACCGCTGCTGTTAATGAATGTTTCACCGTCAGGATTAAATATTATAGTCGGAGACCCTTTAAGGACTAACACTCCGCCGGTTTCTGCAGCAAACTGCTTACCGAAATTTAATAAATCTTTCTTTAATTCATCAATATTAATCCCTAATAACTCTGCAAACTCAGCGTGATGAGGGGTCAGTATGGAGTTATTTAGCTTCACTTTCTTATAATTTCCATTTTTTAATGCAAAGATGGCATCTGCATCAATCACAAATTTTCCAGAATTATTATCTCTAATAATATTAATAACTGCTTCCTGGGTAGCCTCGCTTCTCCCGAGTCCGGGACCAATGGCAATTACATCAGCCCATTCGATTCTTTTCTGCAGAGAGGAAATAACTTCAGGAATAAGATATTCTTCAGCCCCCCCATATGAGTCCATTATAACTTCCGATAAAGAAGCCGCAATTAATGAATTACCTACTTTAGGGAATGCGAGCACAGAAGCACCAGCTCCAATATTCAGGACAGCTTTGGAAGCAAGCATTGCAGCCCCGGGCAATTTTACAGATCCGGCAATTGTAAGAACCTTACCGGCCGAGTATTTATAAATATCCTTTTCCTTATGGGGTAATAATACAAAAGCATCTTCCGGTTCAATTAAATAGTCATCAGTATGGTAGCTTTCAAGAAGCGCCTCATCCACTCCGATACCCTTTTTAACTATTTCGCCTGAATATGCATATCCGTCATTAAAGAAAAGCCCCTTTTTATATCCTGAAAGAGTAATAGTAAGATTGGATTTAAATATCAAATCGCCGTATCCCTTATCAGCATCCAGCCCAGTAGGGATATCAATTGCAATTTTATAGGCATTCAGTTTGTTTATCTCTTTAATAATCGACATATAAGGTTCTTTAAGGGGACCTTTGGCGCCGCTTCCTAAAACTGCATCTATAATAGTATCGCATTTATTTAAATACTTTAAGTCTTTAATGGAACTGAAATTTATTATTGTAATATCCGTATGATACAGGTTCTTAAGAATATTATAATTCATACGGCTATCAGGAGATAATTCATCTGCCTTGCCTAATGCAATAATGGTTACTTCGCAGCCATAATTGGAAAGATGTCTTGCAACCGCAAAGCCGTCCCCACCGTTATTACCTTTTCCACAGATTATTCCGACCTTATATCCAAGTTTTAGTGAAGTTAATTTTTCAATTATAACTCCAGAGATATTTATAGACGCATTCTCCATTAATAAGAGACCCGGGATTCCTCCTTTATTAATAGCGTAATCGTCCAATTCCTTGATCTGCTTAGTTGAGTATAATGGTATCATAATATTTTTATTTTTAATATAACCAAAATAAAGAATAATTAAACGTCAATTTAGAAAAGAGGAGATCAGGTTAATTACTGATCCCGGAATAATTCCAAGCAATATTACAAGCATAAATGAAATGATAACTGCCAGCATTCCGGCACTGCTGTTCTTTATTGTAAATCCGGACTGTGAATCTCTGAAGTACATCAGTACAACAATGCGGATATAGAAATAAACGCTTATGGCACTTGAGATGACGCCAACAATTGCCAGCCAGGTAATATTCCCTTTTACCGCTGAAATAAATACATAGTATTTGCCGAAAAACCCGGCAAAAGGCGGAAGCCCTGCAAGTGCAAACATGAATACAGATAAAAGGAGTGCAAGCATCGGGTTCTTCTCTGAAAGCCCTGCGTAAGAATTTAAGTCAAGATTGGTTTCCCCGTTTCCTTCAATAAGGGAGACAATTCCGAAAGCTCCAAGGTTCATAAAAGTATATGCAGTAAGGTAAAACACTATACCTGCTATTCCGGCATGATTCCCTGCAGCAAGCCCGATTATCATATAGCCAGCGTGTGCAATTGAGGAATATGCAAGCATCCTTTTAATATTATTCTGGGATATTGCAACAATGCTCCCGAAAAGCATTGACAGCACAGAAATAACAGCAAGGTAAGGCATGAAAACATGGACCGATCCTGCAAACAATGGAGCAAGTGATGCTATAATAGCACTGAACGCGGCAGCTTTACCGCCTGTGGAAAATAACCCTGCTATTGTAGTAGCGGAACCCTGGTAAACATCGGGCACCCACATATGGAATGGGAAAGCTGCAATTTTAAATGAGAAACCTATAAGGAATAAAAGCACTCCCGCAAGGAATATTACATTCCCGGACATTGCCGGGAAACTTGCGGTGATAACGTCAATTGAGGTGGAATGTGCCGCGCCATAAATGAGTGCGATACCGTAGACAACAAATCCTGTTGCAAAAGCGCCAAGCAAAAAATATTTAAGGGACGCTTCATTAGCATTAAGTCTTTTCCTGTTCATCCCTGCAAGTGCATAAAAGGATACGGACATTACCTCCAGACCTATAAAGATCATGAAGAGATCCTTTGCCCCCGCCATGCACATCATTCCAAGAACTGAGATCTGTATCAGTATATAATACTCACCAAAAAACGCACCGTATTTCTTTATATAATCTACAGACAGGAGGCACGTAATAGCAGCACCGAAATTAAATACAAAATGAAATATATTTGGAATCCCCCCAGTCTGCAGCATTCCCTGCATAATAACAGACATCGAGTTTACAGTCAGGAGAGAATAGAATCCAGCGGCTGAAAATATTATTATTGAAAACCATGGAAGTATTTTTTCACTCTTTGAGGAATACATTTCAATAAGCACTGAGATTAATATCCCTGTGCTTAAGATAATAAAAGGCAGAATGCTATAAAATTCCTCAATACTATAAAGCATATTTTTTAATTCTATTATAGATCATTTGGGTATTTCCCGGGGTACCGGAGTATTTACCTGTATCAGAACCCTGGCAGTAGACCTGTCTGATATTTTTAAGAATGTATTTGGATAAACTCCTATCCACACAATAAAAATAAGCAGAGAAGCAAAAATAAAAATCTCTCTTTTATTCATATCGGGTAAATGTTCCATCTTCGGATTCTTTACTACGCCGAAAATCACCCTTTGGTACATCCACAACAAATAAACAGCTGAAAAGATAACACCTGTTGCTGCAAAAACAGTAAAGCCCCATGTATTTAACAGAGGGGACTTAAATGCACCCAACAGAATTAAAAACTCGCCTATAAATCCGTTTAATCCGGGCAGGCCTATTGAAGATAATGAAGCAATTAAAAGTGCGGCTGAATAAACAGGAACTATCTTAGCCAAACCGCCGTAATCAGAAATCTCTCTTGTATGAGATCTTTCATAAATTACACCGACTAAAAAGAAGAGGGCTCCCGTCGACAAACCGTGATTCACCATCTGTATGATAGCTCCCTGCATCGATTCCTGAGTCATTGCAAATATTCCAAGCACAACAAATCCCAGATGGGACACAGAAGAATAAGCAACAAGTTTCTTCATATCTTTCTGAACCATTGCCACCAGAGCACCGTAAATTATGCCTATAACTGCAAGGACAGACAAAAAAGGAGCGAACGTAATAGCGGCTTCAGGAAACAACGGGAGGCAGAATCTTATTAGTCCATATGTTCCCATCTTCAAAAGGACAGCTGCAAGTATAATGCTACCCGCGGTAGGTGCTTCAACATGTGCATCGGGGAGCCAGGTATGCAACGGGAATAAAGGTATCTTAATAGCAAAGCTTAATGCAAAAGCAAGAAACAACCAATTCTGGAAATTCTTTGCCAAAGCAGGACCAACGCTGTATAATTCTACCAGGTCAGTAGTAAAATGCCCAACCACTCCACCTGCGCTAACTCCCAACCATATAATTGCAACAAGCATAATCAGACTACCTGTCATAGTAAAGAGGAAGAATTTTACTGAAGCATAAATTCTCCTCTCCCCACCCCAAATGCCTATAATAAAATACATCGGGATGAGCATTGCTTCCCAGAATACATAAAACAGGAACAGGTCGAGTGATACAAAAACGCCGATCATTCCTACTTCAAGCAGGAGCATAAAGAAAGTAAATTCCTTAACCTTTTTATTTATTGCTTTCCAGCTTGATAGCAGAGTCAGGGGTGTGATAAAAGTCGTTAATAATAAGAGGAGTAAGCTGAGTCCGTCAATTCCGACATGGTAGCTGATATTAAGATTAGTAATCCAGGGGACTTTATGGACAAACTGGAACCCCGGATTGATGCTATCAAATTTGGAAAGGACCATTAGGGTCAGACCGAATGTAATAACAGAAATAGACAATCCGAATATCCGGATCTCATTTTCATTCTCCCGCTGGAAAACGAGTAACAGTAAAGCACCAAGTAATGGTGTAAAGAGAATGTAAGAGAGTAATTGATTAGTTTCCATAATTATAAGCTCATAATTATCCAGAATAATGCAATTACTAATCCGATCATCATAACCATAGCATACAATTGTGTAACGCCTGTTTGAATTTTCCTGATCTTTCCTGATAAATAATTAATTAATGATGCTGTCCCGTTAACTGCACCGTCAATAATTTTGACGTCTGTAAACTTCCATAATAACCTTTCCGATCCTCTTTTAACCGGATTAACAATTGCAGCATCATATATCTCATCCACAAAATACTTGTTAAGGAGAAGATAGTATATACCTTTGAATTTCCGCGAAGTATCAAGAGCAAACTGCGGGTTCTTAAGATAAACGTACCTGGCAAAATATATCGCGCAGGCGGCGCCGATGACTGTTATGGACATAAGCGTAATTTCTTCCATACCGGAATGGGCTCCATAAACCATCAGCCTTGTATTAGCTTTCTGAAATACAGGTGCGAGCCAACTTTCAAATAAATTTCCATTCTCACCTGCAAAGAGCGCAGGTATTCCTATAAACCCGCCGACAGCCGATAGAACTGCCAGTACCATTAAAGGAATAGTCATCAATTTAGGTGACTCATGGGGATGCTTATTAAGGTTAAATCTTTCCTTCCCTTCAAAAATGAGGAAGTAAAGACGAAACATATAAAAGGCCGTAAGCAAAGCTGTTCCCGCACCGATAATCCATAGTATAATATGTCCGTTTGCAAAAGTATTCCAAAGGATATCATCTTTGGAAAAGAATCCTGATAAAGGAGGAATGCCTGAAATTGCCAGTGCAGCAATTAAGAAAGTAAAATATGTCTGCGGCATATATTTCTTAAGCCCGCCGTAATTCTGGATATCCTGCTCTTCATGCATCGAATGGATAACAGAGCCGGCGCCAAGGAATAGTAACGCTTTGAAGAATGCGTGAGTCATAACATGGAATATTCCAGAAGTAAATGCACCCACGCCCATGGCAAGGAACATATATCCAAGCTGACTTACAGTAGAATAGGCAAGCACCTTTTTGATATCATTCTGAACCAAACCGATCGAAGCAGCAAATATTGCAGTGAACGCCCCGATGATAGCTATAACAGTTAATATGGCAGGGGCAGATGCAAATATTATTGAGCATCGCGCAACCATATAGACTCCTGCTGTAACCATAGTAGCGGCATGTATAAGCGCAGAAACAGGGGTAGGGCCTGCCATTGCATCCGGCAGCCATACAAACAACGGTATCTGTGCCGATTTACCTATAGCCCCGACAAAGAGGAATAGCGCAATAAAATTAAAAATAGATGCAGGAACATTATAAGCATCAACACGGGAGAATACTTCAGTGAAATTCAAGCTTCCAAAAGTAGAATAGATCAGGAACATACCCAGAAGGAATCCAAAGTCACCTATCCTATTTACAATAAATGCTTTCTTGGCAGCGTCCCCGGTAGTTCCCTTTTCGAATTTTTTATCATACCAGAAACCGATCAGCAGGTAAGAGCAGAGCCCCACCCCTTCCCATCCGAGAAAGAGGAGCACGAAATTATCCCCTAATACCAAGTTCATCATTGCAAAGATAAAGAGATTCATATAGGCAAAGAATCTCCAAAATCCTTTATCGCCATGCATGTAGCCGATCGAATAGACGTGAATAATAAACCCCACGCCTGTTACGATCAATGCCATAACAAGAGAGAGCTGATCTACCTGATAAGAAACATTTATGTTCAATCCCCCTGCATGCAGCCAATTAAATAAAGTAACAATGGTTTTCCTGTCACCGGCCGGCAATCCAAGTGTCTGAAAGAATGAGCTGACAGCAACAAGGAAAGACAAGCCGATGGTTCCGCTTCCGATCCATCCAATAATCTTTTCGTTTTTAATCCTGCCTCCCACAATACCGTTAAAGAGGAAACCAAACAACGGCAGCAGGACAGTCAGGTAAATGTATTGAGTCATTAATTACTAACCGGAAATTTGTAAATCACCATTTAAGTATATTTATCTCATCAACATTCATAGTCTGTTTATTCCTGAACAGGGCTATAATAATGGCAAGTCCCACAGCAGCTTCAGCTGCAGCAACAGTCATAACAAAAAAGACAAACAGCTGTCCTACCGGATTACCAATATAGGATGAAAAAGTAACCAGCGTAAGGTTAGCAGAGTTAAGCATCAGTTCAACTGACATAAATATCACGATTGCATTCCTTCTTGTAAGAACCCCTGCAACTCCGGTAATAAACATGAAAGCGCTTAATACTAAAAAATACTCTATTGGTACGTGCATATTATTATTCGAATTTCCTCTTGGCTAAAACAACAGCTCCTATTGTAGCGGCAAGCAGTAAAAAGCCTGCGGCTTCAAACGGGAGTATATAATTTGTATAAAGCTCGGTTCCGATTGATTCAACTGTTCCTGCATTTACGCTTGCAGTTACATCAGAGTTCAAGGCAGAGCCGGGATGGGATTTCAATATCACATAAGCTAATTGAACAAATACAAGGGCAGCGATAATGAATGCAAATGTTCTGATTCCCGAAATCTTTGTTACAATCTTCTCGTGCTCGGGTCTTAAAAGCATTATTACGAACAGGAAGAGAACCATTATTGCGCCTGCATAGACAATTACCTGAACAACGGCAATAAACTGAGCATTCAGCAATAAATATAATCCTGCCAGTGAAGCTAAATTAAGGATCAGGAACAAGGCGGCCATTACGACTTCGGAACGGGTAATCATAAGAATCCCCGAAACGGCAGCAACGGCAGCAAATACAAGAAACAGGAATAGTTCTAACGACATATTTATCTGAAATAATTACGGTGTATTTCTATAGATCATTCTTGGGAACGGAATAGTTTCCCTAACGTGATCGAGTCCGCATATCCATCCAACAGTTCTTTCAAGACCTAATCCAAATCCTGCATGGGGAACAGAGCCGAACCTTCTTAGATCGAGGTACCACTCAAAAGCTTCCTGCGGGAGTTTATGTTCCTTAATTCTTTCGAGCAGAAGTTCATAATTATCCTCGCGCTGGCTACCGCCGATTATTTCTCCTACTCCTTCCGGGGCGAGCACATCGACAGCGAGGGCAAGATCGGGATTTTCGGGATCCCTTTTCATATAAAAAGCTTTTACTATAGCAGGATACCTATGTACCATAACAGGCCTGTCGAACTGGTTAGAAATAATTGTTTCATCAGTGGCACCAAGGTCATTGCCATACTGGAAATCAATTCCGTTTTTCTTTAATATCTCCACTGCCTGATCATAAGAAATTCTTGGGAATGGACGCACAACCTTCTCAAGGATTGAAGTATCTCTTTCGAGGACTTTTAATTCTTCCTGTTTTTCTTTTAAGATAGTCTGGACGATATATTCGAGGAATTCCTCTGCAAGATCCATATCAGCTTCCAGATCATTAAAAGCTACTTCAGGTTCAACCATCCAGAACTCTGTAAGGTGTCTTCTTGTCTTAGATTTTTCAGCTCTAAAAGTAGGGCCGAAAGTATAGACTTTTCCCAGCGCCATAGCTCCTGCTTCAGCATAGAGCTGACCCGACTGAGTAAGATATGCTTTACCGAGATCGAAATATTCTGTTTCAAATAAGGTAGAAGTTCCTTCGCAGGCAGCAGGAGTTAAAATAGGAGGATCCATCAAAGTAAATCCCCTTTCGTCAAAGAAATCCCTGATAGCCTTAACTATTCTGTGTCTTATTTTAAGGATAGCCACCTGTTTGGATGAGCGCAGCCATAAATGGCGGTTATCCATAAGGAATTCTATACCGTGGTCTTTGGGAGTTATTGGATAATCGTGAGCTTCAGAAATTACATGCAGATCAATTGCATCGAGTTCAAAGCCGCCTGGTGCTCTTGGTTCAACTTTTACTTTTCCAGTAACTTCGATCGATGATTCCTGTCCGATCCTGTCAGCAAGATTGAATACATCTTCGGATACATTTCCTTTAAAATAGACACATTGGAGGTAACCCGAACCGTCTCTGAGAACGAGGAATTTAATTTTGCCGCCTGATCTTTTGTTAAAAAGCCAGCCGCTTAGTGTCACTTCCTGCCCTACATGGTCAGAAAGGTCTTTTATATATATTTTTTGCATTTGGGGACTATTTCTTTATTGTAAAATTTACGGACAAATATAAAGATAGGGGTATATAAATGCAAAGATATCAAGAGTTTAGTGATATTAAGATGACATAGTTTAATTACTCTAAAGCGGCACGCAGTTCATTATACAGAAGACCGCTTCCGCCCCCAAAATGTTGAATTATTTTAATACCTGGGTTACCGGAATTAAATATATGCCTGAGTTTTTTATCGGAAGAGGGATCAATTCCCTGGCAAAACAATACCAGATCAAACTTAAGTTTATTAAAGAGTTTCACCGCCTCATCGTCGGTGAGAGTGCCTGCCGCTATATATGGTGTATTTTTATGAATAAGTTCAAGTACCTTATTAAGGATTTCCGGATGTCTACCGACGACAAGAATATTTACAACTGCAGGAGCTGCCATATTTATTAAATTAATTTTCTGTTTTCATAGGGACATCAATAACGAGAATTTCGCTATTATCAGATTCCGAAGCAAGAGTAACCGAATTTATATCCCATAAACCTATTACATCCCTTTTATCGAGCACCTGATCGTTGATCTTCATTTTACCATCGATAAGAAAGCAGAATACTCCATTCTCCCTGCGCTTAACATTATACTGTATCTGATGCCCCATTTTAATATTACCAAGATAGAACCATGCATCCTGATATATCCAGACACCCTCATCATCTGGATTTGGAGAAACGATCTGTTGAAGTTTGTTAATCCGTTGTAAAGGGTCAAGAGTTATCTGGGCATATCTTGGCTCAACATTTAATTTATTTGGATAGACCCATATCTGAAGGAATTTTCCTTCCCTATCTTTATTTTTATTATACTCGCTGTGGAAAATGCCCGTACCTGCACTCATAACCTGGATATCGCCTGAATTTATAACCTGCGTATTTCCCATGCTATCCTGATGTTCAAGGGCACCAACCAAGGGAATGCTGATTATCTCCATATTGTCATGCGGATGGCGGCCGAAACCGGTACCTGCGGCAATTGTATCATCATTGAGAACGCGAAGAGCACCGAACTGAATTCTTTCAGGATTATAATAATCAGCAAAGCTGAAAGTATGGTAAGTATCCAGCCAGCCGTGATTTGCGTGACCACGAGATTCAGCTTTATAGAGAATCATATTTTCCATAATTAAAATCCTTTTTTCTTTATCGGAATATAAATTTTATTTCGCCATAGATTGGTAACAAACTTAAATGGTTATTCTATATCACATTAAGTGAATAACCCTTATCCCCTTATTTAATTATTGCAGATATTCTGCTAACACTTTTCTATGACATTTATCCGGGGTATCTTCACTGCAATGGAGACAATTCTGATAAAATTCTTAAACCTTTCATAATCTACTATAGGATAATTGGTGTTGAAAATATAATAAATAAGTCGTACAATAATAGTGTCAGATATTATAAGATGAGGCAGGCTATGAAATTAGCAGTAATTTTATTTTGTCTGGGGATTTTGTCGGGTTGTTCATCAGTACAGCAAACATCAGATAAAAATGCACCTGTACTATTAGTCCAGCGTCCATTTCCTGCTTTTCCGATTTCATTCTTTAAACCTAATATTTTTCTGGATGCTGATATTTATATCAGGGATGATGGCACGGTATCAAATGTTATATTAAAAACAGGGAGCGGTATAAAGTCATGGGATTCCGCTGCAACCGCGATTATCAGTACATGGCAGTACAGTCCGATGCGTGTAAATAATAAACCTGCTGCTTGCTGGATACATCAGAAAATGAAGGTCATAAGTGCCGAACCGATAATTTATTCTCTATCAGCTCTTCTATTCCCCACATATCAAATTGCAGATTCGATATACACTGACCTTATAGGAGGAAGCAATTTTGAAGAGATCGCAAAGAATATTTCCCTTTACCCTGAGCTTGGTAGACATATTGAAATGGGGGAAGTTAACATTTACCAGTATTCGGAACTAATAAGAAACAGCATTACCAATTTAAGTGAAGGTGAATTTACAAAACCGATAAAATATGATGACCATTATATTATATTCAAACGCGTTCAGACAGTTGCAAAATAAATAGATATAATAAAACGACATCCTGATAATTTAGGATTAGGTAATTCTTAATAAAGATGAAAAGCTAAAAGGAAGTTTAGGACCTGCAGATACTTTGAATCCGCTTTTCTCTGCCAAACCAATTGTCATATTGAATTCCTGTTTAGATACGTGAAAGAATTTAGGTTCCACAATCAGGAATTCGCCTTTTTCATTCAAAACATTTTTTAATGATTCAAATAATTTTTCTTTATTTGGGACTTCATGCACCATATAAAATGCCAGGATAAAATCTACCTTTTGGGGAACAATAATCTTATCAGATTCACATTTAATTGTACTTATTATTTCCTCGAGAGGAGTCCCTTGAATTTTACTTCTAAGTTTCAGAAGCATTCCTTCCTGCAAGTCGACGGCAAATACTTTGCCGTTATTGCCAACCATCTTTGCTAACTCGATGGAGAAGAATCCGGGTCCACAACCTACATCAAGGACTTTCATTCCCTCTTTGATATACGGGGCGAGTATTTTACAGGGGTTTTGGAACCATCTCCGCATTTTACTATCAAGTGAACCGGAGAGTTCAACAGGGCATACGCGATTTTTATCATTACTCATATTACGCTCTATAAAATATTATTTGAATTTATATTTATGAACTAATCAAAAGCTTGACTTTAAAATTTATGATTTTAATATTCTTAAATGAACCATATACATTATTTTATAATGGTCTGACAGCAATGCAACAATTTTATTTTTAAGTTTTAATCCTTTGAGCATTTTTCTAAACATCGGATATTCTTTAACCACTTCAATCTTACTGTTCCATTTGGGAATATCCGAGGAAGTATCCAATCCCCATTTCAGATAGGATTTTTCATCCAGGCCACTACTTTCAATAACCTTTTTATTTGCAGCCCTTACCCCGACAGATGAAGCCGCATCAAAGACAAGCTCACTTCCAGGAAAAGACGAAGTCATTTTATTGAAAATCTCCTTCAATTGATTTTCTTCAAAATAGTAAAGAACTCCCGCTGCAATAAACAGAACTTCATTTTTTACGTGAATCTCATTAAACCAATTATCATCAAGAAAAGAGCAGGAAATAAATTTCCTTCTATCCCCTTCCGGGATAAACCTTCTTCTAAGTTCGATCACATCGGGTAAATCAAGATCAAACCATTTTAATTTTCCGTTATCAATTCTATCGTATGTAGTATCCAGTCCACAACCAATATTTACGATAACAGCTTCAGGATATTTTATTAAGAATTCTTTAATAGTTCTATCAATATGGATACTGCGGGCAATCCATTCATATTGAGTAACAGGGTGAATATTATTTGATATGCGGGTAAAATCATAGTTAATTTTATTTATTATATCCGATGCCATTTTATCGGTTAATAAAGGATGCGGCTTTTGGGTTTCGATTGCCCGTCCCCATAATGGAAGAAGCAGAGTTATCTGCACATTTCCAAGGTCGATATTTATTTTTTCAGCCATATTTGTTATTTACATAAATATTGATAAACAGGGGCAATGTTTCCTGAAATAAATTTTTAAATCCTCTATAATAGGTAGGTACCGAAACCGGAAAAAAGAGAAAAAATAAATAAAATATATTTTCCCTCTTTTTTTGTACCATAATGATACACATAGGCAATATCTATAAATAGCAGATAATTCATAATATTGACATACTTAATGATTAGGCAGTATGGGTATTGTTAAGAATTTTCATAATAAGTTCATTCTGGTGTTCCAGATGCATGAGTATTATTTCTATTTCCTTTTCGGCTCTTACATTAACTTCGAAATCAGATTCTGCTCTTTTTTCTGCATGACGTCCCTGGAGATTCTGTCCGATCATGATCAAAGGCATAAGAAATATCTGAATCATATTGGAGATAAACAGCCACAGGACAAAAGCAGGAAACGGATCAAACCGAAAGTCTTTTGGGGCTACAGTATTCCATCCAAGCCAGAGTAAAGTCCAAAATAATATTATGAAGAAAAACCCCATTGATCCGACTTTATCAGTAACTTTAACCGCTAATTTTTCCAGAGTACTTAAGCTTTCTCTATGTTTAACATTTACATTTCTTATGGGCTTGCGTAATTTTTTTAATTCTTCGGAAGCTTTCAGGAAATTTTTTTCGTTCATTGTGACTCCGTTATTTGCATGAGTTATCAAAAAGCTGATGGAATAGAACTAAATATAATAAATACAAATTGATATGATTGAATGCTAATAATCAGAAATTATAGCCTATGCCAATATTTAACTGACTGATCCTTATTGACAAGTGTAGCAATAATAGTATTATAGTTATTTTCGATTGTCAGTTTCACATGTGAGTCTTCAGGTACCTGGTAGTCAATCATAGTGGACGGATCATCCAGGATAGAAGACCGACATCCATTCAGGGATAACATAAAGAAAAACAGGAGGGCGATATATTTAAACACAGACGTCAGAGATTGAAGCGATTGTTTTATAACCATAATCAGAATCTACATTTAAGTTTATAAATATTAATAATAGAATGAAATTCAACAATTAAATATAGGGAATACTATTTGGAATCCCATAAAGCTGAAGGGACCGATTAGCAAACAGGATACGCGGGATAGTTTTGGAACTGAGCGGAAACGCAGACAGATAGAATCATACACAAGGCGAACAAATATTTAATACTCATGTGTTGCGAAACATGACATTCTCAATTCATGATTAAAAAGAAGATTGGCTGTCCTTCACGTGATAACCATTATAGATATTCCTGGAAATTAGATTAGCTTCATTGGTGACAAATCAATTTATAATTTAATAAAAGGAGGTTTGAATGATTCGTTATCTGATTGTGATATCTTTACTAGCATTATCTTTTTCTGTAACAGCAAATGCTCAAACACCTAATGCTAAAAACCGTCCAAAGTTAGAACCGACACGATTTCAAAGACAGCATATGCCACAAACACTAGTAATGCATGTTGAATTATTAAAGGACAGTAATCCAGAAAAACGAGCTACTGCAATACAAAATATAAGAGATATGGAATACTCGTATCCTGATGAACCATTTAGTGAATTACTTACCCCGCTTATGGAAAGATTAAAGGATGAAAACGAAACTACTCATGTACGTGTTTTATCTGCTATTGCCCTTGATGCGCTACATAATGATACAGGAGATCAGTCGATAGATGAAGTATCCAAGAAGACCAGCAATCAAACTGTAAAAGATCTTTGCGCTGCACTATTGATAAAAAGTCAGAATAAATAAAATCAGGTTTATGGTTGGTGTGTCCGATGTATTGTTGCAAATTGTCAACGATTAAAGATGAGGAATACTATATGAAATGTTATAAAGCTAAGAAGAGCAATAAAGATTGAGGATAATACAGAGAGATTGTGAACTACACCGGACACATTTATAAAATAGAATCATAAAGACGAAGGAATAGATAATAAAGGTTATACAGGGCGGGGTTTTTCAAATTGCAGGAGAGTTCACGGCAATTTCATGCTGATTAACGTTTGGAATAAATTTTGTAAAGTATCGGGACACTAATTACAGCATAATATAAACCCATCCGGCTTCGACTTTTGTCTTATAGGTACGGATGGATTTTGTATGGATGTGTTTCATCAGCATGCCGATGTTCTGAAGGTATTGGCCTATCATTGGAGGCGGGATCTCTTTGCCAAAATCTGCAGGAACCGGGCCGGAGAGTGCTTCGCCGTTAGAAACATCAAACTGGGCACAGTGCATGGCACAGGTCAGATAAATGCCGTCGAGCGTACCCTTATCGAGCGGCGCATTCATATGACCACAGCGCTGCTGCACGGCGTAATAATTTCCGCCACAGTTGCAGATGACGATCTCATTTCCGTCAAGTTGGACAGGTTTCATTCCACCTAGAGCTATTTCATCAGTTCTAATCGCTTTAATAAAATTTTCAGGCATGATTAACATCCTTCGGTGGTAACTGGGGGAGTGTATCAGGATCCAGAACATCCTTATGTACAAAGAGCCCGCACCAACAGCGTTTTATTTCATCAAAATGTTTTCGATGGAATGGAATGCATGGACAAACGATTTGCATATCACGCTCGCGTTTATGCCGCAATGGCTGGCAAGGACAGAAAGGGATGCCATGTTTGTTTTCCAGTATCACTTCCTGGTCGAGCAGAAAATTCATCAACTCAACATCGAGAGTGAATTTAAAGCCCAATGGTTCTACTATTTTTTCGAAAAAATAATGCAAAGCTTTTTTTCTTAATTCAGCATTCATTCAACACAACCTCATATTCCAATGGCTTTCGCATAGCGATCGGGCAGATAGCCGACTATGAATTCATCATCGATTTTAACAAACGGGAAACCGGTTGCGCCTGCCGCATCAAGCTCATCCAGAATCCTACTTTGCGTTGCCTCGTCAGCCAAGTCGTAATCGATGTAGGTGAAAGGGATATTGTGTTGAGTGAAATAATTTTTAGTCTTTCTGCACCAGGGGCAGGTTGAGAGAGTATACATGCTAACTTTCTTCATGATCACCTTTATAAATATGTGATAGTTTATTTATTGTCTTTTTATTTAAGGCTGACGAACACTTTGCCGTCTTCGGATTTTGTGGAGTAATTTGTAAGACCAATTTCAGGTGCATCGAGAAACTTACCTGTTCGAACATCGTACTGCCAGTCGTGGCATGGACAAGTGATCGTATAACCATCCAACTTTCCTGTGAACAGCGGGCACGCCATATGAGCGCACCTGCCTGAAACAGCAAAGACTACTCCTTCGACGCGAGCTAAAAGCACATTCACTCCTATAGGATAGGCCGGCACCATGCGGCCTTCAAGCAGTGCGGCATCGTCCAATACATATATCCAATTCATCGAATTCCTTGCAGCTATTTATCTATTCCTTTTAATGTAACCTTTTGAAAAGATATTTTGTGTGTTTTAGACGGAATTTGTTATGAATATTTTTATTACATATTTTCAATATTGTTTATCATTCAACACCTGAAGGAATTTTCATGAAGGATATAGCGAGTTTTTTTTCATGGGTTTTCGTAACACTAATAACACTTCTTCCAATTATAAATCCAGTGAGTACAGCAGTTCTTTTGCTGGGGATTAGTTCTCATCTCACTGAAGACGAGCGCAATCGTCAGATTACATTAGCGTGCATATATATGACCGGCATCTTAGTGATTTTTCTTTTAGGCGGTCATTTCATAATGGTCATTTTTGGAATATCGATACCAGGCATTCGAATAGCAGGTGGAATGGTAATCGGCTTTCTGGGATTTCGTATGCTATTTCCCAGTGAAGAGCATATCACACAAGAAGGGAAACAGGAGGCACTTGATAAGAGCAATATCTCCTTTAGTCCACTTGCAATGCCTAGTTTGAGCGGACCAGGAGCTATTGCAACAGTCATTACGATATCTTCATCTATCGATAGCCGCCATGGTTATGAAAAATTCTTTTCTTTCACGGGTGTAATTCTTGCAATTTTAATTACAGCATTCATCTCCTGGTTAGTTCTTCGCAGTGCCGGTTTGATTCGCCGGATATTAGGAGTAAATGGGATTGCAAGTCTTTCCAAAATCATGGGTTTTCTATTAATTTGCATAGGTATTCAATTTGCAATTAATGGCGTAAAAGATCTGGTACTAGATACAGATTTTTGGCAGAAAGCGATTTAACGAATTGATCCGGATTTTTATTTTCAAATTCGTGAATAATGTTATGGATATTATTTTACAAGGTTTTTAATATAACAGCGTCTTCTTTTATGCTGCCTGGCATCCATCTCTTTCCATTGTGCCTGAACCTTCAGGTTAGTTTCAAGTTCGCGGTTTGTTTCAACAAGGGTGATTTTATTTTTTATAAAGATCTTATTTATTTCGTTTATTAAAAGAGCATTAACGCCTTTATCCTGCATATCGGGATCAACGGCAACCAGGTACAAGTCAGCCATATTATTGTTTTTCATTGCTTTTAACATTGGAATAAACCCGAACGGAAACAGCCTTCCCCTGTTTTTCTGAAGAGCTTTGGAAAGCGAGGGCATAGTAATTCCAAATGCAACTATTTTATTCTGGTTATCCAGGACTACAGGAACAAATTCAGGTTTTATAAATCCAAAGTACTCTTTTATATACAGTTCAATCTGCTTATCTGATAATTGAACAAATCCGAATAAGTCTTTGTAAGCGCGGTTTATCAAATAAAATATTTCTTTACCATAAGGTAAAAGTTCCTTAGCTTTTTTAACGCGTAATATTTTCAGACCATATTTTTTACTAACTATTGCGGCAATCCGGTCGACTTTTTCAAGCAACTGTTCCGGAGGCTTTACCTGGAACTCAATCCAATCAACATCTTTTTTGTATCCGTATTTTTCTATATGATTGACATAATAGGGATAATTATAAATTGCGCCAAAAGTACCTAATTCTTCAAAGCCTTCAACAAGCATTCCTTCGGGGTCGAAATCAGTAAAACCCAACGGCCCATGAATTTTTTCTATATTATTCTCTATTGCCCATTTTTCGGCTGAATCAAACAATGCTTTAGAAACTTCGGCATCGTCGATAAAATCTATATAACTAAACCGGGCATAATTATTCTTCCATGCTTCTATATAACGCCGGTTAATAATACCGGCAATGCGGCCGGCAATCTTACCATTCTTATAGGCAAGCCAGAGTTTAACATCGCAAAATTCGAAAGCAGGGTTTTTCTCTTTATTAAGTACTTTTTTTTCGTCTAACAACATAGGAGGTACCCAATATGGATTCCCCTTGTATAGTAAATATGGGAATTTAATAAAGTTTTCCAGTTCTTTGGGTGTATTAACTTCTTTTATAGTAATTGGCATTATTTTAAGTCGTTTTGATCATAAGTAAGATATTATTTAGCAATCAGAAATGATATAATTTTTATTTAACGATTAAATATAAGGAATACTATTTGAAATGTACCAAATTTGAAGAGATTGATGACCGCGGTTGGCTTTTTATTTTTTATTATGAATAAACTTTTTGTTCCACGGTTTTTGTAAAATCTTTAATCAGTTGTTTTATATTTTCAACAGGATAATGGATCTCTCTTTTTTGAGGCGGGAGCCTCAAGGTTTTATTAAATACATTCAGCACCGGATAAATTTTCAAATTCATCACGATACAGGATATCTATTACGCTTAAATTGGTCAAATCGTATGATTTAAAAACATCACTTCCATTTTTTCCGGATAATTTTAATGCCTGAGCAAAAGCAATAATATTGATAATTGCGGGGGTACCGGCCTCAAACTTATCAGGAGTTCCGGCCCAAACTACATAATCAGGGGAAACAAGTCTTGCTGTTCCGCCGCCGGTTTGAAAAGGCACACCCCCCGGAAGTGATTTTTTTATAACAACCAAAGCCCTTACCCCAATCGGCAGGCCAATATCTTTGCTTGACAGACAATAAAAACTTTCCGGTTCAAGTAATTTTATAAGCTGTTCTGATCTGGCGGGAGTGCAAAATTTGTATACCTTTTTAATGAAACATAGCTGCCAATTTCTTTAGATTCCCCTATTGTGCGGACACTAAATCTTATCTTTAAGACCATGCAACATACTTATCAGTATTTCTTTACACTTTTCTGTTTTGGTGTCCTCATCATCCAAATGCAGACCTTCAAATTTGGCCATATCTTTAGCAAGTGCATTCAATTTAGCATCTTCCAATATTTCATATAAACTTTGGAGTACTTTTGCACTTGCTATTTTTGAAATATCCCTTCCCAAAAGTCTAGCGCCACCAATTTCATAATCATCTACCTTATTAAAAATGTCGGAATGTTCTTCAAACAGTCTATTCCGATTTCCCGCCTCTAAATAAGTTGTAGCAATTAAGCAAAGATCTTTTGCATCCTTTAATTTTTGATCTGTACTCCGATCGTTCCAGGCAAATATTTTTAACATAACCAGACTTTCAACAGAGGCAGCTTTAATGATTATTTCCGGATCATTCTGAATTATAATTTCTTCTGCATTCCTATAGGCATCTTCAAATCCAATTACATTCATTTCTTTTTTATCTTCATCCTGCCACTCTATAGTTTCATTGGGATTAGTAATAGCTCCAAATGGGATAAAATCTACAATCATCCCCTTATAGGAATACCTGTGTAAAATGTTTTCACTTTTAATGAATCCCGCCTTTTCTATTTCATTACTAAGCAGGTTATACTCATTCCAATTCCTTAAACTAATCGCAAAATCGATATCATTTGTTGCTCTATATATTTTAATATTGTAGATGTAATTAAGTATAAAATCCCTTACAGAAGCTCCAACAATAAAAAAATCTATATTAAGCTTATCCGCAACTTCTTTAGTTCTGCTCAGAATTTTCAGGTTAATCCTGTCAATCTTATTGGAAATATTTAACAATTTCTTTTTCATATATTATTTGGGCTGCTTCAATATTTCTTGGATCGCCAGTTGCTAATAAATCAGCATATACCAAAATTGGATGCGTTATATTCAGAATATGATTATCCTCAAATTTCCAGAATTTTTTTATTAGTACTAAATTGCCCTGTAGATTTTTTCTTAATCTATTTCTTAGGACAAACTCCCCTTGTCTATCTCCCACGATGTATATTGTATAATTGAAAGGGCGCAGATATTTTGTCAATCTTGCTGCTGCCTCCTCCCCTCCCCACAAAGCACCATACCTACCCAAATCTAATTCTTCGAATAATCCTTGCTTCAGCTCATATTTTCCGAGTGTAAATTTTGGTTTTAATTTTTCCGGGTATAGGGTTACCCATCTTTCCAATAACTTTTCCTTATTAATTATTTTGCATATACCATCATGAATTTGGATATACCCCTGTCTTTGTAAATCTTTTAGAGTAAGATGAACAGTTCCATGGGTTATACCAGCTTTTTTCGCAATTTCACGTACAGTATTTTTTTCAATTCCAGGGTTACAAAGAAGAGTAAAGATAGTTTGAAGAGCAGCGGGATAAAATGGCTTTTCTATAGTTTTAGTCTTTTTGATTTCCCGTAATTTATTGCCCTTAATATTAATGAGCAAAGGAGGAATATTAATAAATGCATTACCGGCAGTATCTATAAAATTAATATTATTTTTTTCTATAGTTTTTCTCAATTCAGGATTCACATATTCTGTGATTAATAACAGTATTCCCCGATTACCCTTTAATTTATTTACTACAGTACCGAATCTAGCTTTGGTCAGAAAAAGTCTTACTTCGGTGTTCAATAATAAGTCGTATCCTTCAATTTTAATAATAAGATCCCGCTGGTTGTTAAATTCATGGATACGCATTTTTAAGCCAGTTTCTGCTTCAAATCTTGTTATTGCTTTATCAATTGTATCTTTATTTCGCAGTTCCATTTTGCCTGTCTAATGCTTATGATTATTCAATTATCTTAGACAAAGATAGTAATATTTTGATTAAAATCAACAATCTTGTCTAATTTTTCCGAATATTGACGAGCATTAGACAGAGATAATACCACTTATTTACCGTTCGGTATTATTAGTTAGAATCCTAGTTTGAATGAAGTGGGGATAATTCTTATAGAATTAAGATAGGTAGTTCAAAGGCTCATATGCAGTTCACATTAAGGGTTTAATTTCCTATTAGCAAACGGTGGGATAATAGAGATATACACCAATATTACAATTTAATATGCTATTCTGTCAAGTATTTTAGACACAACTAAAATATAAAATATGAGGTTTCAATGTCGGCCAACTATCGCTTAAGTGGTTACGGCAATTTCAATCAAATAATTGCTGGAATAAGAAATTATTTGAGCATAAATATGAATAATGGCAATTTTGCCGATATTATTGCCGGATGAACGATTTTTAATGTCTTATATAATTAACGGTTGAAGATGAGGAGTAGATTACAAAGGTTGCCCAGAGCAGGGTTCTTCGAATTGAAGGAGAATTCACAGCGAATTAATGCTGATTCGCATTCATAATATATACATCAATGTATAGCAGATTAAAGGAATCAGAAGATATATGATTTAGTAATGCAGCATATCTTCATCACTTCACATAAATTTATTTGCTTACGCACCGCCAGTAGTCGGGTCAATTATTGACTCAACTACTGAAACTACATTAGCAGGAAAACCGCCCTGCTTTGCATGTTCACGAACCATCTCTTCGTTGGGAGCAATGTAAATGCAATAGATTTTATCACCTGTAACGTAACTTTGAACCCATTGTATTTGTGGACCCATCTTGTTTAGCACTCCGCAGGATTTCTGAGAAATTGCCTGGAGTTCCTGAGCGGATAACTTGCCAGCACCAGGTATGTTTCTTTCAATCAGATATTTGGGCATAATAATATTCCTTTTAATTTTGACAGATTTATTACGAAAAGACCTTTCCCGGCTTTGTAATTGAATTGGTCCTTTGCTTATTTACTAAAATATTACCGCGATAATATTCAAAATGCTTTTGAATAATAGTGACGGGTGCAACAGTGATACTCTATTTATTTCAATGTAAGTACAAGATCATAAAGTGCACGCTATCGGTGGAAGATGAGGGATACTATAAGGAATGTTCAGTCTCTCATTTAAGATTACCCCGGTGATGATCGTTGGAATCATATTATGCGGAAGCACTATCCTTATTTTATTTCAATGGTGGCTTACATTCAAGTCCGTAGAGCGGGCGTATAAATATTTCCTGAAATAGAAATCGGGTAGACTTAGTATATATATTTTTCGAATTCTACTTATTCTGCCTCTCATGCACAATCTCCAGTTCTTTCGTACCACCATCTTTTAAGGCATAAACAGCAAGCTTCTTTGTGGATATCCTTTTATTAACGATTCTGCTGTCACGCACCTTGTAGTTATCGGTGTTAACCAGGCCGGAGACCATGGCCTCACCAAGTCCGAAGCCGGCATCATTTGAATGCGGTAAATTACTGCCCTCTCTGTAAATAGGGATGCCCAGCACTTACTGATATGTTTCAGGATATCGTTTGGAATTTGCTAAAGTGCAGAGCGTAGAGTTTGTCAATTTATTCTGATATGGGCTAACGACATCATTTTCAGTGCATCAGCTATATTCATTCCAACTCTTTCCATTATTGAATAATTCTTTTTATGCTCCTGATACATTGGCATATCGCTCAATACTTTTATGCTGCTATTCCATTTTTCTATTTCCAGGACATTATCAATCCCCCATCTTATAAATGCAGATTTATCCATTCCCCCTTTTTTAAGAACTCTTTTGTTTGATATTTTCATTCCTAATTTTGAAGCATAATCAAAAATAACCTCTACACCCGGAAGAAAAGTATGGAAGTCATTAAAAAGTCTTTTCACATCAGATTCATCAAAATAATGAAGCACTCCAGCAATCAGAAGCATTACATTATTCTTTTTCTCTATTCTTTTGTACCAACTGGTATCAAGAACTGATTTAGGAATAAATTGTCTTCTATCTGATTCAGATATATAATTACTTCTTAATTCAATTGTATCCGGTAAGTCTAAGTCAATCCATTGGATTTTCCCGTTATCTACACGGTCAAAAGTTGTATCAAGTCCACAACCAATATTGACAATTGTTGCCTCAGGATATAAATCAATGAACGCATTTATTTTTTTATCAAAATATAGACTTCTTGCGATCCACCCAAACTGAACAAACTTGTTTATATTTTTAGAAATTACAGTAAAATCGTAAGGAATGCTTTTGATTATCGAAACTGCTTTATTATCTATCAAGAGAGGTTTTGGTTTTTGTGTCTCAATGGCTCTTCCCCATAACGGAAGCAACAGTGTTTTTTGTACACTTCCAAGTTTTATATTACCTAAATCTCCCATCATATTCTATATCATTTATGATAATTAAAGTCAATTCAGTTTTGCATAAGCTGAAGCAAACCATTTGGCTCTTTTAACAAGATGTAAAATAAGAAAAACAATTAAAATCAGAGTTAGTTTATCGTGTATTTCAATAAATAGCATACGTATAATACTGTTACCACCTGATAAATCAATAAACCAGGGAGTAAGACCGGTTGCAGCAACTAATAAAAATAATACCGATAATATAACTACCTGTCTGTTTTTACCAACCAAATGTTTTTTGATAACCACCTTATACCATTTCCAATGCATGTATGTGTGGTATGCCATAAGCAACGAAAAGCAAACAATTGTAAATTTGTGGGTGGCAGACCACCCTGAATAGCTTTGTCCGCACACTATTGTGTTTCTGTCTATCCCCACTAACTGTTCATATTCTATTGATTGGGATTTTACTACACTAGCACCAATCTGATGTTTATCGGATCCCGCCATATGAAATCCTATTTGAAGAATCAATCCGGAGAAAATCATTACAAGTCCGAATATAACTAATAGATTATTGATGAGAAAATTACTTAAAGTACGCTTCCCTGGTTTTTCAGCTTTTTGATTTCCTCTTTCAGATATTGAATAAGCATTATATTGGCATACGTTAACGCAATTCAAACATCCTGTACAGGAATCAGGCTCAACAATCAGAGCGTGCTTGTGCCATGGCAAATCTATCTTGTTAATGACCTGATTTGAGCAATTATTAATGCATGCCCAACATGCCTTACATTTTTGGGTATCAAGATTAACAAATGGTGTGTGTGTATGTTCACGATTAAAAAACATTGCATCCTATCCTGATATTTATAATATAAAAATACCAGTAGGATAAGCATCCTAACGATAACAATTGTTAAGAAATGCGTCTTATATTTTCTTTTTTATTCTGCTAAGCGAAACCGGCGAAATGCCAAGATAGGAAGCAATATAGTGCTGGGGTACGCGTAATATAATTTCCGGGTTGGATTTTAATAATTCTTCGTACCGTTTACGGGGATTATCTTTTATACGGGAAAGAAAAAGTTTTGCATAATTTCCCATTCTTTGAATACATAATTTCAGGAGAACATCTTTAAGGTTTGGATAGGATTGAAACAGCATGTCAAAGTCGGGTTTCGCGAGTTTAGTTACTGTTGTAGGTTCAATGCTTTCCAGGCTGAATACGCTGGGTTCTCTTTCAAGGAAGCTTTCGATTGAAGCAATAAATTGATTCTCAAAGAAGAATTGGAAAGTAATATCTTTGCCATCGTTGTTAAACCACAGACGCAGGCAGCCCTTTTTGATGTAGTATATATTTTGTGCTATTTCACCTTCCCTTAATAATATAGTCCTTGCCGGAATATCCTCATCATGGAACAAGGTCGGGAATTTATCCCAATTAGCTGAATTCTGTTTCAGTACATTAATAAAATCATCAAGCAGCATAATATAATGGGGATATATATGTTTCCATAAGTGAAGTACTTTTCATTATTCAGATTTTAATAATCTTCTGCTTTCTTCCGATCATAAAGTATAAAATGGCACCAAATAATGGAATCAATACTACAACAATTATCCAGATAAGTTTACTGTTTTTCTTAAAATTACTTTTTAGTATATCAACGAAAGCCGATGCCCACAATAGGAAGAAAAAAGCAATTATAAGTATAGATCTTATTCTGAATATTGGAGGCATAATTATTTCTTTAGATATACAATGAAATTAAACAGTTAAATATAAGGAATACCAGTTAGAAAGTAATAAAGCTGAAGAGACAGATGAGCATGGAGGAGAGATAAAATATTATTATCCCGGTCAGGTATAAAAATTTGGTATAGTAATGTTGAAAATATTAAGTTTGAAATATAGATTGTGCAGTATATACGGAAGCCTTGACGATAGTACAATTGTCAACTACAGAGGTCCAACCTCTTACCAAGAAACAAAGTCAACGGGGTACCCATCTCCGAGCCGCTTTTATTTTAAGATGGGTCTTTATCGCGATGCCAATCCAGAACCCATGACTATTTATATTGATGAGTACACAAAGGAATTATTGGCAGGCAACTAATCACATTATTCAGAATTTATTATTCTTTTGATTTCTACCGATCATAAAGTTTAAGATGGACCAATTAGAGGGATTTCAAAGCGATTTCATACTGAGGAGTGCATTGTAATTCGAATATACATTTAGGTTTGATAAAGGATCGGAAGTAATATCATGGAAAGGATTCAATTATTTCGTGCTTTTTTTTTCGAAATCTTGTCTTGTAATTTTTTTATTTCTTTATCGAAATCACTTTCGTAATTATGGTCCTGTATAGTGTGGTATTTTCCATATTCCTTTTCTGCAAGAGAGACAGCAATTTCGTGTGTTATTTTACCTGCATCTTTTAAGACATTATAATCATTGAAATTCAGAAAGCCATCTAGTTTTTCCGTCCAGTCCTTCATTGTCATTTGAATATTACGTTTTGCCTGATTCTCAGCATAGTCAAGGTACATTACTACTATCCTGTTTAAAGCTTCCAGTTCTTCCTTATTAAGATAGTTTTTAGCTATACCGACATCGAATTTCATAATCTTACCAGCGGGAGATTCTTTCCATGTAGTTAGACCCATGTTGGGTTTGGCGGCATCAGCTCTTCCGGCTATCAATTCTGCGGCAGTTTTCCCGGTGATTGCCCAGTGAAGTTTGTTTTGAACCGTCTTGTAAAACTGTTTTGTTATTTCAGAATTAGGATCATAATCAATACTGCACTGGGAATAAATATCAGTAATTTTTTGATAGAATCTTCTTTCGCTTGCCCGAATCTCGCGTATTCGTTCAAGTAATTCTTCAAAATAGTCCTTGCCGAATTTGGCTCCCTGTTTTAATCTTTCATCGTCTAAAACGAAACCTTTAACGATAAATTCACGCAATGTGTTAGTAGCCCAGATACGGAATGCAGTTGCTTCTTTTGAATTAACTCTGTAACCTACGGCTATGATGGCATCCAGATTATAAAACTGTGTCAGATAATTTTTCCCATCATCTGCAGTTATCCGGAATTTCCGGATAACTGAATTTTCATCTAATTCACTTGTTTTGAATATATTTAATAAGTGTTCACTTACAGTTCTCACATCTACATTAAATAGTTCGGATATTTTTTTCTGGGATAGCCAGAATGTATCCCCCTCAAAGAAGACTTCAATTTTAGTTTTATTTTCAGGAGTAGAATATAAAAGTACTTCAAAGGTTTGCATAACTAAATCCCTAATTCTTTAGATATTTAACGATTAAATATAAGGAATACAATTAGAAAATATTTTTAATTTCTTAAATAAATATTTAAACCCTCTATATAGCAGGTACCAAATCCGGGTTCTGATAAAAAATGTAATTTATTTATTTTTTCGTCACTTCTGTGTCATAATTGTACACTATTTAAGTTATTGCCAGATAAGGATTTAATGAAAGTAAGGTGTGGTTAACGGTTAAAGATGGGGAATAGAGGAGCTGTATAAATCACATTGATTAATAGTAGTTATGACGGATGGTAATTTGAATAGGTTCATGTTTTTATAAATTAATTAATAGTTATACCAGAATTATTAAGCATATAGGACAATTGACTTTTAAGAAAAGAAAATGAAACGCACAACATCCACTCAAAATTCAATGGATATTAAAGCTACACCAGAATCTCTCTATAGAGCTTTCATTGATCCAGCAGCTTTAACTGTTTGACTTGCTCCAGGAGAGATGACTGGCAAGATATATAATTTTGACCTTAAGGTAGGCGGAGGGTATCAGATGTCACTATTCTATCCCCTATCCGATAAGGAATCTCGTGGGAAGACCTCAGAAAAGGAAGACAAATTTACTGCAAGGTTTGTTGAACTTACGCCAAATAAAAAAATCGTTCAAGCAATTTACTTTTTATACCTCGAATTCTACCTTCTCAGGAGAGATGATAATGGAGGTCACATTTGAAGCCAAAAATATAGGAACAAGAGTTACAATATGGTTTAAAAACATTCCGTCAGGTATTCGACCGGAGGACAATGAGGCTGGCACAATGTCTTCACTTGAGAAGTTAGCTCACTATGTGGAGTGAAACTTAACAGAACATATTTTAATAGAATTATTATATAATATCTAATTGCAGATTCAGAATGACAAAAGGATACTCAACTAAAAAAGTCGGCCCTCCCTTAAGAAGGGGTTGTTTTACCGCTCATTTATTTTGTTGTTTTGCTTCCCATTTTCCTGCCTAATTTTTCAAATTCTATGTCATTCGGTTCCCAAAGTTCCACTTTGGTTTCCTCCACATCAAGGATATGAACAAATTTTCCATATTCTACTGTTTCAATTGTGTCCACAACTGTTACTCCGTTTTTCTTCAATTCTTCAACAAGCGCTTCCAGGTTTTCAACTCTGTAATTTATCATAAAGTCTTTAGTAGAAGGCTCAAAGTATTTCGTTTTTTCAGTAAACGGAGTCCATAGCGTAAATCCCTTTTGGGTGCTGTCGGCGCCTTGCCGCCATTCAAATACTGTCCCATATTGGTCAGTATTAAAACCAAGGTTTCTTTTATACCATTCTTTCATTTTGTTTGGGTCTTTACACTTAAAAAAAATGCCTCCAATGCCTGTTACTTTTTTCATTTTTGTCTTGTCGTTGGATTGCTTTGCGATTATTGTCTTAAATGCAAAACCAAAACAGAATGATGCCATAATGGCTAAAATAATTAAACTTGTTTTTTTCATTTTAGTATTATTGTTTATTTTCTGATGTATAGTCTTGTATATAGTCAAAACTATATCCGAGTTAAAATAGCTAATTACCACCATTCATCATTCGAGTGGCTGAAAGTATGAAAATCGCGAAGATCTGTGGTTTTAACCATGCATTCATTTTTTCGCCGGCTCATAGTAAAGAGTTACAGCACCACAACCAAATGTTTTTGTCTTTAAGAGTTTAAGATCAACTCTATCCTTCACGTTTTTAAATAATGGTAAGCCGCTTCCTAAAATAATTGGCTGAACGCAAAGCTGGTATTCGTCAATTAAGGCAAGCTGCGTTAAGGCAACTATTAAACCAGGGCTGCCAACCAAAATGTTTTTACTCCCTAGTGATTGCTTTAGTTCTAAAACTTTTTCTTTAATGCCTTCCTTTTTCAATTCTGTATTTTTCCACTCAACATTTTTCAGGGTGCGGGAAAAAACAATCTTTGAAATATTGTCTATTAATATTGCAAATTCATCCATTGGTTTGTTACCGGTAGGATTTTTTACTATAGATGGCCAATAACTTTCCATAAGTTGATAAGTTATCCTTCCGAATAAAAGGGTGTCGGCATTACTTAATATCTCATTATAATGTTGATGTATTTCATCATCTGCAATCCCTGCCGTGTGGTCGCAAAACCCGTCAAGAGTCATATTAATTGCTGCAATTATTTTTCTCATTATATTTCTCCTTAAGCACCTACAGTACCAGTCTTGACTTTTCCAGATCGTTTGTAATTGGCAAAAATGACTCCGGTTGGTGTAACCGAACTCTCTGTTAAAGTAAAGGCAGCCGGAATCGAGCCATTGTCAAACAATTTTTTCCCTTCACCAAAAGTCACCGGGTGAAATTTGAGCCAGAGTTCGTCCACTAAATCATTCTTAAGCAGCAGTTGAATAAGCTCGCCACTGCCATGAACCTGAATGTCAGAACCTTTTGAATTTTTGAGCTTTTCGATATCTGCCAGGTTTTTGAGGAAAACCGAGTTTTTCCAATCTGACTTTTTCATGGTTTTAGACATAACGTATTTTGTAACATCATTGATACCCGGCCAATAGTTTGCATGTTCAGGCCAGTAGGAGGCAAAGATCTCAAATGTTTTTCTGCCCAAAAGAAGGTCTGCAGATTTCATCTGTTTTTGCATGATCTTACCAGCAGCTTCGTCAAAATATGACGCAGTCCAGCCACCATATTTGAAACCGCCCAATGTATCTTCCTCAGGTCCACCAGGTGCTTGCATGACTCCATCTAAAGTAATAAATGATAAAACAATTATTTTTCTCATGTATATATCGTCAGTGATTATAGTGCTGACTCCGCACTTTTATGTTTGTTAATCAGTTCGGTTTTCAGTGATATCCCACGAGTTTAACAGAATCAGAATTTCTTTGTCCTAATGATATTTCAGGAACAGCTCGGCTTTTACTTTTTGAATATCTGAAACCATAATATGGTCCTTTTTTATTTTTTGATATATTATTTAAAGAACTATAATAAATCAATTTTATTTTGATTATACTTGCCTTGATACTAAGCACAACGACGTTGCGCGTGCTTTACATCGTTTCTTTGTATAGTGAGATATTTTTCAATAAATTTTATGGGGGGCAGTTCATTATCTAATTAACAATACTACTATATATAATTCCAAAGAATGATTTTTTGCCATTTTGAGGTTGACGGCAAAAAACGATAAAAAGGAATTATAACTATTAGAGGGTGCAAGTAAGAAAAGCAGATCAATTACAAAGGAGCACCCTAAAAAGTAGAGTTGAACATTTGCCGGGGAAGACTTCAAATTTAATCACCTTATAAGAACAGTACATTAGCGGGCTCCTTCCGAGTGTTGAACAGTGAATGAACAGTACTTTAGGTGTGGTTTTCACTCCCATTTTCATTGATAGGACCAAATCATTATAGAGACCCGTAATCTACTGTTGCTAATAAGATATAGAGTGTACAGCTACCACCTTCGAGAGAAAGGTCAACTAATTGTATATAATAATTAGAGCCAGAATTAAAATGATAAATATTCGGCGTACCATTAAAATTCAGTTCAACATTATATTTGGAGTTATTATAATCCACAATAAGTCGAATTTTGGCCTTCCCGGAATAGTGATTCTTTATTTGCATAATTGAATTGGTATCCAGAATATCCGAGAATGTAACACCAACTTTACTCCATTGGTCATATACTCTTGTTCCCAAGGGGATTGAATAATAAGCAAAATAAGGGACGGAAGAAAAGCCAGAGGTAATAATCGATTCTGTGGGCGGGGCCTTTGAGCATCCTGGTATACTTAAATAAAAACAAATAAACAGCAGAGAAGTAAAGTACTTCATTGTTTTCTCTATTTTACAAATTATAATGAAAAAACAGTGCCACATCGATTATAAATATATTTACGGCAATTTAACAGAGTAATGTATACTAAATTATTCAGAATTGTTTAGTTTTGGCAGAAGGTATGTCAATACATACTTTTCATTATTCAGAAATAATTTAAATGAAGTTTTGGGCTTGGTAAAGGATCGGAAGGGATGCCGGGTGAAACGATATGAGTTCATAGATATTCCGAGATTCTGAAGAATAGTTAATTATCTGTCTTTCTAAAATCAACGAAATCTTCGATACCTTTTCTTATTGTTGCCCACGTTACTCCGAGTTCGCAATCAATATTTTCTTCGATATCGTCCAGAATATACTGAGCTTCCTCATTATTTATTTCTTCTCCCATTTCCTCTGCGGTTTCAAGTATATCGTTGACTCTCCACAGATGAATACATATTGATTCTTCGAGATCTGAAGATTGCAGATGTTCTATCCACTCTTTTGTTTTCATTTTTATTACTCCTTAATAATAATTGTTGCTGTCAACTTTTTTCAGAAGATATCGTTATACCCACTTACATAAATCCAGTGCCCCCCATCCGGTTCAGTTGAAAAAGCTCCAAATTTAGTAAAGGTAAAATCATAGGAAATAGTTGTCTCAGTTATATTATTCCAACCTTTTTTGAAATTCAGATCATAATATGTCATATAATAAGCAGGAACTGAAGAGCTATCATAGCCTTTAATTATAACATCTGCGATTACATAGATATAATGGGAATAAAAAAAATTTATATTATCAACCCCCGAATTCTTACTATTCGTTCTATAAATTTTGCCAATATTTTGATTGGAAGAAGGCGAATAAACAACTAAGGTACCGAAATAACTTATTCGTGCATCAGGGTTACTTATATAAACAGAAAGACCAGGAATCCAATTTCTCACAGTAACAGTTAAACTATCCGGAATTGAGGGAGGAAGAAGAGCAAAAGTTCCTGATTGACTGATCATAGAGGTGATATTTTCTGATTAATTACAGCGCTGATGGGGTTGGCATTCTGCTTACATCCATAAAGCAAAAGAAAGTATAACACGGAGATGAGAAGTAAGTTTATCTTGTGTATCATATATTCACCCGCAAAGTTGAATAATAATAATTTCGACTATTAATATATAATCCATATTTAAATAAAGCAAACCAAATACCAGGGGGAGGATGGACCGAGCGGATACTACTCCCCCCTCAACATCATTTCTTAATTCTTCAGTAGGTGAACTTTTAGATCAATATGGATTTTCCAAGTTCAAAAGCCTGGTTAAGTTTGTTGATATGACTGTTACTCAATCACAAGTATTAAAGAATTATTTTCATTCAAGGGATCTGAAGAGTTAAATAGCGACCCCCTCCTGGCTTTTTTGATTTTGATAAGTACTGATATTTCAATGCGTAATGGTATTTTTTGTCCTTAATCTTGTCGCATATTTAGCAAATATATGCGACAAATTGCCAGTATCAGACATTTATTTGAGTATAAATTTGTACGGCGGCAATAATAGCGGCAACTTTATGCCAGATGAACGATTTTTGATGTTTTCGGTTAAAGGCGTAGAGATAGATTACAAAGGTGGTCCAGAGCAGGGTTCACCATATTGTAGGAGAGTTCATACTGCAGAAGTTGCTGCTGATGTAGATCCAGATGTTTAGGATGATGATGAAGTTACTATGAATGCTTTATGATTCGATTTCCTTGATAAAGGTATTGAAAACATATTGAATATTATTTTTGAGCTGATCGTCATTAAAGTCTTTGAACGCATTTGTAGGTTTTTGGCTAAAGACCATATTTATTCCATTTTTAGGTTCTTCAATAAAATACTTATTCAGATTATCCTTAAATGTATTAAACCATTTAGATGGATATTGTGCAGCTACTTCTTTTACCCCATTTATTAATTCCCTTTTATGCCTATCTCTATAGGCTAAAATGTCAAATATATAATATAAATCCTTTGCTTTTTTAGTGTCTTCTATTCTTTTAGTAAAAACTAATCCTTTATTAAAAATAAATGCTGCCGGTTGGGGAATCCAGATAGTTAAATTCTTACCTTCGATATCCAGGATAATGGGAATTTTATTTTCAATATTGATATTTAAGTATTCCAGGGTTTGAGCCCAAATCCCGGGTTGGACTTCAATAGATTCTTTATTCCGTCCATATCCAGCATAAGTGAGAAATTCTATCGATAATAAAGTACCTTCAATTTCTCCTTCGAAATGCCCCACTGGTGAATTTGTTAATGGAGTATATATTGGTTTCATTCCCCATAGTAAAAATTTGTCGATAAGTTTGCCCTGTCCGGACACCGGGATCTGTTTACCAACAATAAAATCAAAATCATAGGTTTGAATAGGAAACTTATTCTTGTCCCCCCATAGGTACTGATAATATATTAATGAAGCCCATCCGCCACCTAAAACAATATGTGGCAAATATTCCTCAAGCATTTTAATAACTTCGAATAAATTTTGTTTTAAGTCTACTGACATATTAATTGATGTTCAACAACTTTTTCAATTTAACTTCATAAATTTTTTCAGCCTGTTCACGCCCTCTGAGAGGATAATTGTACAGATCTAAATATAACTGCAGATCGGAAACTACCCATAGGTTCTGAATAAACTGCCTATCGAAGAAAACTGATTTTTTATAATATGGAAGCATAAATATTATATTGGCACCCTTGTCAACCTGAATTAAATTTAAATCCTTAAACTGATCTAAATTTCCCATATCTCTTATATAAATATGAACTATATCATAGGCTGAGTAATTATAAATCAGATTTGCTCCCGCCTGGAAGCTAAGGGCATAGTCAGGATTTGAGTTGCCAATTGATATTTTTGATATGTCGGCTAAAATATCTTTTACGTTTTTCCCCGGAGAAAAGAATTTTAATTCAGAATTATTTACAGGGCTATAGTTTTCGACCCAATCTTTTAGTATCTGTTCTCTATTTATCAGTTTTATTTGGGAATCTATCCTTATAATGTAATTCCGCAACTGCAATTCACTTACTATCCTGGAAACAAACCCCGGGTCGAGCCCTATTGAATTAGCTAATTCTCTAATACCCCATAATTGTTGTTTATCATAGAGTAATTTTCTTATCAGTAATGATGCCTTGTCAGAAAATGGACTCCTATTTTTTCTATTATCGGGGGACAGGTTTTTATTCTGAAGTTTCTCAATATAAATTCTATCTTCGGCTATATAGACATTTCCACTTAGATCAATAAAATTTATTCCTCGTTCTTTACATTCTTTCTGTTTTAGTTGGTTTAAATAACGTGCAAGGATGAGATATTTGCCTGAGGCTTTTTCTTTTTTCAGAAACAATATTTTTTCAATATTAAAGTTAAATGATGCAGAACTATCGGAGTTCATGATCTCTCCCCGAAACTCCATTTTTCTCTTATTATATTCGATTATCAACCTAAAATCCGCTCGATGGAATTTCCCATCTGCTGATTTTTCCGAGGAATCTATTTTTTCGATTCTGGATTTAAACAGGTTCCCTGGTAAGATCTCGTGGGATTTTAGACTAAATTCGTTAAATATGTCATTTTCTAGATTCATTGTTGTCTTATTTAATACTGTTGTCCATTTGGGCAACAACTTAAATATAAACAACATGAAAGTCAAATTTAACTATCTCTTATTGACAATCAATAGGATAGTTATAAAATATAAGTGCGATTTTATCATTAACGACACCGTTTTAGTGTGTTAGTAAATGAACCAGTCATTCATGTAAGAAGAATGCCAGATTATTTTTTTTAACGATTAAATATAAGGAATACTATTTGATATGTAATTATGCTGAACTGACCTATGCAACATAAAAGACTGATTGATTAAATTCTTCACTAACATTAGTCCATGATACACCCATTTCCGAATCAATATGGCGCTCCATATCTTCCAAAATTTGCTCAGCCTCCCCACGAGTTAATTCTTCTCCCATTTCTTCAGCTTTTTCCAATACATCGCCAACCTGCCAATAATGCATACAAATTGATTCTTCGGGGTTTTCTTTTTGAAGTATTTCTATCCAATCTTTTATTTTCATATTCCAATCTCCTTACCATTTTTCGTAAAGCCTGAACGCTAATAAATCATTCATTTGGGGATTTCAATTTCTTGATATTCTTTAACATCTTTTTATTTCCATCAGATCTTTAATTACTTTTTCTGCTGTTTTAGGCATAGCTATCGTTTTGCCAGCGTCGGCAAAATGATCATTTGTTTTTTGACCAGCTTTTAGACAAGCCGTTTGGGCTTTATCAATGACTTGCTCAAAATTTGCCCATTAAGTATATCCCAATAGTTTCTGTAAGTCTCTTGCAAACCAAAATTCAACCCCATTAATTTCATTTGCATAAGATTCAAAATTATTCGATAAAGTTTTTATCGTTTGTAATTTCATTTTTACCTCTTTCGGACAATTGAATTATTTATTGTTATGTAACCAACCTGTTGACTTTTTTTATTAGCGGGTGATTTAATACTTTCGAATAATTATTTTGAGATCCTGTCCTTACTATAAACCATATCCGGATATAAAATAGCTAAATTTAGCGATAATCAAAAGAATTCTTCATTTAATTTTACCAGATAAATTTTATTAAAGGAGGCAGAGCGTTACCTGAATTTATTGAATGAATTAAATAAT
>JARLHC010000026.1 GCA_031292455.1 Ignavibacteriaceae bacterium
CAACGCAGGTGGTATAATTTTCCGAATGGCTCATGGAGATTTTAAGTTCCTTACCGTCAGCCAGAAAGGATTCCAGTTTGCCTGAAAGCTTAACATACGGCATGCCGGTGGATTCATTGAAGACTTCTATATTCTGCCAGCGGAATTCATTATTCCATCCTGTCGAGAGGGCTTTAGCTACTGCTTCCTTTGCAGAGAAGCGCGCGGCATAGTGCTGGTATTTATTCGCTTTATTCTCACAGTAGGCCTTCTCCCCCGGTGTATATATTTTATCAAGGAAGTGATCACCGAAACGGTCGATGCTTTTTTTAATTCTTGAGATCTCTATTATGTCGATACCAATTCCAATTACCATATAGTTTCCACAAGTTTATGAATATCATAGCTGCTTCCGAAGTCATCTTTGTTAAACCTATAATTATCAGTTACTTTAAGCATTTCATTTAAAGCAATTCCTCCTGAATTTAGCGGTGGCGTGGAGATAATTTCATTACTCCTATAGTTGCCAATGACGGGATCAGGGCTGCTCCCCAATACAGGGGACAATAAGAGGAGCCAGAGGAGAAAGTATTTAGAACAGTTTAATATGGGCATCAATGTTAATTCCTTCTTTCTTTAACTGCTCAAGAAGGATCCTGGTTATTTCGCTTAAACGTGCTACCGAATCATTGAGATTTTTGTAGAGATCCTTATCGTAAAGAATTTTGCCGACATTGTTCTGTTTATTCTTAATCTCAGAGGAAAATTCATTAGCTGCAGCAATGAGAGTATCTGCTTTCAGAAGCAGAGACTGAAGTTCAGTAACTGAAGATTTAATTCCCTCCTTATTATTCTTTATAAAATCTTTAGCTTCATTTGTAAGTTCAGCACCATTGGAAGTAATCTTCTTAAGACTTTCCCTATTTTCATCGAGGAGGACGATCATCTTTTGGGATATCTCATTTAAGTTAGCGGCGGAGTTTTTAACATTTTTCTCCAACTGTTTATCAGTCAGGTAGGTATTAACAGAACTTAAAGTTATACGGAGATCTTTTAAGGAGGCAACGATATCCCCCTGCACAGAGCCAAGCATAGACATTACAGAAGGAATATCGGAATAGAATATACCTGTTTGAACCTGGTTATAGTCCATAGGCACAGGTGATTTACCGGGATACACGCCAACTTTCTTACCCCCCATAAGGTCGAGCATAGAGATAGAGAACTGAGCATCCTGTCTTAAATCGACATCTTTTTCGACAGACAGTTTAACGATAACATAGTCCTGTTTTATATCCATTTGATCCACAAAACCTTTCCGCAAACCGTTAACAGAGACATTGTCACCTATTTCCAACCCGGTAACGTTAGTGAATTTAACGAGAACCGGTCTATTATGGGATGTAAGGCTGAAGTTCTTAGCCCACCCCAGAATCCACAGGAATATTAATAATCCCAGTACGACTGTTACGCCGACTTTAATCTCGGTCTTTCTTTGATCCTTCATCTTTTATCTTTTCCAATATCTCTTTAAGTTGATTTAATTCGTTTTTATCCAATATACTATCAGAGCTGAAGTTAGCAAGAGATGTTACAAGCGGATCAAACATCTTATTGCTGAACTGATTCATGTGAACAAAGTCCTCTGAGAAGAAATTATCAAGCATTACTTTAAGTGAATCCTTTTCAGGGGACTCCTTAAATTTAACGAGTGTTTTTTCGATACCTTTCCGGGGAACGCCGGCGAGCATATTTCTAATTGAAGGCCATTTAGTCTGGATAAGATAAACTGCGACTCCAGTAACAATAGTTAGCACGAAGACAGTCCTTATGAAACATCCTTTTTTCATATTACGCTCAGCTTTTCTACCTGAACTTTTTTAATTCTTTTATTCTGAACTTCTTTAACGATGAACCTATAGCCGTCGATCTTAAAGGAATAGCCTTCCTTTGGAATCTGTCCTACATGATTAAGGATCATGCCGGCAACGGTTTCATAATTGCTGTTTTCATCAAAAGTAGTATTTAAGAGTTCATTAAGATCATCAACGGGTAATTTACCCAGGACAATATAGTTATTATCGTCCACTTTTGTGACAGGAATTTCTTCCTGATCATACTCATCACGCATTTCCCCGAGAATCTCCTCGATAATATCTTCGAGGGATATCAGACCTGCTGTGCCTCCATATTCATCGACAACGATAGCGACATGCATTTTCTTTTCCTGGAATTCGTGCATTAAGCTGGAGATAAGTTTAGTACCGGGGATAAACATTGCTTTTCTTGCAATGCCAGTTAAGGAGAAGTTTTTCTTTTTATCTTCACTTTTAATAAAGGGAAGGAGGTCTTTTGTATAAACAATACCGATAATATCATCAAGATCATTGTGGTACAGCGGGATACGGCTATAACCTGATTTAGTTATAATGCCAAGCATTTCATCGAAGGTTGTATCGGCAGAGACAGCGACGATATCCACTCTTGGAGTCATTACCTCGTGAACCTCCACATTGCGGAAATTAACGATGCTGTTTATGAGTCCGTGTTCCTCTTCCACGATAGTCCCCCGCTCATGTCCGAGATTGGCGAGTTCCGAAATCTCTTCTTTTAAGATTGCGCTTTTAGTTTTATCTATTTTAAGGAAGCTGATTAAAGATCGGATAGTTTCTGTAAGGATTTCTGCCAATGGGAACAGAATTACATTAAGCCAGTAGAGGGGAACGGAGATGAATTTAGCAAAGCCGACTGGATTTTTAGCTGCCCATATTTTAGGAATTAACTCACCGATAATTAAGATAAAGATAGTTAATAGTATAATCTCAACAGTGAGAGCTGCACCGCGCGGGAAGCCGGTTATACGTGAATAATCAATTGCAATAGAAACGGCAATAATGGAAGCAGCCACATTTATTATTGTATTCCCGAGCAGAATAGTAACCAGCAGTCTGCGGGGGAAATCCAGGAGGTTCTCAAGGTAGCGTCTTATGAGGGGATTAGACTCATAAGTGTTCTGCAATTTTTTTTTATCGAGAGAGAACAGAGCTACTTCAGAACCTGAAAAGAAGGCTGACAGGACAAATAGTATTAAAAGGAATCCAACTTTATACAGCCAATCTATATTCAAATGTAATTACGGCCTCACAATGTTATACAAAAGAACTAGAATGGAAGATCGTCGTTATTATCGACCTGGATATCAGGTTCGCCAATCTGCCCCGGGCCTGAGGAGAAATCCTCACTGCGAGATGCAGATTCGCCGCCGCCATCAAAGGGGATAATAAGATCGGCGATTACATCGACCGAATATCTTTTAACGCCGTCTTTATCCATATAATCGCGTTTGGATATTCTTCCTTCCACATAGAACTTCTTTCCTTTTTTCAGAATGTTCTTAATATAATCAGACAAGCTAAAGGCAACAACATTATGCCAGGTAGTTTCATTAGTCCATTGTCCGTCCTTGCTTTTAATCCTGCTTGTAGTAGCCAGGCCGAAGCTTGTAACGGAAACATTATTAGTAGTAAATCTTGTCTCGGCATCTTTGCCGAGGTTGCCGATCAGTTGAATTTTATTCATTGAAAAAGCAGTCAATGCCATAGTGCAATCCTGTTATAAGTGAAAATTATTTATCTACAGTAACGATCCAAGCGTCGTTATATTCCTTGAATTGTTTTATATCGTCTCTAACCTTTTCTGCTTCGGAATGGGAAGCGAGCGGAGGATTTATCTGTACAACGAATAATTTTACTGCATCGCTGTATTTAATTGTAACATCACGATTTAATTTTTCCTTAGCTGCTGCAGAAAAGATTTCCGCTTTATCTTTGGTAGTAAAAGCACCTATCTGAACAAAATACTGTGTACCGCTGAATGATTGATTCTCCACAGGAGGCGCCACAGTTTCTACAGGGGGCTGAATTTTCTTTACATTTTCCGGAGGTGCCTGGTCGAATACATAAGATGAGTCCTTTTTAGAAGTATCTTCTTTGGTCGCTTCTTTTGTTGAGGAACAAGAAGGGAGCAGCATAATAACCGCAAGGGATAAGATAATACCGGCTAATTTTTTCATATTTCTCATTTGGTTTGTTTTACAAGCATAAATATAAAATTAAAAATGATAAAATATAGCAGAATTAATACATTACTTCTTTTTTCTTGTTGATTATTCATAAAAACCCCATTATTTTCCTTTACAGGATCGGCAATAAATCATTTAAGGAAATAATAATGAAAGTTATAAAGATCACATTCGTGTTCTTTGTTATACTCAATTCCATACTGTTCTGCCAGCAGGTTGAGAATCTTATAAAGGAAGGAGATAAATATAATGATTCCTTTAACAACCAGGGAGCATTGGATAAATACCTACAGGCGGATAAGTTATCCCCCAAAAACTGGGATATTTTGTGGAGAATAAGCAGATCGTACGTAAATATTGCTACGCACATGCCTGAAAGTACAGGGGACCAGAAGGATGCGCAGCTTGCGGTATTCCAGAAGGCATTGAATTATGCCGACATGTCGATTAATTACGGTTCCGATAAATCGATAACATATGTAAGGCGTGCTGTTGCAAACGGAAGGATAGCTCTATTTAAGGGAGTCTTTACAGTAGGAGGTGTGGTCAATTCTATAAAGAAGGACTGCGAGAAAGCAATTGCATTAAATAACGGGGGAAGTTATGTACAGGGATTAGCCCATTATGTACTTGCAAG
>JARLHC010000119.1 GCA_031292455.1 Ignavibacteriaceae bacterium
ATATAAGTTTTACTTTAAGAAAATCCTGCCATTGATAGGAGGAATTATATCCGGAGATAAGGAAGCGTATTCTTATTTACCAAGATCGGTAGAAGAATTTGATGAGAAAATAAATATGAAAGAGCTACTGCATAATTCCGGTTTTAAGAAAGTAGATGCACATACATTAACTATGGGGATAGTTCAGGTAATTATAGCAACCAAATAACCAAGCTGAGCAGTTAATGATTTCAGAAGGATATTTTTTTCTTTAACTCATTGAATGCTTTGGCGCGGTGACTAATCTTATTTTTTTCTTTAGGATCCAATTCAGCCATTGTAACTGAATAGTTTTCAGGAATGAACAACGGGTCGTATCCGAACCCATTAGAACCTTTTGGATTAAGAATTATTATACCATTCTCCTTTCCTTCGGCGGTTAGATAATTATCCCCGTAATAACAAACGGCAGAACAAACATAATAGGCGGGATGAGGTTCGGGAAGATATTTAAGTTCTTCAATAAGTTTCAGATTATTCTGATCATCAGAGGCATTTGTACCTGAATACCTTGCAGAATGCACACCAGGCCTCCCATTCAGCTGATTGACGACTAACCCGGAATCATCCGCAATAACGGGAATTTTATATTTATTAAAAACATGGGATGCTTTTTTAACGGCATTCTCTTCGAAGGTCAGGCCATCTTCGATAATATCTTCATGATCATTCAAATCCAATAGGGAGATAATATGAAGCCCGGTATCCACCAGGATATCTTTTACCTCCTGTATTTTTCCTTTATTCCTTGACGCAAAAATAATTTCAGGCATTAAGGATTTCCTCCATAACCTGAAATGCATAGCGCAGGTGAGGAATAACGATAGACCCGCCGACAATCAGGGCAACATTAAATGTTTCGTATAATTCTTCGCGAGTGGCACCTTCAGCAATTGATCTATCGACATGATAAAAGATGCAGTCGTTACATCTAAGAACCATTGAGGAAGCAAGTCCCATCAACTCTTTTGTTTTAGCAGGCAGAGCACCATTGATATAGGCCTTATTATCGAGGGCAAAGAACTTATTAAAATCGCGGAAGCCCGAATTTAATATTTTCTCATTCATTTCTGAGCGATACAATTTAGTTTCAGATACAGTTTTTTTCATAATAGTTCCGTTGATAATTACTATTCTAATTTTTTCCTAAACCGAAGCGAGCTTAAAAAGAGGATAGCTATTCCCATAAACAGAAGGACAGCAGCTTCCTGCCATAATTCATTAAATCCTATTCCTTTTAAAATTACACCACGGATGATAGCGATGAAATATCTGAGAGGGATAAGATAGCTGATATACTGAATTATCTTAGGCATATTTTCAATAGGAAAAGCAAATCCAGACAGATATACCATTGGCATCATTATGCCAAAGATAGCGATCATCATAGCCTGCTGCTGTGTTTTTGATATAGTGGAGACGAACAATCCAAGGCCGAGAGTTGAGAGGATATAAAAAAATGAACACAGGAAAAGGAAGGGCACGCTGCCTCTTACCGGGATATCAAAAATATATGTCATTGCAGTAAGGACTATAACCACAGAGACAAAACCAAGGATAACAAAGGGGACAAGTTTGCCCATGATAAGCTGCCAGGGTTTAATAGGAGTAACGATTAGTTGTTCGAGGGTTCCTATTTCTTTTTCCTTAACAATACCAAGTGAAGTTAGGATAAGAGTAATTATACTGAGGAGGAGCCCGACAATCCCGGGAACCATAAAATACCGTGTAAGCAGTTGAGGATTATACCACACCCTGATTTCCGGTTCAATCGTTCCGACGGGAAGAATCTTCCTGCCCGATTTATCCATATAGTTCAATAATATATTCCGGGCATAGCCCTGAACAACTTTAGCGACATAACCGGCAGCGATAGAGGCGGTATTTCCATCAGAGCCATTAAATATGGCCTGAACAGGGGAAGTTTCCCTCCTTTGAATTTTCTGGGAGAAGTCTTTAGGAATGATCAGGGCAAAAATAATCTCACCTTTATCGAGATTTGTAGTAAGCTGTGTATAATTATCGGCATAATAATTTATCTTAAAGAAACCAGAGCTTGTGAATGATTCAATAAATTTTCTGCTTTCATATGTTTTATCCTGATCATAAACGAGTGTATGGACAACATTCACATCGAGTGTAGCTGCATAGCCAAGAAATATCAACTGTATAACGGGGGCGATCAATATAATTGCAAACATCTTCGGATCGCGCCTGAACTGGAGGAATTCCTTTTTGATGATATGGAGAATAGTTTTCATCCTCTGCCTTCCTTCCGAGTATTAATTATGTCTGCCAGGAAAATAATTACTGAAGTAAATAGAAGAAGGTAAAGCGCCTGATCCCAGAATGATGCGATGCCAACTCCCCTGATAACTATGGCTCTCAATATTTCGATAAAGAATTTAGCAGGAGTGATATTTGTTAAAATCTGAACTGCAAGAGGCATACTTTCAATAGGGAATATAAACCCCGATAGGATTACAGACGGCAGAAGAGTAGCAAATGTAGCAACAGAGAATGCGACCTGCTGAGAATCAGCGATTACGGAGACGAGGATACCAATGCCGGTAGATGCAGATAAGAAGAGTAAGGTACTAAGGAATAGAAGTATTATGCTTCCTTTTATTTCAACTCCAAAGAGGAAATAGCCAACTATAAGAATCATAGCTGCATTAAATAAAGAGAGCAGGAGGTAGGGTAATATTTTCCCGGCAATAAGCTCAAAAGAATTTATAGGTGAAACATTTATCTGTTCAATAGTTCCTCTTTCTTTTTCCCTGACGAGAGATAAAGAGACGCTGATAGCTGCAGTGATAAGGAGGATCATAGCAATGAGTCCGGGGATAAGGAACCGTGTTGTCTGAAGATCGGGATTATACCAGAAGCGAGTTTCCAAATCTATGGGGACATAATTTTTCTGTCCATTTTTCATTAAGACTTCGGCGGTAAGATTCTGCCCGAATGTCTGAAGTGCGGCAGTAACATAGTTTTGAATAATATTTGCAGTATTTCCATCGACACCATCAATAAGGAACTGTACTTTAACGACCTGCCGCGAGTAGAACTTCCGGGAAAAATCGGAAGGAATAACGATGATACATTGTGCGAGTTTATTATCAAGGGTTGTCTTTAACTGCTTATCGCTTTTAATGTAGCCGGACAGATCAAAATACTCGGAATTTATAAGTCCCTTAACAAGATCCCTTGTAACATCGGAATATTCCTGATCATAGACAGCGAGTTTAATATGGTGGACATCAAAATTTATAGCATAGCCGAATATCCCAAGAAGAAACACAGGGAAAAGGAGGAGGATAGCGAGCATCCTATAATCCCGAAGGAGGTGTTTAAATTCTTTTTTAGCAATTGCTTTAATCCTATTCAAACTCATCTAATTCTTTTCCAATAAATGAATAAAGACATCTTCAAGGGAGGGGACAATATTCTCTATAGATTTGACCATAATATTTTTCCCTTCGAGCAGAGATTTAATTTGGATTTTTTCCGAGTACTTATCATTAACAATAATATGAATCTGGTTTCCGAATATTGAAGTTTCATCCACGAAGGGAGCTTTTTCGAGAATTGATAATGCATCAATTACGGGAGTACATTGAATTTCGAGGATAGTATTGTTAAGATATTTTGATTTAAGTTCTTTTGCATTACCTTCGGCGATAAGTCTGCCTGCATTTATTAAGATAATATTACCGCAATATTCAGCTTCTTCGAGATAGTGAGTAGTAACAAAAACAGTAGTACCGGATTCGGAAAGAGAGTTTATCAATTCCCAGAATGCTCTTCGAGAGACAGGGTCAACACCACTAGTCGGTTCGTCGAGGAATACAATTCCGGGTTTATGAATAACAGCGGTACCGAGGGCAAGTCGTTGTTTGATACCACCGGGGAGAGAAGCGGTAAGCACTTTTTCTTTTCCTTTAAGTCCAGCGATATCCAGGACCCATTTTTCTCTTTCAGCCATCAGGTCTTTTTCTATACCATAGACGCCTCCGAAGAATTCGATATTTTCAGAGACAGAGAGGTCGTTATAGAGAGAGAAGCGCTGGGACATATAGCCGATATTCTTCTTAACCATTTCGGGCTGGTTTTTAATACTAAAACCTCCGACAATAGCATCCCCTTCAGTAGGATCGAGAATAGCGCAGAGCATTTTTATAGTAGTTGACTTCCCTGCCCCATTAGCGCCGAGAAAACCAAATATCTCTCCTTTTGCGACCTTAAAATTTATGTGATCAACAGAGACAAAGCTTCCGAATTTTTTAGTAAGATTATTTACTTCAATAGAGTACATATATTAATATATTTTTTTACCTGCTGATTTAAGAAGCCGTGCAAGAGCTGTCTCATAGTCCACGAGTGAATTTACGAGATCAGTCTGGCTTTGAAGCCGTGAAGTTTCAGCGTCGATCAGATCGGTAGAAGTTGCATACTGCACATTATACTTTTCATTTATTCCACGGTAATTCTCATCGGCCTGTTCGAGGCCAGTTTTAGCAACCTCAATTTTATTACGGGCAGCATTAAGCGCCATATAGTTATTATACACTTCCACTTCTATATTTTCTTTAAGGAGATCCTTATTAGTATTAAGCTGATTAAGATTCTGCCGTGCCTGTTCCACCTGAGACGAATTATATCCCCAATTCCAGATATCCCAACTAAGGGTAACGCCTGCGTCCCATGTATCTTTAAATTTATCAATGGTAGGCATAATACGCTGATTAGGCCTGTTATAGTAATAATCAGAAAAGAGGTAAATGGAAGGGTACCATGTAGAGGCAGCGGCACTAACATTTTCGTTACCTGCCTGAACCCTGGAATCCAAAGCCAGGAGTTCAAAGCGAGACTGAAGAGCTGATGTTAATAAAGAATCGTAATTCAATTGCATTATTTCGATTTTAGGGTCAGCTTCTGCTATTTCAGTCTGATCGCTGATAGGGAGTCCAAGTGTTTTATTAAACAGAGCCCGAGCAGTGTTAAGATTATTTTCCGCTTCTATTTGTTTTAATCTTAGTGAGGCATACTGGACTTCCAGCTTAAGGAGATCATTTTTAGTAACAAGGTCATTAGCGAGAAAGTTTTTAGTATCGGTAAGGTGTGCATCTTCCTGTTTAAGGTTTTCATCGATATAGTTTTTCAGCTTTTGAGCTTTAAAGTAATTCCAATAGGCATTGATTATATTGAAAGCTTCTTCATTTATATCTTTATTATAATCGGCAGCGAATGCATCACGGAATTTTTCAGAAGCAGAACGCAGGGATAATAGTCTGAATCCAGTAAACAGGGGCTGCTGTAATGATAACTTTAGGGAATAATTATTCAAGACAATATCCTCTATTTTAACAGGAGCGGGTAATACCGGAAGCTTAACTTCAAAGGGAGGGATATCACTTAATCTTGTATAGCCCGCATTAAATGAGAGCCGGGGGAACAGCTGGGAAGTAGTTTCTGATATTTTAGCTTCTGAGCCCAGTAATTTTGACTGAGATATTTTAAGGTTTTTACTGTTCTTAAGTCCGACCTGAATACTTTCTTCAAGAGTAAACTTATGCTGGGGATAGAGATCAGCAAGGCCCAATAAAATCAATAATATAATAGCTTTCTTCATAATACTGCCTAAATATTTTCTTTGTTATCACCTACGAGGTGAATAAATACATTTTCAAGAGAAGGGGGAATAACACGGTAACTTGTAATGGAAATTCCTTTCTGATTAAAAAGATCAAGTATATTATTCAGTCGTGCGTCAGAATTTTTAACCACGATATCAATCCTATCGCCGAAGAGCTGAGCTTCAAGTCCGGGTTCGCCTTTGATTATCTTATAAGCTTTTCTAGCTTCGGGGCATACAATTTCAATCACTTCCCTATCAATCGATTTTTTTATATTCTGAGGAGTATCCAGACCAAGGATTTTCCCTTTATTCATTAATGCAACGCGGTTGCATCTTTCGGCTTCATCAAGGTAGGGAGTAGACATAAGGATAGTAATCCCCTCTTTAATTAACCCTGAAAGTATTTTCCAGAAATCCCTTCTAGAAACAGGATCAACACCGGTAGTAGGTTCATCAAGGAACAGAATCTGAGGACGATGTATAAGACTGCATGCAAGGGCGAGTTTCTGTTTCATTCCACCCGAGAGTTTATCTGCCGGCCTATCTCTAAAAGGAGTCAGGCGGGTAAACTCAAGAAGTTCATTTCTACGATCCAAATAATTCCTGACGCCATGTATATCGGCGAAGAATTCGATGTTCTCATCTACAGATAAATCGCCATACAGGCTAAACTTCTGGGAAAGGTAGCCGATCTTATTCTGTGCTTCTTTTTTATGTTTAATAAGATCAATATCCAGGAGGGTAATATTCCCGGAGTCCGGTCTGATTAAACCGCAGAGATTCCTGATAGTAGTTGTTTTACCGGCACCATCGGGTCCAACCAATCCGAACATCTCTCCTTTCCCAACATTAAAGGAGATATCATCAACAGCTCTAATATCGATAAAGGACTTAGTGAGATTTTCTATTTTAACTGCGAAATCCATAATCAGAAAAATATCCTTGCATCTGCGGGCATACCTGATTTAAGTTCGAAGTTTGGATTAGGGAGTTCTATTTTTATAGCGAAGACAAGTTTTGTCCTTTCGTCTTTGGTTTGAATATTCTTAGGAGTAAATTCAGCTTCAGGGGAGATATAAGTAACCCTGCCTTCAAATTTCTTATCCTTAAAAGCATCGACACTGACCTCAGCTTTCTGTCCCAGTTTTATTTTGCCGAGTTCAAGTTCAGTTACATAGATATAAAGTTCAACATTTGTAAGGTCTGATATTTTAACCAGGTTAGACATAGGGGAGACAGTTTCCCCAACCTCAAAGTACTTTTTAACGACAATTCCATTCAGGGGAGATATTATATAGCTATCATTTATATTCTTTTTTATAAGTCCGGCACTTGCGATAGACTGATTAAGTTTAGCTTCGGCCTGTTTTATTTCTTCAGGGCGGGCATAATTTTTCATCTTAGTATAATTTTCTTTAGCAGAAGAAAGCTGATCATTCATAAGGTTAAAATGTGAGACTGCATCATCATACTGTTTTTTAGTAATAGTCTGAGTCAGATAAAGTTTTTTGAGTCTATCCAGATCAGTTTTTGCCTGGTCATAATTTACCTGTGCCTGATTAAGGGATGATTCTGCAAGGGCAATATCTTCCTTCCTGGCACCATTGCGAAGAAGATCGAGTTGAGCACGTGACATTTCAGCGCCTGATTCCTGTTGCTTTAACTGCAACTGCAGAGTTTCGGTATCAATGGTCATTACGGTATCCCCCTGCCTGACCCGTTCCCCTTCATTTATTCTGAGTTCTTTTATTTCACCATTTGTTTTAGAACTAAGGACAACGTCAACGGTTTCTATAGTGCCGGTAGCTTCAATGCTGTTTTTATTATTATCATTGCTGCAACCGGAATAAAGGAGTGAAATAAAGGAGAGCATTATCAAATAAAATATTTTCATTAAGATTTCTCCATTTTTAATTTCTTAAGCAAGTTTTTTCCTTTTGGGGTTAATATCCCATTCATAAGAATATCAAGAGTTGATTCGAGTGCTTTGAAAGCAGGGATCTTATTATTTGTTATAAAAGCCGGATTTATAATCCCTCTAACAGACGAGATAAAGACATTCATCATTATAAGTGAGGGATAGTTTACTATATATTTTTCTTTTTTCCCCTGTTCGATAATCCCAGAGATATTGCGAGTCATAATTTTTGATCTAAAGACTTCTATTTCATTCCAAATTTCAGGAGCGTGTGACTGGACATCAGAGAACCACTGCTCACTCATATTTATTAACATGCCACCAAGGTATTTAAATATATAGAACAGCTTTTCCACAGCATTATAGTCATGATTTATAATGCCGGTGATATTAGTACTATGAGTTTTAATAAAGAGGCAAGCAACCTCCCTGATTAAATCTTCTTTTGCCGGGAAGTATTTATAGATAGTCTTTTTACTCATTTTGAGGGATGAGGCAATATCGTCAACAGGGATTTTATAGAATCCCCGTTTGAAGAATGTATCACTTGCTGCTTTTAATATTTTATCTTTATCATCGGACATTTGTAAGGAAACTATTTTATTACAGATTCGTTTCCTAACATAATATAAGGAAACGGATTTGTCAAGTAAAAGTTTCCATTGGATGGATAGATGTGATATAGTTCCCCAAAGAACCGCCCACTGGGCGGTTCTTTTAATAAAATAATGTATTTACTTCAACAGGATCATTTTTCTAACCTGAGAGAACTGACCTGCTTCGATTTTATAGAAGTAAATTCCGCTTTTAAGACCATCTGCAGAGAAGTTAAACTTATAATCACCTGCAGATTTATAAACATTCTCAAGGATCATTACCTGCTGTCCAAGTGAATTATAAACAGAAAGCTTAACATTTGAAGCAGAGGGTATAGTATAAGATATAGTAGTGACAGGATTAAACGGATTAGGATAGTTCTGGTCGAGGTAGTAACCATTAACTACAGGTTTGAAACTTACCTCTATAGCAGAGCTTAACTTGAATCCGCCGTCAATATCAATTTGTTTCAGCCGGTAATAGTATTTCCCGGATTTAGATAATTTATCGGAGAATGAATAACTATTTGGAATAAGGGTGGTGCCTGCTCCTTTTACAAATCCCAGTTTATTAAATATAATCTGACCATCAGCATCTTTTTCAGAACCTCTTTCAATATCAAAACCTGAACTATTCAGTTCGGAAGCAGTTTTCCAGTTAAGGTTTACAATATCTTTATCGACTAAAGCATTAAAGGAAACCAATTCGACAGGAGTAATGCCAGTAACGACAACGTCGGCACGCTGCTTGACATCGATTTTATAATTTATAAGAGTGTCGCTTCCGTTATATGAATAAATTGTAAAATAATAATGTGCATTAAGAGTCAGATTATTAAAAGTATAAGACTGAGTTGCCGAATAAGGTATATTTATCAATGCTTTACCGGTAGAAAGGTCTGTGCTATCGGGATAAATATCTCCATCGGCAGGGATAAAGTAATTATTAGTATCATAGGCCTGCAGGAGGAAGCCGGAAGGAAGCTGACCTGATGAAGGGTTTGTCCAATTAACAGTAACTGACTGGCCATTTGCGACGGCAGTAAAATTAGTAACCTGATAAGTCGGTTCAGGGCTAAATACAGGAGATAATTTAGTCATATCATAAAGACTTACATATTTCAGATATTCCGGGTGATCGACAAAAGGATTTCTGTTCAACTGTAAGGTAGCGATATAATTATTTCTTTCAACTTCCCATCTATCGGGCGGATCCTGTTTAGACCATCTTAATAAAGTCTGGATATCCTGAGGAGTTGAAGGAATCTTAGATTCATTAAGCCACTTGAAATTCCAGCGACCGTAGGAGCCATTAAGATCGTACATGATGACCATATACATCATACCACGGGCGGCATCACCTTTATCGCCAGGGCGGGGTTCGAAGACCGTCTGTCCGAGTAAATTAGTACCTTCTTTACATGCAAGAAAGGATTTAGTAACAACAGCACAATCTCCAAGAGGATAATTACCTCTCATACCATTTGCGTGTGGTTGTTCAGTAAGAAATAAATGATGAAAGTCAGAATAATATGGGTTGGTAGTTGAGCTAACATCCCACCAGCTCTGGCAGTAAGTATGTTCACGGCTAAACAGAGTGCCAAAGGCAAAGGGAGGGGTATAAATCCATTGATAGCCGGAATATGCGCAAGACACCATTCTCTGTCCTGTAGTTCCGACAGGGATTGATTCATAAGTTGGGATAAGAATATCTCTATATTCAGAATAAGTCCTTGATTGAAAAGGAGATCTAACCCTTGCTTCAAGATCAGTTACAAACGTGGGGCTGGTAACCGACAGTGTACTATAATAAGCAGTATCCTGGGGGAAGACACTTATAGAAAGCAGAAGAGAGAGAACTGCAAGAATAACAGACCTGGTAAATGGATTACGCATACAACACTTCCTTAATTGATAGATTAATATTTAACAAATTTCATATTGGAATATAAGTAGCGTTTGAGCATTGCACGAAGAAATGAAGATGTACTTAAGAATAAGAATATAAGGGGTAGTACTTAATTATCAAATTCGTTTTAAGCTAACAAAGATTACTTATTTGGTGCCAAGATAATAATATTAGGGTATAAAAAAAAGGACGGTATTTGGCCGTCCTTTTAATAAAAAATGAGTTTTTACTTCAAAAGCATCATTTTTCTAATTTGAGAAAACTGTCCTGCTTCTAATTTAAAGAAGTAGGTACCGCTTGCAAGATCACTTGCATTAAATGATATCTGGTAGCTACCAGCGTTCTTAAATCCATTTTCGATAACCCGGACCGGTTGTCCTATAACATTATAAACAGCGAGCTTAACATTAGAGGCTTCGGGAATTGAATAGGAAATAACAGTACTCGGGTTAAACGGGTTAGGATAATTCTGATTCAAAGAAAAGGCAGAAGGTGAAGCAAAGTTTACTTCAACAATACCTGAGTATTTATATGAACCATTATTATCGATCTGTTTCAATCTATAGTAATACTGGCCAGCTTTGCTAATGGAATTATCGACATAAGAATAAGCAATTGGTGAAGTACTGTTCTGATTACCTTTAACGAAAGCAATCTTTGACCAATCTGATTTATTAGCGGAGCGTTCAACATTAAAGCCATTGTTATTCAATTCTGTGGCAGTTTTCCAGGCGAGGCTGATTTTACCATTGACAGGCTGAGCTGTAAAAGAAGTTAATTCAACAGGCAGCGGGCCGATATTTAAGGCAGTCCATGCTTCTGCACTTGAAGTAAAAGATCTTGCGATCCTAATAGCATCGATACTACCAAGAGGATTAGTTGCGTTCCTGTTATGCCAGCATACAGCTCCGAGATTATACGCTGTAAAAGTTGAATCGATTGCAGGATATTTAATATCTGCCGTATTTGTATCGGGTTCAGCATTATGTGTTGGATTTATCCACAATTCGCAAGTATTTAATTTGGCACGGGTTGGAGTATTATAAATATTATAGCGAACGACGATAAGATAAGTCTGATTAGTGTTCAACGCTGTTGGTGAGAACATCATAGTTGAGGTAGAGACATTAGATAATCCGATATTATAGGTGGTTGCAGTTACCTGTTTAGCAAACAGTTTGGCAATATACTGAGCGACAGCATTGGATTGACCTAAAGAGAAGAAATAACCAGTAGAAGTTAATGAAGTAGCGCTCAGATTAAGTAACACTGAATAATAAACAGTGGTACCAGTAGCAGCAACATCAGTAGTTGTATCTGAAAAATCCTTATAAACTCTTCCTGTTGATGCTGAATTGGTTGCAAAGTTGAGATAATTACCACCGCCGCCATTATAGCCCGAATAGGTAAGAGGAGTTGTAGCTGCGACCATGGGGATAGTGAGACCCTGGCCAACGCCGATCCATGAACCCTGTCCCGTTAAAACTGCGGCATTATAACCTGTAAAATCTTCACTGAAAAGCAATGTTCCTTCGGAAAAAGAAATATTGCTCATGAGCAGAATACAGATTGAACTGAAGAATAGTAACCTTTTCATCATAGCTCCTTATATTGATTTTTAGTTATGTTATGAATTTCTTTATTCGAGGAACTTAATTAAGAATTCATAAAATGTTTTAATATGAATAATTTCAAACAGGATAAATAAGATAGATAAAGCATAAAATAGAATCAACTAATATTTTGTCCATTTCAAGTTTAAACAGATGATAAATAAAAGATAACTAACTATAATATTACAAGGTGTGTTTAAGTTCAAATATCAGAAAAGGGGGTTTGGAAGGGAAAGAATGCTTATAATTGAAGGGGATTAAAATTCTTTATACTTTCCAATTATAGCATCGGAATGTTTAGTAAAGAACAGAATGGGGATGGTCATGGCAATCAGGAACAGATCAAGGCTAAAGGATTTATTTTTTTCATAATACTCTTCGAGTTCAATGAGGTTAGCTACGCCCTTTTCACGATCGCCATAAATCTGCCAATAGCCGGAAATACCTGGTTTAGAAGTAATAAACTTTCTACGGTTATAGAGTACGGGATCATGTTCCTTCATCATCTGCAAATCCCATAATGATAAAGGACGGGGACCAATAATAGACATCTCCCCCATCATGACATTCCATAACTGGGGCAATTCATCAAGGCCGGTTTTTCTAAGAATAAATCCACTAATAGTAACCAAGCCGGAAAGATCTTCCTTACGGAAGATATGAGCGGACTGTTTAAGAGTTAAATTATCATTTTTAAGAGTTCTAAACTTAAATATCCGGAATTCGGGACCTTCAAGGGTAAGACCTCTTTGCTGTTCAAAAATAGGGCTACTTCCGGTTTCAAGATAAATAATCAGACAGGTTATAAAATAGAAAGGTGAAAGGATAACGATCAGAAATGCAGACAGAGTAAAATCGAAAATTCTTTTAATAATATTATAGGAGGAATTAGATTCCTTAGCAGTTATTGTTTCAGCTAATACTTCTTCAGAGTAAGATACTTTCTTCAAACTTGTCCTAATTTGATGAGCATAATAAATATTATAGGAATTATAATCAAGCACTATCGCCGGCTCCAAATACAAGTAATTATAATATAAATAATTACAATATCAGGAATTCAGAAGTCACAAAGGGCGAATGTTTTTTTCTAAATTAGTCCTGGATGTGGTTAAAATGCAATTAAATAGCTATATATACCTTATCATTCCGAAAGGTATCGGATGATTACAAATAAAGAATAACTTGCTACCCGAAATTTCATGAAGTTATTAATCAAAACAAAATTATGAAGAGAAAGATAGTAATAACCGGAGCCACAGGATTAATAGGGGGAGAGATATGCAGGAAGCTACATGAAAAAGGGGACGAAATTACAATATTTACAAGGGGAGTAAATAAGGGGAGGGCATTATTTCCATTTTTAAATAATATTATTGAATGGGATTACAATAAACCGGAAACATGGAGAAATGAGTTAAACGGCAAGGATGCCATTATTCATCTTGCGGGAGCTAATGTATTTGGGGAAAGATGGAGCAGCAGGTATAAAAGAATAATAATGGAGAGCAGGAGGGGAGCTACAAGGAACCTGGTGGAATCAATCGGGCTTATAAATAACAGACCTAAAGTATTTATTTCGTCATCGGCGGTAGGTTATTACGGAAGTAACGGGGATGAAGAACTAACAGAAGGATCCCCTGCGGGAACGGATTTTCTATCAACTGTATGCCAGGAATGGGAATATGAGGCAAAGCAGGTTGAAAGATATGGTGTAAGAAGAGTGAGCATAAGGACAGGGATTGTATTAAGTGCAGAGGAAGGAGCATTAAAAAGGATGCTACTGCCCTATAAGATGTTTGCCGGGGGATCGTTGGGCAGAGGGGGGCAATGGTTCCCGTGGATACATATTGATGATATTGTTAATGTTTATCTTTATGCGCTGGAAAATGAGCTGGCCGGGGAAATAAACGGAACATCTCCAAATCCCGTTACGATGAAGGAGTTTGCAAGGACATTAGGAAAGGTGCTACATCGTCCTTCATTTTTATCTGTTCCGGAATTTATTATAAAACTGGCAGTTGGCGAAGGAGCAGAGTCTATACTATCAAGTTTAAGGGTAATGCCGCAAAAACTGATAAAGAATTCATTCAAATTTAAGTATGAGCATCTGGAACCGGCATTGATTTCACTGCTTAAAATTTGAATATTTAATTAAATTTTGTGAAAAGACTTGACAAATAGCCACAAATATTTTAGATTATCGGATAAGAGGAAATCAATACAAATCACTAATACCCATCAATTTGAGTGTGGTAAAGCGCGCTAAAGTGTGCTAAAACCCGTTAAAAAGTCGCTACAAAGCCGTATGCGACCCACATACAACTAACTGAGGAGCCGTTCAATTTACAGTAGATACAATTATTAAAGGGGGGACGGGAAGGGAACTTAAACCAAGCGGTTTATTTAATGATTACAGGGAATTGGGGGGAAATTAGAGAGTGGTAGTGCAATAAAAAAAGCCGGATTTTATTCCGGCTTAATTATTCCTTCAGAGGAAAAAGTATTTATATATTCTGCACAGCATATGTCGGGAGAAATTAATATCGATAATAATCCGGTTTGAATGGACCGTTTACAGGCACGCCGATATAATCAGCCTGTTTTTGAGTAAGAGTATCGAGTTCAACGCCGATCTGATCCAAATGG
>JARLHC010000003.1 GCA_031292455.1 Ignavibacteriaceae bacterium
AAATTACACATTATGTTATTCGTTTTAGTATCCTAAACTAGTTCGGGTTTGAATCTATACGACTGAAATGGAATACTTTTTTACTTTTGTTGTTAGTGTAGGTGCCTTTAATATAACCCTTGTCAAAGGAAAATACTCCTAATAGATTATTCTTGTCATCGAATTCATTATAGAGCAACTTATTACCTACAAACGTCTCACGTTTAATTATGGTAAATCCACTGCCAAGTTCATACTTAATTTTGCCATTAATAAAATCTACAGTGAATACTGTAGTGCCAAGGTTATACATATTGACTTTGGGGGAATCGGTTGGGCCGGATGGAGTGTTAATTACTGAGTCCAAACTCACATTTAAGACCCACCCTGTTTTGTCATTATAATGATAGATACTATCAGGAAAATCCTCATAAAGATATAAATTCCATTGGGGGGGAAACTTCAGGGTCTTAATCAATTTTTGTTTTGCCATATTATAAATAAAATAATAACCTGAATTATGAGGATATGACACTATGGTATCTTCTGCTAAACTATCAATTATTCCTCTTAGAATAAGATATTTTCCATTATATGTACAATATGGTTCCACTGTTTGTATAGAACGGTATTTCTCACTATTTGTAAAATATGGCTCAACTCCCTGCCTATAAAAGATAAAAGGAGAACTCATATTATTATCTAAATCATATATATTATAATATGAACCGATGTATTTATTATTTTTCTTCACTATAGACTCTATTATCCCTTTGCCTTTGTCCCCTTTAACTAAAGCATATCCCCACACTCCAGGGTGTCCAAGATTTTTCAAATTTTTTGTGTTCAGCAATTTGTTTTTTGAAGTCGAAAAAACAGCAATCTTCGGTTTATTTTCTAGAAAACGAGTTTCCATAGTATCTTCATAAGAAACATATACTTTAGATTCATCCTGAGATAAAAACATAGAACCCTCATAATTAAAGTTTCTCTTTCTTAACTCTTCCTCTCCTGAGATAGTATTTATTATGACAAACAATCCATCTTGTTCAAAATTACCCCCCGTTATAAACATTTTGTTATTTATAGGTGAGTATACTGCTACATCAGGACGTATATCCAGTCCGAACGATATTTTATCATCTTTAATTTTGTATGCATTATATAGGGTCATATTGTATGGTCTGTCTCTATAAAACATCCATTCACCTGTATTGTCAGTGAAAGTTTCTTCATCGGTATAAAATTGTTCATTCCCATTATCTGACTGTGTTGTGTCATCAACTGTTTGTGCATTTGAAAATTTGGTAATTAACATTAGGGATAATAAGAGGGTGAGCAAAGTTGGAAGCATCCGAAGAAATGATCTAGTGTTCATTGAGCATCCTGAGATAATTGAAGTACTGTATTATAAACATAATGATTAAAAATTAAAGGTTCAATTATTCTTGGGCAATAGTATATAATCAAATAATAGAATTATTAACTCTTTTATATATTTAGGTAATATATTAGTATAAACAAATTATAAAATTATGGAGCCTGCCATGATGAAATTTACAGGAATCCTTTTCTTATTTGTCATATTTTTATTAGTACCCACTACTAAATCTGTTGCTCAAACTTACAGTGACAAAGACTCAGTTGTCTCTGAAGACTCAACAGATAACGATTTGGAGGGCTACGAAGATAATCAACGTGGAGCCGATCAATATTACTGGGATCAATTAGAGAAAGCAGATTTAAAATTAAATAAGGCTTATAAAGAGGTTCTGGATATTTATAAAGACGATACTTTATTCATAAAGAAATTAATAGTTGCTCAACGAGCTTGGATCGTTTTTAGAGATGCGCACCTTAATTCACTATATTCAATTGTCCAGGATACATTGTTGGCAAGTGGATACGGTTTTACAGATTGTATCTCATCTGCCCTTGCAGACATTATTGAAGCAAGAACAGATCAACTAAAAGTCTGGCTTGAAGGTTTTAATGAACAACTAAAGTGTCCAGATGGTAATTCCAGCTTAAAATCTAAAGAGGAGATAGAGAAAATTAAAAAGAGTATGAGAAAATAATAGTAGGTGTTTCATTACATCTCTGCTAAAAAGTTAGGACACTTTTAGGACATCACTTTCAAAAACAGTGCATTTTAATTATAAAAGCCCATGTTTTTGCAGGATGGAGAGAATCCCTGTCTCTCCGCCCCCCAAAATTATCTCTCACCCATACACATCCTTCACCAGCGTTAAACATTGCCCGCTCTTCCTCTGCTCCTCTGCCAGAAGCATATTCTCATGTAATTTCTTTTTCTCTCTGTCCTTATATTCTGCCAGCTCCGCCTTCTCCTTCTTCTTCCTGCATATTGCATCAACGTAAGCAAGATTCATTTTATTATACTTTACCCCTTCCCTGAATGCAAATTCAACTGCCTCTAATCCATATTTAATTATATATTCATTTACCAGCCTTTTTTCTTCAGGAAGTTTATTCGGCTTGCTCCAGATATTAACAAAAAGCAGTTGCGCGCTGTCTGGCTCCCCTTTTACATTCCCTTCTTCCCCCGCTTCCTTATTTAAATCTTTAAAAACAAATTCCTCCTGGTCCTGATCCTTGTCCTTATCCTTGTCCCCTGTAAAGGGTCTGCAGCCCTTGGAATAATTTTCAGAATCAGAAATATGATCAGAAGAATTAATATCATTAATATTATTAATTGGCAAATTCTCATTCCTTTTTGCATCTCCGCTCTCTCCCTTTACCCTTACAAATCCTTCCTTAATAGCATATTCATAAATATTCTCATTCCTTAACCTGTTAAGCGCTCCCTTAATAGCGGGAATACCTGCATTCACTCCGCTTGTCCCTTTCTCATACTGAAATGAAATAAATCCCGTCATCCATAATTTTGTCTTGTTGGCAATCTGGATAATCCTTTTCCGCGCTTCCGGTTCCCCTGTCAGCCTGTTATAATCTCTGTTAACCTCTTCCAGGAAGTTTGCTAAATTAATATCCTTATATCCTATCTTCCTTCTCATCTCCGGTATGTCAATCTTCCAGATCCCCGCACAGTCGCTGCTCTTCTCAAGGAATTGCCAGATGTTTTTCCCCTCAGGCGATAATTCTAAAAACCATGTCTGATCCCAAATGTTTGTGTCTGTAAATCTCTTCGACATCTTTTACCCTCCGGTTTTCCCCTCTCTTACCTAAATTAAACCTGCCGCTTCCCATACGGCAGGCTATTGAATTAATCGTTATCCTTCTTCTATCACTTATTTGTGAACGTTATTGAATGCTGAATCGGCTTATCATCTGCATCCGTAGTTACGAAAGCTGCAAAAACTTTCTTAAGCGAATAATGGTCGTATTGCATTAATTGATCACCAAAAAATTCAACTGATAGACTTATGTATTCATTTGGATAAAACAAATACTTCTTCGATTTGAACGCTATCACTTTATACAAAGGCATCTCCTCTGTCGCAGGATTTTTTAATATTATAATCCCGACTGCGGTTACATATTTGTCCGCATTGGTATTATTTATAGAATTGTCCCCCAGGGCTTTGCATTCAATCAGCAGATTTGTATCACCCGGATATATGCTGGGATCTGTTAATCTGAACCCATCAGTTGGAGTCATAAATACATTTCCGCATAAATTCTCAATGTTCAGCTCCCCGTAATTTTTTTTGAAAATTAAATTATAACTCGATTGATATTTTGCGGCTGCCGGACGCCAGAAATACTTCAGTAATTCAATTGAATTAATCATCGTTGATATCTTCCCTGTTAATGCAAATATCTTTTCCCTCTCTAATTCATTTGCATTCTTTGCACTCTGCCTTTTACCTGGGATAGTTGCAACATATATTTTCCCTCCTCTCTTTCTGAATACAACGTTTCCTACCTTCCCTGAAATACTGCCGAAAAGACCGCTGGTTACTGTTCCCATTTTTCTTTCTCCTGTAATTATTATTGATTAATTGACTCACACACGGAATTATCCTTGTCAAATCCATATTTCCCTTCAATTCCGTTAATAACAGCTTCAAATGCCTTCTTTAAATTGATGTCCGTTTCTGCTTCCATGTTGTCTTCCATGTTTGTAAATACATTCCACCCCCTATTAGTATTATACCAACTTTTTGATTTCTGACCATTTCTTGCCGGATAGTCAGAAATAAAAAACAGGTAAGTTGATTTTTTTATCCTTTTCGCAATTTTGATTTTTGGATTGGCTTTGTTTCTCTTTCGCGGTTCTTTTGCTGTTACGCTGCTTTCATGATGCTCCCCGTATACTGCCTCGATACTGTATATGCTGCGCTATTATACTATAAAAGTATATGATACTTAATTTATTTATTAATTTATTTTGGGATTATAATCGGTTAGGTTATATAAAAACCCCCGCCCGTCTGGGCTGGGGGTTCTATTTTTAAGTTCCTTTAAACTTCGGAACTCCACGGGTTTAGGTTAGCTGTTAAATGTGGTCGAGTAACGGATCGCTTTCCCTGAATCGTTTAGCGTAACTAAGCAGGCAAATACTTTTTTGGTAGTATAGCCATTATACATTTCAAGCGTTCCACCGGCAAAATCTGCTGTATGATCAATTCCATTTATTAAATCAAGATTATGCCTTATTGATTGGAATGAAATTACCTGGTTTGCGGTTATGTTCTCCATTATTGGATTGCTAAGCACAACAATACCCGCCGTTAGAATATATTTCTCAACACTGGTATCAACGCCTAATCCGACTCCCAGGGCATCGGTAACAAGATGGATTCCCGTAGCGCCTGCTGTTAGTACCGCGTTTGGTGCATTGAAACCGAAAATCGGGGCTACAAGTACAGATGCCAGGTTCGCTGCTGTATCAATAATCTTATAGTTTACCTGGAATATTTCATTACACTTGCTCCCCCTTCCTGTAGCACTCGGCCATACTTCCTTTAATGATCCGATGGAATTAATGCCTCTTGCTATTTTTTGCACTAAGGCAAATTTTGCCCTGTATGCTGTCTCGGCTTCCTTAAGTGGTGAGGTTCGCTTTGATGGTCTGCCGGCAATAAAACTTGCCCCCTTTCTTACCCTGAATACCATGTTGCCAAGCTTCCCGCTTGGGTTTCCAAGGATTGGATTAAATAATTGTGCCATTATTAAACCTTTACGTTTGTTAATAAATAATTAATTATTTCCCCGCTTACGGGGATTTTTTTTTAGGTCCTGCCCATGATCGGCGCCAACTTATTCACAAGCAGCCCCTACTAGTATTAGCTCCATTTTTTCATTTCTGACCATTTGAGGTGAAATGGTCAGAAATCGTTTTTATTGTATAATACTAATAGAGGGTCACTTTTTTTTGAAAGGTTAATTATTATGACATGTACTGATTCAAATATCAAAATTATATCCCCATTCCTGCAAGGTATCGCCGGATGTTTCGATATTGCTGCGTTTTTTGACGATATCATCTTTCCAGTTCCAAAGGAAGCTAATCCTTTAGCCCGGGACTGGCAGGCTGTCAGTTCAGATTATAATAATTCTTTAAAATTTATACATGAGGAATTTAATGCAGCCAAAAAGAAACCGTGAAAATAGGCCTGTTCTCCCTTGTCATAATTTTCAGGGCTTCGGGCTTCTCCCCTCTCCTGAAATCCTTCAGATGTATAATTCTGTTATTCCCGGTCTCGCTGACCGGCTCGTCGCTCAGGCTGAAAAACAAACTTCACATCGCATCGCGCTCGAAAAGAAACTCCTTATTGCTAATATCTGGAAATCTTTTATGGGTCTTGTTTTTGGTTTCCTTATCGGCTCTCTTGGACTTGGCGGCGGCCTCTATCTTACTTTTATTGGCTTTAATGTTATCGGCATTATTTTCTCTTCCGCTACCCTCGTCTCCCTTGTTATGTCCTTTATTTATGGCAGCCAGTTTAGAAAAAATATTCCAAAAGGTGACTAATGAAATCCCTGATTTTAAAATGCACCATGTTTTTAAAGTTAAAAAAGAAACCCTTTTCACTGTTTTTTAAAAAAAAATACCAAAAGAAATCCCTGATTTTGAAGTTAATGGCGCAAAAAGATTTAATAAAATTTATTTAACCCCGTTCCTTTAAATAAATATTCTACAAACAAATTTGGATTAATATCATGGCAGAACCCTGTGGATCTAATCTGAATGTTCACCTCTCCGGGCTTTTTGAGGATGAGAATCTTAAAAGAAAACTCGAAGTCCATGCGGATAGGCTTCTGAAAAAAAGTACCAGGTATAGTTTCGCGCGCTACATCTCCCCTTCTGATTTTATCTCTTCAATTACCTTAAAACTTCTCTCCGGTGAAATTAACTGGGATCCCAAAACTGCTTCTCTCACTTCATTTTTCTATAGCAGGATAAGTACTGAAATCTTCAATCTTACTAAAAAGGAAATGAAATTCATTCCTGTTTCGCTCGATAAATCAGAAATCATAAATGATTATAGCGGTGAAACGGATGATGACGAATCTGAACTTCCCGGGACTATCATCTACCCGTTTGAGGAGAATGATAATGATAAACCAGAATATGATCCCGAGGAAATTAGGAAAGTCGCTTATGAAATATTTAAGGATTCTACTGAAGAATTCCTTGTTCTCGATGATATCTATAAAGGTCTTCATACCAGGGAGATTGCGCTCGACCTCGGTATTTCAAAAGATGATGTTCACAATATTAAAAGACGCATTAACAGGGTACTTAAAGCTTGGGTTAAAAGAGATAAAGAAAGAAAAGAAAACCCTTATAAACTCGGTTTTACAATAAATGATAAACCCTTATCAGATTGGCCTTTTGAAAACAAACCCGGAGAAGCAGCTCCGGATAACAATAACAATGGAGAACCAATATGAAAACCTTCTTGTGTAAACTCTTGTTTCCGTTCTTATTTCTTTTCGTAATCGGCTGTGCGCCTGTTTCAGATTTCAACCAGATGGCTTACCAGCAGTCCATGTCCATTAAAACAGATGCCTTAAACCTTATCAGCAAAGCAAATGAAAATTATGCTGATCACCTGGCTGAAATCGATTCCCTTAAGCTCAATGTCGAAAATGCTTATCAGTATTCAAAAACAATTCCCAATAACTCGGAAACAATAGCTCAATGGGAAATCATTCGTGATCCTCAGAAAAGTTCACTCTTCGGATTGCTCGAACGCTGGAAAAATAAAACCAGACTAAGCGACACCTTTATCACCCAGGTCAAACTCCTTATCGCTTCAGATTTAAATGAAATTATCGATTTCGAAAACAATAAACGGAAACCATCAATCAATTAACCCCGTAGATAAATATGAATAATTATTCCCGCCCTTCTCCGCAAGACAGCAGGTGTCTCTCACCCGGCGACCCTCTGCTTGTAAG
>JARLHC010000027.1 GCA_031292455.1 Ignavibacteriaceae bacterium
ATTAAAGTTTGACAGTCTTGCTAAATCATTACCGGGGGTAAAGAAAGCATATTTTCTTAGTGAAATTCCCCGAAACCCAAAGAACATATCGGCAATCCGCAAGATTGCTAAGCCACCGGTATACGGGCTTGAAATGTTCAAGGCAATATCGCGTTCGAAGATAGGATTTAATATGCATGGAGAAGCTGCCGGAGACTATGCAGCAAATGTCCGCCTGTTTGAAATAACAGGAGTTGGTTCATGCATGGTAACAGATATGAAGAAAAACCTTAATGAGATATTTGAAATTGACAAAGAAGTGGTTGCATTTAACTCGGGGGACGAGTGTGTTGAAAAAATAAAATGGCTTCTGGCTCATCCAAAAGAAAGAGAGGAGATTGCCAGGGCGGGACAAAGAAGAGTTTTAAAGGATCATACGTTCAGGATAAGAGCCGGGCAGCTGAATGAAATAATCTTAAAGGAATTAAAGAAGTAATGTTGTACAACTTCTGCACTTTATTTGATACACATTATTTTAGTCGTGGATTAGCACTTTATTATTCACTCGAAAAGAACTGTCCTGATTTTCATCTTTATATATTTGCATTTGACCAGAAAGCCGATGATTTTTTAAGGGGAATGAAATTAAGCAAGGCAACCATAATCTCTCTAAAGGAATTTGAAGATGACGAACTTTTAAGAGTAAAACCGACAAGATCAATTGCGGAATACTGCTGGACCTGCACATCTTCAACGATACTTTATGTGCTTGAAAAATATAATGTGGAAAGCTGCACTTACCTGGATGCGGACTTATTTTTTTATTCATCTCCACAGCCGATATTTGAAGAATTAGGGAATGAGTCAATATTAATTACAGAGCACCGTTATTCCCCGCAATATAATAAACAATTAAAGGCAGGGAGATACTGCGTACAATTTGTAACATTCAGAAATAATCATGAGGGATTAACGGCACTGAAATGGTGGAGAGAGAAGTGCATTGAATGGTGCTATGCGAGATATGAAGACGGAAAGTTCGGTGATCAACTTTACTTAGAGGACTGGACAGAAAGGTTTAAAGGAGTGCATGTACTTCAACATGCGGGGGGAGGTTTAGCCGCATGGAATATTCAGCAATATACATTTGAAAAAGAAAATGATAAAGTGACCGGGACAGAAATTACAACGGGGAGAAAATTCGAGGCAATCTTTTACCATTTCCATTATCTAAAATTTTATACAAATAATCAACTTGAGTTTGGAAGAAGGACCTTAAGCGAGGAAGTGATCAATATTTTCTATAAACCATATGTCATATTCCTCGAGGAACTAAGGACAAGGATAACATCTATGGGGGGATCATTTGATCCCCACGGAACCCAGGTAAAACCAACCGGATGGAAAACACCGATTTTATTTATTTATAGAAAAATGTTTGGGATTTATAATATCTTTGATAAATCTGATTTTTTAAGGAAGTAAATGGCATATATTATAAGATTAAAAACACATTCCGATAAGAGAGGAAATTTAACTGTAATAGAAAAAGATATCCCTTTTGAGATCAAGAGGTTATTTTACATTTACGGAGTAGATGATTCGAAAAGAGGCGGACACAGGCATAAAACCACAGTACAGGCGGCAATTTGTATCCATGGAAGCTGCAAAGTATCCAACAATGACGGTACTGAGAAGAAGGAATTTAAATTAGATCATCCGAGTCAATGCTTAATACTTGAGACAAAAGATTATCATGTAATGCATAGTTTTAGTCCTGATGCTGTACTTTTAGTTTTAGCATCAACTCACTTTGATCCTGCAGATTATATTTGGGAAGACTACAAATGATAGAGTATGAAAATCTCGGCAAGGTAAACAGACCTTTTTTTGAGGAATACAAAAAAGATTTTGCAGAGACCCTTGAAAAGGGGTGGTATATACTGGGAAGTAAGGTGCAAAAGTTTGAAGAAGAGTTCGGATCGTATATCGGGACAAAATACTGTACGGGAGTTGCCTCAGGGTTAGACGCATTACTTCTTTCATTAAAAGCGCTGAATCCGGAAAAAGGTTCTGAAATAATAACTCCATCCAACACATATATTGCGACAATATTATCAATTGTACAGGCAGGGTTAAAACCTGTGTTAGTTGAACCGGAAATCAGATCATACAATGTTGATCCTGCAAGGATAGAGGAAAAAATCACTTCCAGGACAAAAGCATTAATGATAGTTCATCTTTACGGCAGGCCATGCGATATGGACCCAATAATGGAAATCTGCAGGAAACACAATCTAGTGTTAATTGAAGATTGCGCTCAATCGCACGGAGCCAGATATAAAGGAAAATTAACAGGTACATTCGGGGAGTTTGGTGCGTTCAGTTTTTATCCGACCAAGAACCTGGGAGCTTTGGGAGATGCCGGAGCAGTTACAACCAATTCTGAAGAATATAATACAGCAATAAGGAGATTAAGAAATTATGGTTCAGATATTAAATATTATAATGAAATAGCCGGTTATAATTCGAGGCTGGATGAAGTGCAGGCAGGGTTCCTATCGATCAAACTAAAGAAGCTGGATGAGATTAACGCTCACAAAAGGATGCTTGCAGATATTTATTTAAAGGAGTTGAAGAGCGATTTTATTAAACCACTTAAGGATGACGATCATTTCGATGTATATCATGTTTTCAACATCAGGCATGAGAAAAGGGATAAGCTGAAGGAATATTTATTAAAGAATGAAATAAAAACAGATATTCATTACCCCGTGCCGCCACACAAGCAGAAAGCAATGAAAGGGATAATTACAGAGAATAGTTTTCCAATTTCCGAAGAGATCCACAAAACCACATTAAGCCTCCCTATTTCATATTTCCATAAGGAAGATGACATTCAAAAAGTCATTTCGGTGTTAAATAAATTTTAGGAAATAAAAAATCAGGGGGAATTTTTTACCCCTTTTCGGGTGGTCAAAAACGAAAAAATGGAGCATTAATTAATAGAGGGGTACTTTTTTTTAGTTCTTAACAGGGGTAAGGGGGAGTTTTGGGCCAGAAAAACAATCAATATAAAAATCTCCAGGTCGCTTTGAAGTCGCTTTATACTCGCTTTAAGGAAGCAGCACATTAATAGTATTGGCCAAGAGCTAAAAAGAAAAGGCCAACGTATACTCTACTGGGTGAGCATAACCTTGAAATAAGGGGGATTAATAAAATGTTCCCTTAAGCTGAAATCAAAAATATATAAAACCTCAACATTAAGGGAACAATTAAAAGGGAAAAAGGAATAGAGTTATTAATCTTTAGTTACCGTTATTATCTTTAGGTTTAGCACCTGCCTGGCTTGTATAGGGGTTCATATCCGAATTCCAGGTATCTGCTCTAAGTTTCCAGGTGCCGTCATTCTGTTTCTGCCAAACATTTATATATTTCCCGTGATCGGTCATAGCGGTAGTTGAATTGGGCATAGTGAACGTAGCTTCGAAGGTTCCGATTTCAATTTTAGTATCGCCGGTGCCGAATATCTGCATAGTTTTCCCGGTCAGGTTACTCCATTTCATACCAGATTCGGTTAAATCTTTTTTATTTCCCTGCGTAATAGCATCCTTCCCTACCCACATCGGTTCATAGCTTTGAAGTGAAACAGCATCATCGGTATACATGCTTGCAATAGTATTATAATCCCCGCTCACCATAGCTTTACTAAATTTGTCATTCATATCATCGCAAAAC
>JARLHC010000120.1 GCA_031292455.1 Ignavibacteriaceae bacterium
GACATGAACCAGCCGCTTGGCAATTATATAGGCAACTGGTTAGAAGTATATGAGTCAGTTCTGGTTTTAAAGGGAGAAGCAAAAGGAGATCTTTATGAATTGTGCCTTAATCTTGCCGGCGCGATGATCTTTTTAGGTAAAAAAGCATCTTCAATAAAAGAGGGAATTGAGATATCCAAAGAAATGATAAATAACGGCGAAGCTTATAAGAAATTCATAACTATGGTTAAGATACAGCATGGTAAGACTGATGTAATTGAAAACTCTTCAAAATATCCAAAGTCTAAATTCTATGAAACAATTTCTGCTCAGAACGGTTATTTAAGCAGTGTAGATAATTTAGAAATAGGAATGGCAGCTCTTGAGCTTGGTGCGGGGAGAATGACTAAGGAAGATATTATCGATCATAAAGCTGGTATCATATTTTGGAAGAAAATAGGCGATTCAACAAAGAAAGGGGAAGTATTAGCAGAATTGTATAGTGATTCAAAGGACAAACTTAAGTCAGCAAAAGAGAGGATTTTAAGAGCAGTTGAATATTCGAATAAAAAGGTAAGCAGCCCTAAACTGATTAAGAAAATTATTTATTAATAGTATAATTGTATTAAGGGGGATATAATATGAATAACGGTAACACAACTAATTAATATTTAATTATATTTAATAATTAAAATTTGAATTGAGGACAAAATGTTATTTATAATAGCTACTTTAGCCGCCTTTATTGCTGCCCTGGTTTATTTTAGTGCAAAGAAGAGATTCAATAAATCGGAATCAACGTTTGCTTTTATCGGACTCATAGTTGCTGCAATCATTGCCGTAATGCAATGCTGGACAATAATTCCCGCAGGTCATGTTGGAGTAGTGGATTTTCTTGGAAATGTAAGTGACAATACTTTAAAACCAGGAGTAAATCTTGTTAATCCCATGGCAAATGTCGTAAAGTTCGATGCCAGGACTCAGGAATTAAAAGAGACAATGAATGTTCCTTCAAAAGAAGGATTAACGGTTACGCTGGAGATAAGTTTACTGTACAGTTTAAGTTTTGATTATGCAAACAGGATATACAAAACCGTAGGCGAAAATTACGTAGAAACAATTTTAGTACCTCAATTCCGATCTGTAGTCAGGGGGGTAACTGCAAATTATGATGCCAAGGCGTTATATACTGCCGAAAGGGAAGCACTTGCAAACAGAATTGAACAGGATTTATCTAAACTTGTAAAATCGAGAGGGATTACACTTGAGGCTGCTGCATTGAGGCAGATTACCCTTCCTCCCGGACTTACAGCTTCGATAGAAGAGAAGTTAAAAGCCGATCAGGAAAGCCAAAGGATGCAGTTTGTACTATTGAAGGAATCCCAGGAAGCAGAACGTAAAAGAATTGAAGCCAAAGGTATTGCAGATTTTCAGGATATAGTATCTAAAGGGATAAGCGAACAGCTTCTTAAATGGAAAGGAATTGAAGCTACAGAAAAATTAGCGGCATCAGCAAATTCAAAAGTTGTAATAATCGGTTCAGGGAAGGAAGGTCTTCCGGTAATTTTAGGAGGGGATAAATAGACAATTTATCATAAGCAATCAGCTTATGATAATCCGGTGAGAGCCGGAACAGGACTTTCTATAGGTTTATTATTAAACAGCTTCATTATATCAATGCTGAATTTAATGAGGAAGTCGGATATTTTGTCCGGGTTTTCAAAATTATTGGTAATTACTAATTTCATTACATCTTTCTGCTGGCTGAACTTAACTGAAGTTTTGTAGTTATCCAATATAAAGCGCATCAATTCTATAAATTTTACTTTATAATATTCTTCTTTCTGTTCCCTGGGCAGGATAATAAAAATATACTTTCTCTGAATTATAATTCTTTCGAACAGAGCTCTTGAGGCATAGTATTTCAATGTAGCTGCAGCAATAAGTCTTTTCACAATTATAGGAAGAGGTCCAAACCTGTCGATGATTTCATCCTTAAGCTCATCTATTTCAGTTATATTATTTATTGAATACAGGGCCGTATAGAAATTGAGCCTGTCGATTTGTTCGGGCATATATTCCTGAGGAATGCCAATATCAAAGAATGTATCGATTGTCGGTTCTGTTTTTTCTTCTGTTTTGGGAAGGTCTTTGAAGATTTCTTTGAATTCAAGGTATTTAAGTTCTTCGACAGCTTCGTTAATCATTTTAACATAAAGATCAAAACCGACGTCATTAATAAATCCCGACTGCTGAGTACCCAAGAGGTTTCCAGCTCCTCTGATTTCAAGATCCCGCATTGAAAGACTGAATCCTGCGCCCACATCGGTAAATTCTTCAATTGCCTGGAGCCGTCGTAAAGCTTTTTTTGAAATTCCATTGAGAGAAGGGACAATGAAATATGAATATGCCTGTTTATTTGAGCGTCCTACACGACCTCTGAGTTGATGAAGCTCAGCAAGGCCGAAGCGGTCAGCCCTATTTACTATTATAGTATTTACATTAGGAATATCGATACCTGACTCAATGATTTTTGTAGAGAGGAGCAGATCAAATTTTCGGTTAAGGAATCCATGGATGACCTCTTCAAGCTGGGCAGGTTTCATTTGTCCATGTGCAATTGCAACTCTTAAGTCGGGCATATATTTATGGAGGTAACCGGCAAGTTTATCGATTGACTGAACCCGGTCATGAACAAAATAAATCTGACCGGACCTGCGGAGTTCATTTGTGATCCATTCTTTAATTTTCAACACATCAAAGACTGAAACGGTTGTGTAGATCGGCTGCCGGTTAGGAGGGGGAGTTGCAATTATTGACAGATCCCTGGCGCCCAGCAGAGAGAGATTTAATGTTCTTGGAATAGGAGTGGCAGTCAGGGTAAGTGTATCCACATTTTCTTTTAACGACCGCAGTTTTTCTTTTGCCATTACACCGAAACGGTGTTCCTCATCAATAATTAGAATTCCCAGATCTTTGAATTTAACATCTTTTGATAATAGCCGATGAGTGCCGATCAGGATATCTACTTTTCCTTCTTCGAGATCTTTTAGTATTTCAGTCTGTTGTTTTCTTGTCTGGAACCTTGATATTACAGCAACTTTAATCGGGAATTGGGACAGCCTGTCGTTAAACGTATTGTAATGCTGTTCAGCTAAAATTGTGGTAGGGACAAGCAGAGCTGCTTGTTTATTATCCTGGACTGCCTTAAAAGCAGCGCGTACTGCAACTTCAGTTTTCCCGAATCCTACATCGCCGCAAACAAGACGATCCATGGGGCTTTCAGCTTCCATATCTCCCTTGATTTCTTCAGTAACTTTGGCCTGATCGGGAGTATCTTCATAAAGGAATGAGGCTTCAAGCTCTTTCTGCCAAACCGTATCGGGGTTAAAAGTATAGCCTTTAGTAGCTTTTCTTTTAGCATAAAGTTCAATCAGCTCGCGTGCAGCCTCCTTAATTTTCTTTTTGGTTTTACGTTTAATAGAAACCCAGTCGCCGGTACCGAGGGTAGAAAGAGAAGGGGTAAGATTTTCATTAGATGAATATTTCTTAACAAGAGTAAGGTAGTTTAGATTTACATAAACCACGCCTCCTTCATTATAAAGGATCTTCATCGATTCCTGATTGGCCTCACCAATTTTTATTGTTTCGAGTCCTGCGTACTTTCCAATGCCGTAATCTTCATGGACAACATAGTCCCCTTTTTTAATTGAAGCAAAGGCCTTTGATTTTGACTTCTTATACTTACGACTCTTAATAATTTTAGTTCTGTAGGGTTTATTAAAAATCTCATAATCCGTAAGGAGAAGAAATTTTTCAGACTTTGAAATAAACCCTTTTTTTATTGCAAGAGTTTCTATCCTGACTTTGTCTGTATCGATAAGACGGGCAAGTTCATCTCTGAACTGGGAAAGAAGATCCTTAAGGCGCTCTGACTGAAGTTCATTTTCTGACGTAATAATAATTTCGTAATGATCGGCTGAATATCCCTGGAGAATATTGAACAGGATTTCATAGTTACTATTTATAGCCGGCGAATCAGAGAGACCTAAATCTATTCTATCGGCAGAAGCGCCAAGTTCATCTTCTATAAGCCATCTTTTGTTTTCAGTATTTATTAATGCATCTATATTATTATTAAGAATAGTAATGGCAACTTCCTGAGCTTCTACGGCAAGGGCTTCGGGGAATTCATCTTCTGGGATTATTTTCTCAGTCACTTCTTCACTGATAACAGCAGGAGATTCCTGCACCTTAAAACAATTGAATTTTGAAGTATCAATTGAATGCAGCTCATAGGAAGAGGCGAAGACAAGGGGGTCCTTTAAATAGCTGAATATATCGGATGTTTCCCTCCCCTGCTGATTTATAAGAGAGCCAGCAAGAGTGGCCGTTTCTATATTGTCGATTGAACGCTGGCTTTCAGGATCAAAATACCGGATAGATTCAAGGAAATCACCGTCAAACTCAAGCCGGACAGGATATTTTTCACTATAAGACCAGAAGTCAATTATTGATCCCCGCAACGAATAATCTCCAGGTGCTTCGACGAATTTATCCTTCTGATAATTAAGCAGGTTGAGATATTCTATTATTTCATTATAACCGAGCTGGCTTCCGGCAGAAATTTTTGTAATAGACTGTTCTATCCTTTCTTTTGAAGGGAGTTCACAATTCAGGATACTGTAATCAGCAAGGAGGATGAGTTTTTCTTTTTTAGATATATCAGTAAGTTTTTCCTGCAGGTCTTCCGGTTTATATTCTGTTATTGTAATTACATGTGGCGTAAGGTTGAGAATATCAAGTTCAACCTGAAATTCCTCGATATATTTTATTCCGGGGAAAAGCACAACAATCTGGTTCTCCGTTTCGAATAATTTCATAAGAACCAGGCTTTTAGAGGAACCGGATAAAGGAGAGATAAAAACATGGGCGGTCCTCTCCCCCAGCATTTTTCTTAAATGCTTAATTGAATCGAACCTTGAGAACCTGTTTATAACAGAACTGCTAAAATCCATGAACAAAAAAGTTACTTATATTGTATGTGAGATACAATACAAAAAGAATAGTAGCACTAATACTTTTGGTACTATTCATTGGAGAAAAGTACAAGAAGAACTTTGTCTGCGAATAAAATTCTTATTCTACTTTTCGCTTGATCGAGTAGGCAAAAGATCAAGGCTTAAAATATTTTACTATAAATTCAGCTCCATTCCATTGCGAAGAAAGAACTCGTTGCACTCAAACAGCTTTCTTCGCTGCCATTCCATTTCGCTGAATTTATTTAACGCAAAATATTTAAGGCCGGAGAATACGATCCAAATTAAAACCAAATAAGAACAATCTATTACGCTGATTTTTTTAACGTAAAATACTTAAGGCCAGTAAATAAGAACTAAATAAGGACAAACATTTACCGCCGTTCACTTCATTACGCAAATTTTTTTAACGCATTTTATTTGATGCCCCTTAAATAAGAACCAAATAAGGATATTCCATGCAAAATATTTAAGGCCGGATAAATACTGACATATACAATGGAGTGGAAAAAGAGAGTTAATTAAGCGGTATGCTGAAATTGATGCCATAATCCTGAGATGGTGTTAAAAGCTGTTCGGAACGATTTTCCGGATCATGGGAAACATAATCGCCAATAAAATAACCGATAGCCGATCCCATTACAACATCAGATAACCAATGTTTATCGTGGTAGATCCTTGCGGTTCCGACCATGGAGGCCAAAGAATACCAGCCGATTTTCCAATATATATTATCTAAATAATTTGCCATAACTGAAGAAACAGCAAAGGCAAGAGTTGCATGTCCTGATGGAAAGGAAGTCTGATCAGTATTAAATTGAACGGGATGCCAATCCATATTTCCTTTGCCGACATACGGGCGGGAGCGTCCTGCTGCTGATTTTATAACAGATGTAACGATTCCTGCATAGGCGCACGATTCAACAAGCTGAAGCCCCAGGTTTCTGACTTTCGGATCGTCAAATATTAAACCGCAGCCATAAATTCCAACTATAGCTATAGCAGGTCCCGTAACATTAAAAGCATTATCAACCGAGAATAAATTATCTCCGAAAGCTGATTTAGAAAAAATCCTTGTATGATCATCGAGTAGAAACGAACCTGCTGTTGCAGCAACAGTACCGGAAAAAACAATCCAATCAGTTTTGTCCCATTTAGAGGGAGAAATAAAAACATCCTTCCCTGTGATAAAGAATCTATTAAAATCAGAACCCATTTCCTTGAACTGAGGAGAGGCAGTTGAATAAAGCAGAGTTATGAACAGGAGAATATTTTTAAGTTTCATAAAATGGAAGGTAATTTAGTTATGAATTATAGCTTCTCTGACAAAACCATCAGAAGACTTTAGGCGGTTTTTGGCTTCTTTAGAAGAGACACCTGCCAGAATCATTACTAATGCTGTTTTAACATGTCCCCCGGATTTCTCCAGAAATATTTCAGCTTCCTTATAAGATATGCCAGTTATAGCCATAAGAGTTCTTTTAGATCTTTCGGAAAGTTTTTTATTAGTAATATGGAGATCGATCATCATATTATCATATACTTTTCCCATCCGGATCATTGCAGTAGTAGTTATCATATTAAGAATTAGTTTCTGGGCTGTACCGCTTTTCATTCTTGTAGATCCCATTATGACTTCGGGGCCAACATCAGCGCAGACAGCGACATCAACATTTTTAAGATCGAACTGATTTCTGGGATTGCAGGTAATATAAATTGTAGCAGCGCCAAGCTCTTTTGCTTTGTTGATGGCGCCGATAACATAAGGGGTTCTTCTGCTTGCAGCTATGCCACAGATAACATCTTTACTATTAACTTTAGCCGCAATAATTTCTTTTGCTCCGTTTTCTTCAAAATCTTCTGCACCCTCCTGAGCTTTAAACATTGCTTTTTTCCCACCGGCAATATGACCCTGAATAAGTTTATAGTGGGTGCCGAAGGTAGGAGGGCATTCGGAGGCATCGAGAATTCCGATTCTTCCGCTAGTTCCCGCACCGAAGTACAGGAGTCTTCCCCCATTTTTAAATCCTTTGATAATTAATTCCACGGCCTGAGCTATATAGGGGATTTCCTTTGCAACAGCAGAAGGGACCTTATGATCTTCTGCATTGATAATTTTCAGAATATCAGAGGTTGTGAGCCGGTCTATATTTTTAGATTCAGGGTTTCTCTTTTCAGTTGTAATATCTTCAAGTTCATCGAATAAAGATTTGTTCTCTTTATCCGTCATGTATTAATTTCCAGAAGGATTAATTTTTTCCCTTTCTGATTGCGCATATTAGATGGTTTATAAAAGAGTTCGAAAATAGTAGACTTCTTGATAAAGGATTTATACTTCATCTCTGCCTTTTTAAACTCCTCCTCGATATCTCCACCTTTTATTGCAACAAGGAAAGATTTTTCTTTTATCAAGGGTAATGCATAGCGGAAAAGGATTATCAAAGGGACAGTTGCCCTACTGATAACGAGATCGAACGATTCCTTATATTTGAAAATAAACTCGGGGCTTTCTGCCCTATCATTTACGGCAGTAATATTTCCAAGTTTCAGCTTATGGACAAATTCCTTAACGGCCTCAATCTTTTTACCGGTTGAATCAACCAGCACACCTGTCATTTCGGGGCGCACGATTCCGAGGGGGATACCCGGGAAACCACCGCCGGTACCGATATCGAGGAAGTTAGTACATTTTTCGGGGATGTATTTAGTGATATAAGAAGAGAGGAATATATGATTCTCGATAATCGAATCGATATCCTTTCTTGAGATCAGATTAACAGACTCATTTTTTTCAGCAAGCAGTTCGGCAAAATAAGCCAAACGTTCAATTTTCATAGTATCAGGATTAAAACCATTCTCCCAATAGAATGAAGATAGTTCTTTATAATATTTTTCCTGAACGTCTACCATAAAACCCTTTTAAATTAGTTCTTTAAATATACCAATAAAATAGAAATATCTGAAGGTGTTACGCCCGAAATCCTTGATGCCTGACCCAGGGAACGGGGCTTAACCTTATTCAGTTTTTCCCTTCCTTCAGTTGATAAAGCTTTAACATTATGATAATTCAATGTTAAAGGAATCTTGGCAGATTCATATTTTTCCATACGCTCAACCATCTCATACTGTCTTTTAATATATCCTTCGTATTTAAGTTCAATCTCGACCTGTTCCAATGCTTTCTCGTTTTGCAGGAGAGTTCCAATCATAGGATCCTTATCGTTTATAAGGCCGATTACTTCTTTGATTGACAGCTCGGGGCGTTTACATAATTTAGAAATAGTTTCGGTAGAATCAATTTCCGAGAGTCCTTTATTCTCAAGGAAAGAATTTACAACTCTGGCGTGCAGCTTAAGATTATTGAACAGATTTATTGAATTGTTAATAAGAGATTCATCCTCAGATATTTTTTCCAAAGAATCAGACGGGATAAGGCCGTAACGGTTACCATAGAGGAACAATCTCCTGTCAGCATTATCCTGTCGAAGCAAAAGTCTGTGTTCAGCTCTTGAAGTGAACATTCTATAGGGCTCCTCAGTAGATTTGACAACGAGATCGTCGATTAATACTCCGATATAGGCCTCGCTGCGTTTGAGTACAAATTCCGGCAGACCTTTAACCTTAGCCGCAGCGTTAATTCCTGCTACTAATCCCTGGGCAGCGGCTTCTTCATAACCGGAGGTGCCGTTAATTTGTCCTGCAAAGTATAATCCATTGATCAGCTTAGTTTCAAGAGTAAGGTCAACCTGCTGAGGAGGAAAGAAATCATATTCTACTGCATAGCCGGGGCGTACAAGTTCGCAATCTTCAAGGCCTTTTATTTTATGAAGGGCTTCGATCTGGATATTGGCCGGGAGAGAGGTGGAGAATCCATTTACATAAATAAGGTCAGAATCGAGACCTTCTGGTTCTAAAAAGAGCTGATGTCTTTCTTTATCGGCAAACCTTACGATTTTATCTTCGATTGAAGGGCAATACCGAGGGCCAGTTCCCTTAATAATTCCTGTAAACATAGGAGATTCTTTAAATCCCTTTTCAAGAATTTTGTGTACTTCCCTATCGGTATAGGTGATATGGCAAGGGACCTGATCAAGGAAAGGGAAATTTGACCGATCAGTAAAATGGGAGAACGGCTGAGGGTTTTGGTCCCCGGGCTGATACTCCAGATCATCAAAATGGATAGAACTCTTTTTAAGCCGAGGAGGAGTGCCAGTTTTTAGTCGTGCCGATTCAAAGCCCAATTTATGGAGGGATTCGGTAATTCCAATTGAAGGGAGTTCGCCGAATCTCCCCCCCTGGGTTGATTTTAATCCGGTATGCATCAAGCCATTAAGGAAAGTGCCGGAAGATAAGACCAAAGTAGTGCATTGGATTTCATTTTCACGTGAAGTTCTAACGCCTTTAATAATATTTCCTTCAGCGATAATTTCTATTACAGAATCCTCGATTATTTCGAGGTTAGGTGTAGAGCTTATTAATTCAAAAGCAGCCTCAGAATAAAGTTTTCTATCGGACTGGCACCTGGGGGACCAGACTGCCGGGCCTTTTGATTTATTAAGCATTCTGAACTGAATGCCTGTTTTATCAGCCAATTTTCCCATAATTCCGCCCAGGGCATCGACTTCCCGGACGAGGTGGCCCTTAGCGGTTCCTCCGATGGCAGGATTGCATGACATTCGTCCGACCGCATGTTTGTCCATAGTCACTAATGCAGTAAAGCATCCCATAACGGCTGCAGCGTGAGCAGCTTCGAGTCCTGCATGTCCTCCACCAATAACTAAAACATCATATTTCATCTTATCTCCTGTTTCACGTGAAACACAAATTCTATTGAAAGAACTTGTTTAATATTTGGCATATATGTTTCACGTGAAACTACTTTCCTATACAAAATTTCGTAAATATATTATTAAGCACATCTTCTGAGGTAACCTCTCCGATTATTTCGCCAAGACTATTTATTGCATTTCTAAGATCTACCGAAATGAATTCGCCGCTCATATTATTTGATGTAGATTCCCGAGCTTTGGACAGATCTTCCTGACATTTAGTTAAGCACTGGTAGTGCCTTAAGTTTGAGACAACGGCTGTTTTTTCACTATAATTAGAGTTAATTAAGGCGCTATTTTTTAGAGATTTTAGCAGTATATCTATTCCCTCCCCTGTTAAGGCAGAAAGAGTAAGGTCATATTTTTTATCTCCTTTATAACCCTTGTCAATTTTATTAAGGAGAGTAATGATTTTACTTTTCTTATTAAGCTTAAGGACATCATTGTAGAGGAGCTGATCAAAATCCTGCTCAACATCATTTATAAAGAGAACGATGTCGGCGCTTTGAATCGCTTCCCTACTGCGGTTTATTCCCTCAAGTTCGACGGGATCTTTGGAGAATCTCAGTCCTGCGGTATCGAAAAGTTTAAAAAGGAATCCGTCAATGCTGACCTCCTCGCGGATAATATCTCTTGTTGTACCGGGAATTTCACTTACGATAGCTCTTGATTCTTTTAGGAGATAATTTAACAGAGAAGATTTACCCACATTTGGGACACCGACAAGGGCGACGTTAACGCCATCGCGCAGGATTCTTCCGAAGGAATAAGTACTTAATAAAGTGTTAATCTCTGCCAGAATATTGTCGATTCTTGCTAATAAATCCTTTTTTCCGATGAACTCGACATCTTCCTCGGCAAAATCGAGTTCCAGTTCTACGAATGAAGCGGCATTAAGTAAAAGGGATCTGAGTTCATCAACTTTAAGGGATAAAAGTCCGTTAAGCTGGTTTCTTGCACCTCTTAAGGAGGCTTCGGTATGTGAACTAATTACATCGGCAACTGCCTCGGCCTGTGACAGGTCGAGCCGGTTATTGAGGAAAGCCCTTTTTGTAAATTCGCCGGGTTCAGCCAAGCGGACATTATTTTTAGTAAGGAGCTCCAGTATGGTTTTTGCAATCAAGGGGTTTCCGTGGGTGCTTATTTCAACTGAATCTTCGCCCGTATATGAGTTAGGTGCCTTAAATATGGTAACCAGGACATCATCAATCATTTCATCCGAATTAAATATTTTTCCATAATGGACCGTATGGGATTTGGCCACACTAAGTTTTCTTTTTCCGATAAAAATATTATCTACAGCGGCAATTGAGGCCTCCCCGCTGACACGGATTACGGAAATAGCTCCGAATCCCGGAGGAGTTGCTAATGCAGTTATTGTATCTTCAATAAATGACATAAAATCTTAAAAAATGATCTGCAAAAATAATCAAATAAGTAAGGATTAACAATCCTTAAAAATATCCAAGAATCCCTTTAATGATGGAATTTTGAAGGAGTTTGGTTGAACTAAGAGAGGATTCAGATCTCTGGGTATTCTGCGGGTATTCTGTGGGTATGAAGAATGCCGTACAACTCATTAAGAAGGATGGATTGAGCAGGGAAAGTTGATATAATACCCATCCTGTCAGTAATTTAAGAAATTTTGACACATTCAGTGCAATATTATCCGATTAGTCCGCCATATTGGCAGACATATCATAATTTCCGAATAAATCCATAAGATTATGTAATACAAATAGTTATAGACGAAATACGGTTCGGCATAAATATTGTGTATGTCATTACGATAGGATATTAAAAATAAACTATGGAGGTTATTATTATGGCAATCGTAAGATGGAATCCCATGAGGGATTTAATGAGTGTGGAGAGGGAGTTTAACAGAATATTCAACTCTCTTGACAGGAAATTAGGTTTCGGCGAAAGCGACCGTGAGAATGAAGAATTCGAAAATGCCGTTTGGATGCCGTTGACAGATATATTGGAAGATGATAACCAATATTATCTCAATATAGATCTTCCCGGAATAAAAAAAGAAGATGTAAAGATTAATTATACTAACGGACAGTTAAGCATAAGCGGTGAAAGGAAAATGGAATCAGAAGAAAAAAATACTAAGTATCACCGTGCTGAAAGATCTTACGGGAAGTATTACAGATCGTTTACTTTACCTCAGAAGATAAAAGAGAATGAGATCAATGCTGAATTTAAAGACGGACAATTGAAGATCTCGATTCCTAAATCGGAAGAGGCAAAACCGAAGCAGCTTGAAATCAAAGTTAAATAATGAATCAATGTTGTTCGGCCTGAAGCACGTTTCGGGAATTATGGAAAGGGTAGCTTTAATGCTTCCCTTTTCATTTATTTATAATTTCCTTTAGGAGGGAATGAAAAATGGAATTTAAAGATTACTATAAAACTTTAGGTGTTGATAAATCTGCAACGAAAGATGATATTAAAAAAGCTTTCAGGAGGTTAGCCAAGAAATATCATCCCGATAAAAATGCGGGTGATAAGGCATCAGAAGAAAAATTCAAAGAGGTAACAGAGGCCAACGAAGTTTTAAGTGATCCGGAAAAGAGGAAGAAATATGATCAGCTTGGATCGAACTGGAAAAATTATCAGAATGCAGAACCGGGAGGGAGTGAATGGTACAGGAATTACCAAGGCACCCAAGGGGGCGAAGGTGCGCATTTTTCAGGTAACTATGATGAGCTGTTTGGAAATGTAGGCGGCTTTTCCGATTTCTTTGAAAGTTTCTTTGGCGGAGGAATGAGTCAATCAAAACAAGCGCGCCCGAGGAAAGGAAAGAATTATGAAGCTTCACTGAGCATCTCGCTTGAAGAAGCTCACAGAGGCACGGAAAAGGAATTTACAATTGACGGGAAGAAGATAAGAATTAAAATTGCTCCCGGAATTGAACATGGAAAGAAGCTTCGGTTAAAAAACCAAGGTTCCCAGGGAATTGCCGGAGGAGAGAAAGGAGATCTTTATATAACCATTAAAGTTGAAAGCCATCCTCTTTTTGAAAGAAACGGCAATGACCTTTACTACAATTTAAATATTGATTTATATACAGCAATATTAGGCGGGAAGAAAACAATACTGACACTTGACGGAAAGAAAATTAATGTTAATATTCCCCCGGAAACAGAGAACGGCGCTACGTTAAGAATTAAAGAAATGGGGATGCATTATCCTGATAACAATGATTTAAGGGGGGACCTTTATGTAAAAATAAATGTCAAGCTACCTAAACAATTAAGTACCAGGGAAATAGAGTTATTTAAAGAATTATCGTTACTAAGAAATTGAAAAAACAAAGGAGCAACAATGTCAAAAGAAACCACAGCACACAAGTATGAATTTAAGGCAGAGATAAAACAACTGCTTGATATACTAGTTCATTCATTATATACAAGTCGTGAAATCTTTTTAAGAGAGTTAATATCGAACTCATCGGATGCGCTTGATAAACTGAGATTTGAATCCACAAAGGGAACCGACATACTTGATAAAGAGCTTCCGCTGGAAATTAGGATAGAATATGATGAGAAGAAAAATATCTTAAAAATAAAAGATACCGGAATAGGGATGACTCATGATGAAGTTATTTTGAATATAGGAACTATTGCGAAAAGCGGGTCGGCAGAATTTATTAAGCAGCTTGCTGAGAGCAAAGCAGATGTAAATAACATTATCGGAAAATTCGGTGTAGGTTTCTACTCAGTATTTATGGTAGCGGAGGAGGTAATAATAAAAACCAAGTCATATAAGAAAGATGAACCTGCAGTTGTATGGCGTTCAAAGGGATCTGGAGAATATGAGATAGAAGAACTTGAAGAAAAGCTTCCAAGAGGCACGACAATCGAGATCCATCTAAAAGAAGATGCAAAGGAGTTTACGGAGAAATACAAACTGGAAGGAGTTATTAAGAAACATTCCAATTTTATTTCTTTCCCGATCTATCTTGAAAAAGAAAAAGTAAACACTGTTTCAGCGATATGGCGCGAGCCCAAATCAACAGTTAAGAAGGAGCAATACGATGAATTTTATAAATTCCTGACCTACGATAATGAAGAACCAGCGGATGTTCTTCATATTTCCATTGATGCCCCGATACAGTTTAATGCATTGTTATTCATCCCGAAGAAGAACACTGATTTTTTCGGGTTTAACCGGGAAGATTACGGACTTGATCTATATGTAAGGAGAGTACTTATTCAGCATAAGAATAAAGAGCTTCTTTCGGAATATTTAAGTTTTGTAAAAGGTGTTGTAGATTCAGAGGACCTTCCGCTAAATATTTCAAGAGAAACATTGCAGGAGAATTCTATCTTTTCAAAAATTTCCGGTAACGTTAAAAGTCAGATACTTGCCTATCTTGCGAAAAAGGCAAAGGATGAACCAGAAAAATATGCTGAGTTCTGGAAAGAGCACGGAAGAGTATTCAAGTTAGGATATATGGATTTTGCAAATGTTGAGAAGTATTCGTTGTTGTTAAGGTTTAATTCCTCCTTTAACGAAAAGGACTCTGACAACAGTTCACTTGAAGATTATGTTTCAAGGTTTAAGGAAGGGCAGAAAGAAATTTATTATGCATTCGGGACAAGCAGGGAATCTGTTAAACAGGATCCCCATCTTGAGATATTTAAAAGGAAGGGGTTGGAGGTACTATACTTATTTGATCCGATTGATGAATTCATTGTTAATGCGATCAGGAAATTCAAAGATTACGATTTCAAGTCAGTTGATAATGTAGATCTGAAAGGATTAGATAACTTTAAGGAATCCGAAGAAAAGGAAAAGAAATTTGAAGACCTTAACAAAACTGATGAGAAACATTTTGATAGTCTTCTTGGCAAGATTAAGAAAATTCTGGGAGACAGAGTAACAGATGTAAAAGAATCAAAAAGACTGGTTGACAGTCCTGCATGTCTTGTTTCTCCAGATGAAGGATTTTCATCGCAGATGCTAAAGATGATGAAGATGACCAATAAAGATATTACGATGCAGAAGAAAATATTTGAAATTAATAAGGATCATAAATTAGTAAGAAACCTATTGAAGGTATTTAAGGCCAATAACAATGACGAATATATAACAGATGTTGTAGAGCAGTTATACGATTCAGCTTTGTTACAGGAGGGTACGCTGGATGATCCGCATAATCTTATCAGCAGATTAAACCGGATGCTTGAAGAGTCAAGCGACTGGTACACAGAAGTAAAAAAGATATAAAGAGTAAGCGGGGTATTTCCCTGGTTACAACAAACAGTCCCGCATAAAAGGGCTGTAAATCATAAAGGAAGAAATACAATGGCATTTAATTTTAATAAGCTGACCGTGAAGGCACAGGAGACGATACAGAACGCAATTGAAATTGCACAGAATTATAATAATCAGATAATAGAGCCCGAGCATTTACTTGCTGCGCTAATACAGGAGAAAGGGAATATTGCCGACACAATACTTCAGAAGACGGGAGGGAATGTTAACCCGATAAAAATTAAGATAAACCATTCGATGGAATCCCTTCCCAAAATTTCAGGAAGCAGTATAGGAAACCAGCAGATGTCGAACAATATGGGGACACTTTTAGAGGATGCTGCAACAGAGGCAACGAATTTAAAGGATGAATTTGTATCAACAGAACATCTACTTCTTGCATTATCAAAAAACCAGGGGCATGCCGGGCAGCTATTGAGAGATAATGGTATTTCGCATGATGAAATACTGACTGCCTTAATGGAAGTGAGAGGCAACCAGCGAGTTACCACACAGAATCCCGAAGATACTTATCAATCGCTGCAGAAATACGGAAGGAATCTTAACGATCTTGTTAAAGCGGGGAAACTGGATCCGGTTATCGGAAGAGATGAAGAGATACGCAGGGTACTTCAGGTATTATCCCGGAGGACAAAGAATAATCCTGTACTTATAGGCGAGCCGGGAGTAGGTAAAACGGCAATTGCTGAGGGGATTGCTCACAGAATAGTAAGTGGCGATGTTCCAGAAAACTTAAAATCAAAACAGATAATAGCTCTTGATATGGGAGCACTTGTTGCAGGGACCCAGTTCCGAGGGCAATTTGAAGAAAGGCTAAAAGCAGTTATTAAGGAAGTAGAATCATCTGCAGGAGAGATAGTTCTTTTTATAGATGAACTTCATACACTGGTAGGTGCGGGAGCGGTTTCCGGATCAATGGATGCAGCGAACATACTTAAGCCAGCTCTTGCAAAAGGAGAACTGCATGCTATCGGAGCCACCACATTGAATGAATATAAAAAATATGTTGAAAAGGATGCAGCACTTGAGAGGAGATTCCAGCCAGTTTTAGTAAGTGAGCCAACAGTAGAAGATACAATATCAATATTAAGAGGGCTGAAGGAGAGATATGAAGTCCATCATGGAGTAAGGATAACCGACGGGGCAATAATAGCGGCTGCACAGCTTTCTCACCGTTATATAACTGACCGGTTTTTACCCGATAAAGCGATAGATCTTATAGATGAATCAGCTTCCAAATTAAGAATGGAGATTGATTCAATGCCTGAGGAGCTTGACGGGGTTGAGAGGAAAATCAAACAGCTTGAAATAGAGCGTGAAGCATTGAAAAGGGAAAAGGACGAGATTTCTGAAAAAAGAATAATCGAGCTTCAGCATGAATTGAGTGAGCTAACTGAAGAAAGAGATAAATTCCGTTTGCATTGGAATCTTGAAAAAGATAAGATCCAGAAAATCAGAAAGATGAAGAGTGATATAGAAAATGCAAAGTCCCTTGCTGATAAATACGAACGTGAAGGGGACCTAGGAAAAGTTGCAGAATTAAGATATGGAAAAATAACAGAGTTAGAGAAAAATCTAAAGAATGAGACAAAAGAGTTGTCCGACATACAGAAAAATAAAAAGATGCTTAAAGAGGAAGTTGATGCTGAAGATATAGCCGAAGTAGTAGCAAAATGGACGGGCATACCAGTAAGCAAGATGCTTGAGACTGAAAGAGTAAAATTATTGCGTCTTGAAAGTGAACTTCATAAGAGGGTGGTTGGGCAGAATGAAGCAGTTTCTGCAGTTGCAAACGCGATAAGAAGATCCCGTACAGGTTTACAGGATGCAAACAGGCCAATTGGTTCATTCATCTTTCTGGGGACTACTGGTGTAGGAAAGACAGAACTTGCCCGAACGCTTGCAGACTTTTTATTTGATGATGAGCATGCGATGATCAGGATAGATATGTCGGAATATATGGAGAAGTTTTCGGTATCCCGGCTAATCGGAGCACCTCCCGGATACGTAGGATATGAAGAGGGGGGGCAACTAACTGAAGCTGTAAGAAGGCGTCCTTATTCTGTTGTTCTACTTGATGAGATTGAAAAGGCACACCCGGATGTATTTAATATTTTACTTCAGGTGCTTGATGACGGGCGATTAACCGACAACCAGGGAAGAACGGTCAACTTCAAAAACACAATAATAATAATGACGTCGAACATTGGTTCACATTTAATCCAGGAAAGACTGGAACATGTGGAAGATGATGAAGTGGAGAATGTTCTGGGTGACCTTCGCTATAACCTGATAGATCTATTAAGAAAAACGATCCGTCCGGAATTTCTCAACAGGATTGATGAAGTGGTCTTATTTAAACCTTTAAACAGAAAAGAGATAAGGGAAATTGTGAACATCCAGATAGATAAAGTAATAAAACTGTTAAAAGATAAAGACATTAATCTTGAAGTTGATGATGAAGCAAAAGACTGGTTAGCAAAGTTAGGATATGATGTAACATACGGGGCACGGCCATTAAAGAGGACAGTACAGAAATACCTAATTAATCCGTTATCCCAGGAACTACTTGCTGCACATTTTGAAAGCGGGGATACAGTAATGGTAACACAATCATCGAATGCCGGGCTTGAATTCAATAAAAAGAATAAATAACTATTAAAGCACACTGCGTTAGAAAGAAAGTCCCTGCTTTTGCAGGGATTTTCAATATACTCCGGTTTATATTCCTGGTAAAACGATCTATATTAGTTCATTCCTATAAAAAAGTGTCTGCGAATCAGCAGAAAGCACTTTTAAAGCAATGAGAGGTGGGACACGGGCATTTGATAAAAAGAAACTTATAGAATATTTTTATCCCCTGAAGAAAAACAAATGCAGATGAAGTATGATTTTATTAATAAAATGTTAATCAGATAGATCTAATATGGATAATATAGTTAAAACTGCCTCAGAATATGTAACCGATCTTTTTAATAAAAACCTTCCTTCCGTATATACATATCACAATCTCAGGCATACGCAAGAAGTATTTGATGCAGCTACTGAATTAGGCGAAGGTTCAAGCGTGTCTTCAGAAGAATTAGAAATAATACAGATTGCCGCATGGTTTCATGACACTGGTTTTACGAAAGATTACCAGGATCATGAAAATAAGAGTGTTGAGATTGTTAAAGAGTTTTTAGAAAGTGCTTATTATAATGGCAATAAAATCCGTAGGATAACTGACATAATAAAAGTAACCAAAAAGGGAAATGTACCCGAAAGTCTATCCGGAAAGATCATAAGGGATTCCGACATTATTCATATCAGTAAAGAAGATTTTTACCCCAGATCGCTTTCATTAAAAGCCGAATGGGAATACATCGACGGCAAAAAATTTACCGAATCCGAGTGGATGCAATCCAGCCTTGAATTTATAAAGAGAACGTTATTTTATACAGACTATGCTAGATTAAAATATGAGAAAGGGCGGGAGAAGAATATACTCCGTCTGACTGAGCTTGTTAAATTAACACAGAGTTAATTTACCGGTTCAGTAGGAAGCTTTCCGAATTCAGCCCGGTAGCATTTAGAAAAATAAGATAAGTTATCAAATCCGACAGCATATGCTGTTTCAGACGCTGATTTTCCTTCTTCTTTGATTAACTTTTCAGCTTTATATAACCGGTATTTAAGAATAAATTCATTCGGGGATTTATTAAATAGGGCGGACATTTTTCTTCTTAATTGAGAATGGTTCATTTCTAAATAACTGCAGAGCTGTTCTATCTTAAAATCAGGAGATGTATAATTACTTCCTACTATCTGAACAAGTTTATTTACGAAATCGCTGTCGATCCTGCCCAGTTTAATATCGGAAGTAAAGGCAAATTTAAAACCTGTAATAGTTTCCTTACTAAGTATTTCCCTGTTTTTCCTTCTTAAAGAAATTAAGCTTTTAATTTTGATCAAGAGTTCTACTTTATTAAATGGTTTAGTTAAATAATCGTCAGCGCCGGTTTCCTTTCCGAGTAAATTTTTATCAACTGAATTTTTTGGAGTAAGAAGGATTATTGGAATATGACTTGTTTTGAAATCATTCTTTACTAAAGCACAAAATCCTGATCCGTCAATGTCAGAATTCTTAATATCATAAACAATAACATCAGGGATAAACTCTTTAGCTTTTTCCAATCCTTCGGTTCCGTTTGGAGATTCATAAATAGCATAATTCTCTTCAAGCTGGGAAGCAATTAATCTGCGCATTTCAGAATTCTCTTCTATCAACAGGACAATCTGTTTTTCGTTATGGTCCAGAAAGGCACTACTGATTTCATTTTCCATGCTAAGAGGGCGAAAGGACAAATTTATTAAATCGGGTTCGGTTATTTCAGATAAATGATAGATTTTATCATCAGTGTTTAACCAAAAAGTAAAAGTTGTACCCATTCCGGGAGTACTTGATACCTGAACATCTCCTTTATGGAGTTCCACTAATTTTTTAGTAATTGTAAGTCCCGTGCCAGTTCCGCCAGATTCCTTACCGGAAGGAGCAGAAGTTGTATAGAACCGGTCAAAAATGAGGTGGAGTTTTTCAGGTGGTATTCCAATCCCATTGTCTTTAACCCTGATATAAAGCCGATTTGATTTTAATTCCAAAGCAATTAATACAGTACCCCCTGCCTGAGTAAATTTAATGGCGTTGGACAAAAGGTTAAAAATAATCTTCTCAATTTTATCAGGATCAAAGCAGATATTTATATGATCCATTGGCGAATGGAGCGAGAGCTTAATATTCTTTAATTTAGCGGATATTTCAAAATTCATTATTAAGCTTCTAATGAAGGGGACGAAATCATTCCTGGAGACCTGGAGTTTCATATTACCTGCTTCCAGCTGGGACATATCGAGGAACTGATTTATTTGTTGGAGCAATTGCCTAGCATTATTTTCAACAAGATCGATAGTTTGTTTATCATCCGGATCAGTTATTTTATCTTTTAACTTACCGAGCAGTTCAGAAATCTGAATAAGAGGAGTTTTTAATTCATGTGAAAGATTTGCGAAGAAAACAGATTTTCCTTTATCTGCTTCAAGTAAGATTTCCGCTTCCATTTTTTTCAATTTCAGATCATTCCTGATCTTTAATTTCTTAAATTCATATTTTCTTACTGCCAGATAAATCAAACAGATCAGGATAAGAATCAAAGAAAAGAACCACCAGGATCTGTACCAAGGAGGAAGGATATTCAGTTTAATTACCAGGCCGGACTCATTCCAGAGCCCGTCATTATTAGCGGCTTTAATTCTCAGAGTGTAAGAGCCCGGATCCAGATTAGTATAAGAAATTTCCCGGTTTGAATTTATATAATGCCACTCATTATTAAATCCATCCAATTGGTATGCATATTGATTTTGCTGGGGGTTAATATAATTGAGCGCTGCTATTTTGAAAGAGATTTCATTCTGCTTATAGGGGATATCAATTTCAGAGGCGTATGCTGTTTCATAATTTAAATTGACTTCTTTATCAAAGATTTTAAAAGAAGTTAATACAACAGGAGGGAGATATTTATTACTATAAATATCAGACGGATAGAAAGAGAAAATTCCGTTACTGGTTCCAAAGAAAAACTCGCCTGATTGAGAAACCCATGAAGAATTAGGTAAAAACTGATTTGAGGGGATACCGTCGTTTGTTGTATAATGAATTATATTTCCAAATTGCCTGTTAAATTTAACAAGTCCCTTATCCGTTCCTAACCAAAGGAAACCATTTGAATCTTCAAGGATGGAGAGGATATTATTGGTCGGAAGTCCATTTTCTTTTTTATAGGAGACAAATTGATTTGTTTCAGTATTAAAATACTTTAGTCCCCCCTCTCTAGATCCGAGCCACAAATGTCCTTCCCAATCCTGAAATAATGTTGAGAATTGGTTTTCGATATTATAGGGGTCAATATCGCGGAATAATTTCAATATATTTTTCTTCGGATCATATTTATATAATCCGTTGGAAGAACTTATCCAGATATTTTCATTTTCACACAAAATGCAGCTGATATTAAAATTATAGTTTAAAGAAAACGTATCGGATTTAAGATCCACAATCAAAGTTTCATTCTTTTGATGGTCATACCTGATCAAATGATTGTTAATGCCAAGCCAGATGAAGCCCGATATGTCCTGGGCAATTGCATTAACCGGTTGATCCTTGATTATATAGCTGCTGAAGGAAACCTTTTCGAAAGCCACATTATTCAGTCTTTGAATAAAAAGGCCATCAGTTGTACCCACCCATAAGTTTCCAAAGTTATCCTTAAGAACCGAGTTGATTATGCCTCCTTTAACGGGGAGATCGGTAAATGTTTTAGTTCCCGGATTAAATGAGAGAGTATTCGGGTTTCCGGGATTATGGCTAATGATATTGAAAGGTTTATGATAAGGATGAAGTATAAAGAGTCCATTATTGAGTGAAGAGAACCAAATTGATCCCGCATTATCGGCAAAAATATTTTTATAAACAGCAGATGCATTACTGTTAACATTAGTTTTGGTCCCATTTTTAATGTCATATAGGAAAATTCCGTTTGCAGTATTAGTACACCAAAGTTTCCCATCTTTTGTTATAATCAAGTCATATACGGGATCGGGCAGAAGTTTCTGGAATTGCTTATTTAATTTATTAAACTGATAAAGGCCTTCATCGGCACCTATTAAAAGATTAGATTCATTCTCTTTAATTAATGATTTTAAATGAAATTCTCCCTTCTGACCCAAAGTATAGTTTGAAAAGGAATTATTTTGCGGATTGAATTCAGTCAGTCCATCGAGCGTACCGATCCATAGAACGGCATTATCCTTAATTATTTTTGATACTGAAGCGTGAGTCAGGCCAGGAATTGAAGCCAGATAATCAGTTGAGTTATTATCAGAGTAACTGAGTTTGGAAAACCCGGTTTGAGTGCCCACGAAAAGAGTTCCACGGTCTTCAAACAGAGCAGTAATAACTATATTATGAAAAGAATTTGTATCATTAGGAAGATATTTAACGGAAGAAAATTTATTAAGAAAGCGGTTGAATTTATTTAATCCTCCATTCTGTGTGCCAATCCAGAAATTACCGGCAGAATCTTCAAGAATTGATGTTATGATATCGTCAGATAAGGAATTTATGTCACCTTTTTTATGGCGATAGATTTTGAAATTATAAGCATCGTATCTTACAAGCCCCTTGTTTGTCCCGATCCAAATAAAGCCTTTTTTATCCTGATACAGGCAATTGACAGAATTAGAAGGAAGCCCCTGATCAACAGTTAAATTACCGAGGTGAACGGGGTTATATTGTGCAGAAGACTCTGAAAATGAGAGGAAAATAATTATTACAGCTATTAAGCAATGAGTAAATATTTTAAGTTGCGACATGGGACTACTATTGAAATAATTAGTTTTAAAGATATGGTATTCTATTAAAAAAAAGAACTCTACATTAAGTTCACTTTGCAAAATTGGTCTAACAGGCATATCTTAAGCGGAAGAATTTCAAAAGATTTTTCAATTCCTTATTAAAGAGAAACAACTACAAACATGTCCAGCAAATATCAAATTTTTTATCTAATCGGGTTAATCTTTATTATATCATCGTGCAAGCAGGATAATAAGATTACACTAACAAATGGGACTAAATATAATATTCCATCAATTGATTATAGTGCAGATTTACAGATGAGATTTAATAAGCAAGACACATCGTATTCAATTAGCCCTTCTGATATTGAATATTTTGATACTCTTAAATATTTTTATAAGGAACGCAAGTTTGAACCGATATTTATTAAAGGTTCTGATAATACATCTCTTGATTCCATCTTAAATTTATTAGCAAATTCGGGAGAACATGGAATTCAACCCCAAAGGTATCATGTTGAACAGATAAAAAGCGATATAGCAAAAATATCCGCCAATAATGGCGAGCAAAAAAAATATATGGCTAACAGTGAGCTATTGTTAGCAGATGCAGTTTTGAAATACGCATATAATTTACGTTATGGTGTAGTTAATCCTTATAAATTATTTCCGGAGAGTTATGTAATTCCGGCAGTTGATTCAGCCAAAAGAGATATTTTTAAACCGTTTTACCAGGAAAACGTTTTTGATTATCTGAGAGGGTTACAACCAAAAAATCCCCAGTACAAAAAATTGCAGGGAGCATTAAAGCATTTCAGCAGTTTACCTATTGCCGGATGGGAACAGATAGAAAGTCCTTCACAAATTGATCTAATAACAAGAAGGCTGGCGGTGCTTGGTTTTATTGATACAACAAAAATTAATATAGATGAGTTGAGCAGGAAAGATTCCGTATTTATTAAAGCAGTTGCCGATTTTCAAAAAGCGAACGGTTTAACCGGAGATGGGACAATTGGCAAACCAACTTTAGAGAAGCTAAATGTAACTCCTGACGAATATATACAGAAGATTGAATTAAGTATGGAAAGATTAAGATGGAGTAATTATTCAGACAGTACGCGTTATATATTGGTAAACATTCCGGAATTTTATCTGCATGTGATTGATAATGGAAGGGATAGATTAGATATAAAAGTATGCACCGGAAAAAAAAGGCCGGCTAATTATTCAGAGCGGATTAAGAACTACCTGAAGAATAAACGGAGCAGGCCAGATGACTGGCAAACTCCTCAATTAGGTGGAGAAATATCGCATTTAGTTTTGAATCCAACCTGGACAGTTCCGCCAAGTATAGTTAAGGAAGAAATCCTGCGTGAGACAGCGAAAGATTCCAATTATCTGGCGAAGAGAAACTTTAAAGTATTCAGGAATGGCAAGCGTGTTGATCTAACAAAAGTAGACCTTAAAAAGTATTCGCCAAACAAAATTCCCTTTTCATTTGTACAGGACCCGGGTGCAGGAAATGCATTGGGAAAAATCAAATTTATGTTTCTGAACAAGTTTGGAGTTTATCTGCACGATACTCCTACAAGGGGTCCTTTTTCAAGATCTTACAGAGCAGTAAGTCATGGTTGCATCAGGGTTGAGAAGCCATTTCAGCTTGCAGAATTTCTTTTAGCCAACAATTCGAATTGGACACTTGATGATATAAAAATTGAGACCGGGAATGCAGTTGCCGATAAAACTAAAGTTGCGGAATACAAGCTGAGGCGAGGAGAATTAAGAAAAAATTCAAGCTATGGCAAGACAACAGTAGTAAAATTTGACCATGATATTCCTGTAATTATAGATTATTATACTGCCTGGGTAGATGAAAATGGGATTGTAAACTTCAGAAACGATGTTTACGATAAAGATAAAATATTGGCCAAGTATCTTTTTGAACAGGAGGCAAAGTAGCCGGGGAGCAATATTATGCCGTAAGTCACCCCCCTCTCCATATATATAATCTATCTATATATATAGGTATTGGGAGAGGTAAAAAGTGTCTTTAGTAGAAATTAAGTATTGTTCCTTAGGAAGTTTGCAAATTAAGGCCAGAAATAGGGATTATTGGTATGAGGGGAGTAATATTACCTAAAACCTTTTTGAAACCAGCCGATTATCTCATCAATTTTCCAATTTATACTGTTATCTATTAACTGGCGAAATTTATCACCCAAGTACCATTCTGTAATTTCACGGACTCCCTGGCTGAAAGGGATAGCTGCGGTAAATTCCGGAACCAGTTTTTTGATCTTGGAATTGTCAAATATCATGCAATGTGATTTATCGCCCAAGAGTCCATCTCCCCACTCGGAGTCAAAATGTTTAATAAAATCGGATGGAATGTGTATAATGTTGGGATCAACTCCGAGAGATTTTGCCATAGTAATGCAAATCTGGTTCCAGGTGAGGACTTCATCTGAAGTAATATGGTAAGCCTCCCCGATCGCTTCTTTTTTTCCAAGCAAGCCAATAAATCCTTTGGCAAAGTCCTTATGATGAGTTAGAGTCCATAATGATGTACCATCGCCGTGGATAATAATTTTTTTCCCTTTTAGCATTCGGTCAATAGTGGTATAACCACCGAACAGAGGGATTTTAGTTTTATCATATGTATGTGAGGGGCGTACAATAGTAACCGGGAAACCGGTCTGCCTATAGAGTCCCATAGCAGTTTCTTCACATTTTATCTTGGCCTGGGCGTAAGCCCAGTAAGGATTATTAATCGGTGTATCCTCAGTAACGGGTTTCCATGAAGAAGGTTTTTGATAAACGGAAGCAGAGCTTATTAAAATATACTGTCCGATTTTTCCCTGAAACAAATCAAAATCAGCAAGGACGCGATCGTATGAGAATCCAATCCATTCAACCACCACATCAAAGTAATGATTCTCAAGGAGAGATCTTACATGATCAAAGTTCCATATATCCCCTTTCATCAATTTAAGATTCACTGACTGAGGGAGTTTAGCATTTCCGCGATTAAGTAAATAAAGGTCATATCCTTTTTGGCTGCAAAGTTCCGAACAGGCGCTGCTTATAACACCGGTTCCGCCAATGAATAATACTTTCATAATAACACCGGCATCGTATAGTTATAAATTCAATTCACAATATTAAAGATAATTGAACAAATGAAATAAAATAAAATGAAATTATGGGATTAAACTATTTCCATTTATTTGCGGGGTTGACTTTATCTATTTTTTTGAGGGTACCGTGGTCATCATAATAGAGATCCATTTTATTTTTTCCTTTTGTAATTTCAGTTTCGTAAGTAACCATTCCACTCTTCTCAATTTTAGTAGCTTCGGTAATTTTATATTTGGGATAATCTTTAGCAACCGATTCTCTTATTTCCACCGGGAGATTAGATATTTGAGTTTCAGTTTCGGTTTCAACGATTTTACCATCTTCATCAAGATTTACAGACATTTTCTTTTTTCCGAATGTAAAACTTGCCTCGTAAAGGGAATTTTCGATGGTCCAGTTGACATTTATAGCCTTTGAATAAACTGACTTAAATTTATATTTAACCTTTTGTGGAATATTTTTAGAGTCAATTGATTGTGCATGAGTGATGCTGAAAAGAAGAGTGAATAATAAAATACTGATGATTTTCATAATGCTTCCGTTTAAATGTTTTAATTGATGATGCAAAATTCAGTTAGAAAGTAATTTTTATTTCGTGAATAGGATGTTGATAAATATAATTAACATTGAATTTATTATTATCACAAATTTGTTTTACTATGGAGAGTCCCAGACCTATTGATTCATGTGAATTGCTTTCCTTGACAAACCGGCCGAATAATTTTTCCGGACGTATTTTTAAATCATTTCCGGTATTTTTTATAGAAAGAGAATCTTGAGTAAGGTTTATGTTTATTTCCCCGCCGTAAATATTATGCTTAATCGAATTATTGAGAAGGTTAGAAAGCAAAATATCCGCCAAAGATGAATTCATGTTAACGAAGACTATTTTATTAATAGTTTTAGTTAATTTAATATTTTTCATTGTAATCAACTCATTGAGTTTTTCCAATTTAGTCTCTAAAAGCCGGCCTAAATCGATCTTTTCTGACTCCTGATACTGGAGGTTTTCAATTTTCATTAATTGCAGGAGTGCCTGGTTTAGTTTAGAAAGCCTGGTAGCTGTTTCATTAATGCTCATAATTTCTTTGAGTGTTTTTAAATCGAGATCTTCCCTTTGCAGCAGCATTTCCGATTTAGTTTTAATAACAGCCAGCGGTGTCTGAATTTCATGAGAAGCATTTTCAGTAAACTGTTTAAGATTGATAAAGTCATTCTGGACTTTTGCGACCAATCTTTCAATAACATCATTTAGTTTACTGAATTCAGAGATATTGCTAGCGGGAAATCCGCCAATAATTTCACCAGCAGGCCGGTAGTCTTTAATCTTGTCCAATACGGAGTAAAAAGGTTTCCAGATTCTTTTAGAGATATAATAATTAAGGAGGGCCCCTCCTCCTAATAACAAAGAAAAAATTATTGATACAGCCATAGCTATTCCATCTACAAGACTATCCGAATCAGTGACTGACCGAAGTATATTTATATGATAAGGGGTATTATTGATATCAGTTATGAAAGAAAGGCGTCGGAATTGTTCACCTTCCTTTTCGCCAGGATTGAAAATGAGAGTATCGCTAATTCCAAGAGGAATGCCGGATTTATCATTTATTCTATTTATACTTACCTCACCTCCCGCAGCTAATTCCTTAATATATTTTTCACCACCGGAGTTTAATTGTTTAATAATTGTGTCCTTTCTGAACAGAAGCGCCTCATCTATTTCTTCATATATCTCATTTTGTATAATATAGAAGAAAGCAAACCCCCCGATAATAAAAATTATAAGAGCAAATAAAGTATAGTACAGGTTTGTTTTGGTAAGTAATTTCATAGAATAATAAATTTATATCCCATCCCATAGATAGTTTGAATATGGTCTTTCCCGCCAAGGTCCAGGATCTTTTTACGAAGGTTTTTAATATGAGTATAGATAAAATCAAAAGAATCTGTAGTATCTATAGAGTCTCCCCATAAATGTTCTGCTATAGATTCTTTAGTAATAACCCTATTTATATTTGCGGCAAAAAAAAGGAGAAGTTCATATTCTTTTTTAGTTAAACTCAGGGGCTTGTCATAAATCAATATCTGGGAATCATTTAAAGTCATTTTTATTTCATCGATGATAATTTCTTTATTACCAGAAAAATTTCTTCTTCGAAGAATGGACTTAATTCTTGCATTTAATTCTGATAGGTAGAATGGTTTAGTAAGATAATCGTCTGATCCTGTCTCGAGTCCCATAATTCTATCATCAAGGGAATTCTTCGCCGAAATAATAATAATTCCTGTATTAAGAAGTTTTTCTTTAATCATCCTGATCAGGTCCAATCCGTTTCCGCCAGGGAGAGTGATATCAATTATAACGCAGTCATAATCATAGAGAGAGAGTTTTTCCCGACCTTCATTATAGGTTGATGCAGACTCTATTAAATATCCTTCCTCAATTAAATATTTACTAATATCGGAAGCAAGTTCCTTTTCGTCTTCTACTAACAGCAGTTTCATTTAATATACTACTCAGATGTTTTTTAATATAAAAAATAATTCTGAATAAAATCTGTTTTATTTCGTTCCCTTAAAATAGTTATATTAACGCCTGATATTTTAAATGCCGGATATAATGAAAAGAAATATTATTTTATCCTTTTTACCTCTTTTTCTCTTTTTGGGCTCATTATCCAGGGCGCAAAATAGTCTGCAATATTATCTTAATGCAGCTTATAGTAATAATCCTTCCATGAAAGAAAGCGTAAATAATATAAAGATCAAAAATTTAGACAAGTCATTAAATAAAGCAGAATATATACTTCCCCAGGTTAATTTAACAGCCAATTATCTATTTGTCCCGTATTTTAATAATGATAAAATAGTGACGACCAATCCTGAATCAAATGCGATTGGATATGATGCTTCGATAACAAACGGAGGATTATATTCAGCACAGATAAATGTGACTAAGAATCTCTTTACCGGCGAAGTAGTTGATGCTTACAATAACCAGGCAGACTTGCAGATTAAGAGCAATGAATATAATTATGAATTAGCAAAACATAATCTGGAAAAAAGTATAGTCGATCAATATATTAATTGTTGGCAAGCCCAGGAGCTCTACAGACTTTCAGGTTTGACGGCCGATACACTAGAGCAGCAACTTCATATAACTGAAAACCTGATGCTAAGTGGATTAGTTAAACAATCCGATTATCTTTTATTAAAGGTAGAATTTGATAATCAGCGTCTTGCTGCACTACAGGCTCTCAATTCCGTAAAAAGTAATATGTATGAACTTAATGTTTTAGCCGGAATTAAAGATACATCAATTGTTTACCTGGATAAATTATCCTTGAATAAAATTGATCTAAAGGGATCTTCCAAGTTCTTTAATCAATATGAAAACGATAGTCTTTTAATATTAAGTCAGCAGAATGTATTTGAAACAAAATATTATCCCCTTCTTAATGTATTTTTTAACGCAGGATTAAATGCAGTTGAATTTAAAGATATTCAAAGGAAGTTCGGGTTAAGCGCAGGGTTAAATTTCTCACTTCCCATATATGACGGTAACCAGAAAAGTATTACATGGCAGCAGTCACAGATAAATTTAAATACAATACACTCAAACAAAGCAAACCAGGAAATCCTTATAAAAAGTAAAATTAAAGAAAGCGCATCCCAGGTAGAATATTATTTCAGTCTGCTTCAATCTATTAGTTCACAGCTTAACGACTATTATAAAGTTATGCTACTTGTACATTCAGAGCTTATGCATGGGCAGTTATCCATGATTGATTACATTACGATAGTAAAAAACTATCTTGACTTTAAAAAGAATGAAATCTCATCCTCGGCTGCCTACCAACAAGCGGTCAATCAATTTAATTATTGGAATTGGTAGAATGAAAAGCAATAAAATGAAAGTAATTTTCTTTCTTATATCGATTTTTTTCCTTATTAATTTAATATCCTGTAGCAAAAAGGAAGCAGAGGATTCGGACACCCCCCTAAAGGGTGTAGAAATAAGTGCCGGTACTCCGGTACAGACAACGATGACTGATTATTTAGATCTTAATGCAAGCACTGTTTTTTTATCCCAGGAAATTGTAAGAGCTACTTTCCCGGGGTTTATTATAAGGACCGGCAAAAATCCGGGGGATCATGTTAAAATTGGAGAACTTCTTTTTTCTATTAAGACAAAAGAGGCAAGTGCATCTGATAGCACTGATATAGGGAAACAATTTAACGGACTAGTAAATATATATGCACGTACAAACGGAATATTAACAGAACTCAGTTACCAGACAGGAGATTATATAACAGAGTCGGATCGGCTAGCCTTAATTGTTGATCCCTCATCTTTAAGGATTATGCTGAATGTTCCTTATCAATATTCCCCAAATATAAAAGTATCCGATTCTTTTCCCATCAAGCTTGCTGATAATAAAGAGTTCACCGCAAAGGTGATTAAAAAGATACCATCCATTGATGCAGCTAACCAGACACAATCATTCGTTTTAGAACCGGATATTCCAGTTAATGTTCCGGCGAACCTTAACTTAATTGTGAAGATCCCCCTTAAAAGCATAGCTCATGCTATTGCGCTTCCAAAGTCTGCGATTATAACGAATGAAACAGAATCGGAATACTGGGTAATGAAAATGATTAATGATTCAACGGCAGTGAAGTTGGATATAACAAAAGGAATTGAGACAGATTCTCTTGTCCAGGTTATAGAACCTAATTTATCCATGAGTGACAGGTTTATAACAGAGGGTGCTTACGGTCTACCCGACACAGTTAAAGTAGTGGTTAAGAAATAAGCTTAATGAAAAAGTTTTATACAGAATTCAAAGGTCCCATAGCTGCAATATTAATATTTATCCTTCTAGGCGGGATTTACTCACTGACAAATATTCAAACCGGCTTATTTCCGGATATAACCTTTCCCAAAATAAAAATTATAGCAGAAGACGGGCAGCAGCCGGTCAATAAAATGATGGTAACGGTTACTATTCCAATGGAAAATGCCATAAAGAAAGTTCAAAATCTTCATCTTATCAGGAGCACAACATCAAGGGGAAGTTGTGAAATATCGGCATTTCTTGAATGGAATACGGATATCGATTTAGGTAAACAGCGTATAGAGGCACAGATCAACGCTATAAGGCAAGACCTTCCGCAGGATATCAGTATTAGCGTTGAAAAGATGAATCCTTCTATACTACCCGTGATGGGATATTCGCTTGAAGGTGAAAGAATGAGCCAGATTGAACTACGGCAGATAGCAGAATATACAATTAAACCATTCCTTTCAAGGATTCCGGGTATAGCTGAAATTGCGATCATTGGGGGAAAGACGAAAGAATACCGTGTAATACTTGATCCTCTTAAAATGAGCAATTTAGGGATCACCCCACAGAACGTTTCTATGGTTTTATCACAGAGCAATTTTATTACATCCAATGGATATCTTAATGAATATAACCGCTTATATCTTAGTATCACAAATACTGCAGTAAATAATAAAGAGCAACTTGAAGAAGTTATAATAAAAAGCACTCCTCAGCGTTCTATTCAACTGAAAGATATTGCCAATGTAGAGATAGCCGAGAAAAAGGAATATATTAAAATTAATGCGAATGGTAAGGATGTCCCATTGGTAGCGATAATAAAGCAACCAAATGCAAATCTTGTAAATCTTTCCAAAGAAGTAATTTCTAAAATTAAGGATCTAAACGAAATCCTCCCCAAGGGTGTAAAACTTGTGCCTTATTATAATCAGGCGGATTTTGTAAATGAATCTGTGAGCAGTTTAAGGGATGTCTTATGGATTGGTCTCTTGTTAGCTCTGATAGTCGCATTCATTTTTCTGCGGTCATTAAAGGCCAGTTCGGTTATCTTTGTTACAATTCCAATCACACTTTCATTGACAATAATTATTCTTTTTGCAGCGGGTTATACGTTTAATATAATGACCATAGGGGCGATTGCAGCTGCAATCGGATTGATAATTGATGATGCGATTATCGTTGTTGAACAGATCCACCGCACGCATGAAGAACATCCTGATGAAAATAGCTTCACGCTGGTAAATGCTGCGATAAGGTACTTATTCCCAGCAATGGTAGGTTCTTCATTGAGTACTATTGTAATTTTTCTTCCATTTGTTCTAATGAGCGGAGTGGCGGGAGCTTATTTTAAAGTAATGACGGATACGATGATCATTACGTTAGTGGCTTCATTTATTACAACATGGATGGGGTTACCGGTTGTTTATATTCTTTTTTCCAAAGAAGTTCATAATATCGGGAAATCTAAAGAAGTAAAACAGAGGAACTGGATAAGCTATTTCATTCAACGGCCGAATATTTCTATAATTTTTTCCATGGGGCTAATACTGCTTGCACTTATTATACTTCCTAAATTGCCAAGCGGTTTTTTGCCAGATATGGATGAGGGGTCTCTTGTTCTTGACTTTAAAAGCCCCCCCGGTACTTCTCTTGAAGAAACAGACCGCATGCTTCAACAGGTTGATGTTATAATTAAGAATAATCCTGATGTTGAGAAATTCTCCAGGAGGTTAGGGACTCAGATGGGTTTTTTTATTACTGAACCCAATAATGGAGATTATCTCATTCAATTAAAAGCAAAACGCTCTAAAACAACCATGGATGTAGCGGATGATATCCGAAAAGATATTGAATCAACATTACCCTCGCTTAAAGTTGATTTTGGCCAGGTAATAGGCGATATGCTTGGTGATCTTATGAGTTCTACCCAGCCGATTGAAGTTAAGATTTTTGGGGACGATGAAGAAGTACTTCAAAAACTAGCACAGCAAGCCACTGAAGTGGTAGAAAATGTTAAAGGAACCGCCGATCTGTTCAACGGTATTACTATTGCAGGTCCAGAAATGGAAGTTGAACTTAATATAGCAAAGTTAGCACAGTATAACCTTACACCATCTGACTTCCAGTATCTCATGCAGAATAAAATCGAGGGAAATTTAGCGGGAAGCATTTTAGAGAGTAATAAACTAACCAATATCCGTCTCATCGAAACAAATACTAATTCTGTTTCTTTAAATGATATTAATAATTCACAGATTGCACTACCGAACGGGCGATTAAAACCCATCAGTGAGTTTGCAAAAATCACTCTTAATCCCGGAGTTGCTGAAGTAGAAAGAGAAAACCTGAAACCGATGATTGCAATTACTGCCCGACTGAATAACCGTGACCTTGGCAGTACGATTAAAGAAATTCAAAGGAAGATAAAGTCTGAGCTGATACTTCCTGTCGGTTACAGCATAGAATACGGCGGCGCTTATGCTGAGCAGCAGCAAGCATTCAGTGAACTATTATTAATCTTAATAAGTTCATGTTTTCTTGTATTTGTTGTTATACTATTTTTATTCAAAGACATAAAAGTTTCACTTATGATTATATTAATTGCTATACTAGGTGTTGCGGGAAGTTTTATTGCTTTGTTTATAACCGGGACTCCGCTAAACGTGGGCAGTTATACAGGAATAATAATGATTGTGGGGATTATCGGTGAGAATTCTATTTTCACATTTCAACAATTCAGAACCGAAAGGGAAAAAAGCGGGAGGGACAGTGCGATAGTATATGCTATTTCGACAAGATTGAGGCCTAAGCTGATGACAGCACTAGGAGCCATTACAGCATTATTTCCCCTGGCCCTGGGGATAGGAACTGGAGCTCAGATGCATCAACCTCTGGCTATAGCTATAATTGGAGGACTTATCATAGCACTTCCTTTATTATTAATTGTGCTTCCTTCATTTCTCAGAATTATAGAAAAGAAATAGAAGTTATAATACCAGATAAACGGGGCAATATATTTATATAGGAAAGATAAAAGTTACAGTCCGGGTAACGATATTCCTTTTATTTTTCTATATAGGGAGACTGCATAAGAATCTGTCATACCCGAAACAAAATCCGTTATTAATAATAATCTTGTATAAAGATCATCATGCGGTCTTCCGCTACTATATAAGAATTGAGTTGGAATCAGTTTCAGCAGGTTGTTATTCTTAAACGAAGCTTTTTCTTTAGATGCTTCATTTACAGCGTTGATAAAAGCATCGAGTAAACCTCCCAATACCTCATAACCCGCAGCTTCTCTTTCTACCACACTGCGATAGGAATATATCTTAATAACCGATATATCTTTTATCATCTTTAATGCTTTTGCAGAAGGTATAACCGATATAAGGTCATTTTCAAAATTATCCGTAAGGATATTATTCTCTTCTTCGACAAATATGTTAGCAAGCTGCTGAACCATATTACTAACACTCTTTGCTCTTAGATATCCAATTTTATCATTCTCATTACGTTCACGATAGCCTTTCAACTTTTTATTTTTAATAAGTGAGTTTAAGATTTCTTCAGTTTCATTAAAAGTAAGTAGTCCTAGCCTGAAGCCATCCTCAAGATCCATTATCCTGTAGCAGATATCATCGGCTGCTTCGACCAAATATGTTAAAGGATGTCTACTCCACCAGTCTATTTTATTAAATTCTTTTTTAATCAGTCCGGTTTCTTCTGCGACTTCCTTAAATAATTTTTTTTCAGACTGGAAGAAACCGAATTTTTTATAAAACTTACCCTTGACAGGTTTAATAGCTATTGATTCAGGCAGGCCTGATTCTTTTGGATATTTGGTAAAGGCACCAAGAGTTGCATGGGTTAACCTTAAGCCCCCTTTTATATTTGGATTTTGAAGTCTGGTAATAATTCGAAACCCCTGGGCATTGCCTTCAAATTTTATAAGATCATTCCAGAGTTTTTCATTATTTAATGATTTCTCAAATTGTTTACCATTTCCTCTTTTGAAATATTCAGCAATCGCATCCTCTCCAGAATGACCAAATGGAGGGTTACCAATATCGTGTGCCAGACATGCAGCTGCAACAATTTCACCAAAGTGGAAGTTTGTATACTCTTTCTTCAGAGATTTATGACGGTCGATTATTGTTTTACCAATCAGGTTTCCAAGTGATCTTCCAACGCATGATACTTCAAGACTATGAGTAAGGCGGGTATGCACAAAATCATTTTCAGGAAGCGGAAATACCTGTGTTTTATCCTGAAGCCGTCTGAAAGCCGAACAGAATACTATTCTGTCAAAATCTCTTTGGAACTGACTTCTTCCATCAACGATCTTATTATCTTTTGTTGAATGTCCGCCCAAGATTTTATCCGATAATAATTTATTCCATTCCATATAGCATTACTCATTTATTAAGGCATTATTAACAAATATAAATATATAATTGTAAATCCTTAATTGAAATTTTATCTTTCCATTAATAATTGTAGATTTTAATGAATCAAACCCCTGAAGAAATATTAAATAAACCTGTTCAGTTTCTTAAATCAATCGGGCCAAAGCGGGCTGAATCATTTAAGAAATTAGGAATTGTTACTGTCAGGGATCTTCTTTTTTATTTTCCTTCAAAACATTTAGACAGGACAACAATATTAACTGCTATAAAAGCTTATGGTATTTTAATAAATGGTTATGAAGGGGAACTTACAATAGTCGGTAGTGTATATGAAGTTGAAAAAATAAGGTTCAGGCAGAAGCAAATCCTCAAGGTTCATTTCAGGGATAAATCCGGAATGTTTGAATGTATTTGGTTTCAAGGATTAAATTATTTTGCGGAACTGTTCCATGCAGGGGACATATATGCATTATCCGGGAAACCGTCTCTTTCCAGGTACGGCAATCTCCAGTTTACTCATCCTGATTTTGACAGGATAACTGAAGATGAATCAAACAATCTTCTAAATACAGGAAAAATCATTCCTTTTTACAGAATACCCAAGGATCTCCGCCAAAAAAGCATAGGTGATTTTAGTCTTAGGAAAATCATTAGTTCTGCAGTAGTAGAGTATTCTTCATTTATACAGGAGACCTTACCTGCTGAAATTATACACAACAAAAAATTAATTTCGATATCAGAAGCCGTTAAAAATTATCATTTTCCTGAAAGCCCTGATTTGCTTAATGCGGCATTACAAAGACTAAAATTTGAAGAAATGTTTTACCTTGAAATTCTTATTGCATTAAGAAAACATAATCACAAAACTTCTCAGCCCGGTCAATCAATGAAAATAAGGTCACGTCTTATTTCTGAATTTCTCAAGATACTCCCTTTCCAATTGACTAAATCACAGTTAAAAGTTTTAACCGAGATTAAAAGGGATATGGAATCTGAATCACCAATGAACCGTCTTTTACAGGGAGATGTTGGAAGCGGGAAAACAATTGTAGCCCTTATTGCCATGTTAATTGCCGTTGACAATGATTATCAAGCAGTACTAATGGCCCCCACAGAAATATTAGCGGATCAACATGCTAAAAGAATTTCAAGTTTGATGAAAGAACTTTCCCAAGTTTATAAGGATAGGGTCATTAGAGTAAGTCTTGTCATAGGGGGGCAGAAAAAATCAGAAAGGGAAACTAGATTATCCAATATTGAGCTTCAGGGATCTGATATTATTATTGGAACTCACGCTTTATTCGAAAAGGAAGTAAAGTTTAAAAATTTAGGACTGGTTATAGTAGATGAACAACATAGATTTGGTGTAGAACAAAGGGCAAAATTAATTAACAAAGGAATTACACCAGATGTTATAGTAATGAGTGCCACCCCTATTCCAAGAACTCTGTCTTTAACATTATATGGAGATCTTGATGTTTCTACTATTTCCGAAATGCCACAGAACAGAAAGCCTATAAAAACATTTTTAAGAGGAGAAAGTAAACTTCCCGAAGTATATAAATTCATTGAGGAGAAAACTAAGGAAGGCTATCAGTCCTTTATAGTTTATCCACTTATAGAAGAATCGGAAAAACTGGAATTAAAATCCGCGACAACTTATTACAAAGATTTAAGTCAAACTTATTTCAAAAATATTAGACTTGGCTTAATTCACGGAAGGATGTCGTGGCAGGAGAAAGAAGAAATCATGTCCCTCTTTCTTGCCAAGCAATTTGATGTGTTGATCTCCACCACAGTTATAGAAGTAGGGATAGATATCCCTGATGCAAATATTATGTTGATAAATGATGCTCATCGTTTCGGATTATCCCAGCTTCATCAATTAAGAGGGAGAATAGGACGGGGTAATATGCAAGCATATTGTATTCTCATTATAAAAGACGAGTATGTGTCAAAGGATAGAATTCCGAATCTTGATTATCTGTCCAACGCGCAGATTGAAAAACAAAAAGCAATAGTGCGGCTTCAGACTATGGCTCAATATAATGATGGCTTTAAAATTTCTGAAATTGATTTGAAACTAAGGGGACCCGGTGATATCTTTGGCACTGTCCAGAGCGGATTTCCTCAACTCAGATATATAGATGTAATCAGAGATTCTGACATAATTATGGATGCAAAGAAATCTGCTTTCGAAATAATTAAATCTGATCCCCATCTTTTACTTAACAACCATCTTGTTATTAAGAATGCACTTCTAAATTATTACAAAGAAAATTTAAAGTATGCAAAGATTGCATGACAGTAATTCCGGATAATTTTTTGATGGGAGGATTGTCAGAAAATATTTTCAAAATATTTTTTATTTTAAATTATTTTTAAATATGTTTAATCATAGTTAACAAAGAAATATTTTTTTGGGAAAAATTATTTTTATACAGTAGACAGAAATCATTGACTTCAATTTATTAATAGTTATATTTGTTTTAAACAAAACGTAAAGGAAAAAAAATTTTATCTTCTTTCTTTAGTTCAAGACTGAGTGTTGCATTAACCTTTAATGTCAAACCAGAAAGCAAAACTTTCCTTGAAAATTTATCCCCTAAACTGAAAAAAAGAATTAATCATCAGAATTTTACCGTAGATACATTTGCTGAATGGGATTCATGGGATACTATAACTGCTGTTAAAAATGCTCTGGAGATTTTCCACAACGTTTCTCTCGTTGAAGCTGACCTTTCATCATTTGAAAAATTAAAAAATCTTGATCCTGATATTGTATTTAATATTGCAGAAGGATTTTACGGAGAAAGCAGGGAAGCACAGATTCCCGCAATACTTGAAATGCTCCAGATCCCATATTCAGGGTCTGATCCATTGACGCTTGCGACCTGTCTTGATAAAGCCAGGACAAAAGAAATATTATCATATCATGGAATACCTAACGCTCCATTCTTCATAGCAGCGCATGTAAGTCAGATTGAGAATAAAAATTTAACTTATCCCCTGTTTGTAAAGCCTATTTGGGAAGGATCAAGTAAAGGAATATTTACATCCTCCTTTGTTAATAACAGGAAGGAATTGTCTGAACAGGTTGAAAGAATTAACACAGAATACTCACAACCGGCATTGATTGAAGAGTTTCTATCCGGCAGAGAATTTACAGTTTCAATTTTGGGTAATGGAGAAGAAGCTGAAGTTCTGCCAATTGTTGAAATAGATTATAAAGACTTTCCTGAAGGGTTTATACCTATATATTCATATGAAGCTAAATGGATTCTTGATACGAAAGAGAATCCCCTCGATGTATTTTCATGTCCGGCGAAATTGAATCCGGTACTTGAAACAAGAATAAGGCAGATTGCTTTACAGGCATACAACTCTTTAAGATGCAGGGATTGGAGCAGGATAGATATCAGACTGGATGCAAATGATAATCCCAATATCATTGAAATAAATCCACTTCCCGGTATATTACCTGATCCCAAAGAAAATTCTTGTTTTCCAAAAGCAGCGAGAACAGCAGGAATTTCATATGATGAAATGCTAAATAAAGTACTTCTAGCTGCAGCCAGGAGGAATAATCTTTTATGAAAACGATAGCCAGAATCTTAATCTGTTATAATTCACCGGTAAGTCTATTCAGCATTTATAATGGCAAACCAATAACTGATGATTCAATTCCTAATGATTTGTCCGAAAGCGGCTTTTCTAAGGAAATACATAAAATCAAAAGATATTTACTTGAAAATTTCACAGAAGTCAATTCTTTTGCAATAAACAGTAATGTAGAACGAACTATTAATAAATTAAACGCATATTCTCCAGACGCGATATTCAACTTTGTTGAATCTATTGATGGTGTTTCTTCTTATGAATATTGCCTAGCAGGCCTCTTTGAGATGCTTGGATTTGATTTCACCGGGAACCTACCTGCGAGTTTGGGTAACTGTCTTAATAAAGCAAAAGCAAAAACTATTCTTCGCTCTTTTGGAATTAATACTCCGGATTCGATGATTATAAAAATAGGGCAATCAGATAGGTTCAATTCTGACAATTTTGTATTAAAATTCCCGGTTATTTTAAAATTATTAAATGAAGATGCAAGCATTGGTATATCTGAACTATCAGTTGTGAATGATTATGATTCGTTAAATAAACATATCAGTTTTTTGAAATCTACATATTGTCAGGATATACTTGCTGAAGAATATATAGATGGAAGAGAGCTGAATATTGCTGTTCTCGGAAATAAAGCTCTGCCTATATCGGAAATAAAGTTTGATGGACTTCCGAAAGGGCTACCCCAAATTGTTACATATGACGGCAAATGGATTGCCGATAGCATTTATTACGAAAACACTAAACCAAGTTGTCCGGCTCAATTAAATCCTGAGCTTAGAGTTAAAATTGAGGAGACTGCCATTCTGGCTTTTAATGCAATGGACTGCAGAGACTATGCACGCGTGGATATGCGTCTTAACAGAATGAATATTCCCTATGTAATTGAAGTAAATCCAAATCCGGATATTTCGATGGATTCCGGATTTGCAAGGGCTGCAGCCGCAGCGGGAATGAGTTATTCTGACTTACTTTTTACAATTACGGGTTTCGCTTTGAAAAGAAAAAATTATGATACGAAAATTAAAGCCGGGTGATCCCGAGCCTCTCAGAAATATGCTGGAAAGGATACCAAACTTTTCCGATAAAGAAGTTGATATCGCTATGGAGCTTATAGATATTGCTGCTTTTAATCCGGATCAGAAGGACTACCATATTTACATATATGAATATGAAAGTAAAGTAGTGGGATATTATTGTGTCGGGAGGAGACCTTTAACTGATGCAACTTTCGATTTATACTGGATAGCAGCTGATCCAGAAGCTGGAATTAAAGGAATCGGAAAATGTCTGCTGGAACATGCAGAAAATTTTGTTTTACAAAATAATGGCAGATGGATTTTAGCTGAAACATCTTCCAAAGAAAATTACTCAAATACGAGAAACTTCTATTTGAAGAATAATTATTCGATTGTCGCTCAGATAAATGACTTTTATTCATTGGACGACAATCTAATAATATTCGGAAAGTATTTCGCAATAAAAAAACAAAACTGAGGAAAAGTCATGGAACTGTGGCAGCAAATGGTAAGAGACAGTATTCACTCTGTCGATCAGTTAGTGGAGAAATTCGGAATAGAGCGTCAGACAGCTGAGGACCTCGACGAATTCTTCCAAGCCAGGATAAATCCATATTATTTAAGCCTCATACGTAGTCCCGGAGATCCTATCTGGCTCCAATGTGTCCCTACCAAACAAGAATTAGAAGACATAGGTGCTGAGGAAGATCCCTTAATGGAAGATGCGATGAGCCCTGTTCCCAATATTACTCACCGCTATCCCGATAGAGCACTATTTCTTGTAACAAGTCAATGCGGTTTATATTGTCGATTCTGCACAAGAAAAAGAAAAGTTGGTGATTATGATAAAATTTCAATGAAGGGATTGGAAAGCGCCTTTAGATATCTCGAACAGCATACTGAGATTAGGGATGTAATTCTTTCCGGCGGCGATCCTTTAATGCTTACGGATATTATGCTCGAAAAAATTCTTCAGAGGATAAGAGCAATTCCTCATATTGAAATTATCAGAATAGGTTCGAAAATGCCTTGTGTATTACCACAAAGAATAACCCCACATCTATGTGATATGATTAAGAAATATCATCCGGTTTATTTGAATACACATTTTAATCATCCATGGGAGATTACTCCTGAAAGTTCAAAAGCATGCGAGATGCTAGCTGATGCAGGTATACCTGTTGGTAATCAAATGGTTCTAATGAAAAATATTAATGATGATCCGGCAGTTGTCAAAGAGTTAATGCAAAAACTTCTTAAAATCAGGGTCCGTCCTTATTATATGTACATGGCAGACGAAACTAAGGGAGCTAATCATTTCAGAACTTCCATTGAAACAGGAATAGAGATAATTGAAAACCTGAGAGGGCATACAAGCGGGCTTGCAATACCACATTTTGTAATCGATGCCCCTGGTGGAGGTGGGAAAATTCCTCTGCTCCCCAACTATGTGCTGCATAAGGATGATGAGAAAATTGTACTTAGGAATTATAAGCACAAGATATATTCCTATAGGAACTATCATGATAAGAATAATCCGGAAAAAGAAAATACAACACCATCAACAATTAAGATTGTAAAGCAGAAAACGAAGGCGATGAAGGTAACTAAAGTTAAGTTACCCAGAATGGAAAAAATAAAAAATTAATAAAAGTACAGAGATATAGAACTTATTCCAGATTTTTAGAAATATGAGTTCTTAAATCTATACCCCAATGCAGTTTTGTTCTTAAAGTTCCAAAATAACTGGACAAAGAGGTATTTACCAAATTAAATGGTCTATCGCTCTTTTTAATCCTAATTTCAAGAGGGGGCGAAAATGCAAACACACGTTGTCCATCACAATTAATCTGAACTTCCTTATATAGAGAATCGGCCCGTATAATAATTTCTTTATTGCTAGGCAATACGAGAGGACGAATACTCAAGCTATGAGGGCTGATTGGGCTAAGAGTTATTACTTCAGATTGAGGGCTGACTATTGGACCTCCAACTGAAATAGAATATCCCGTAGATCCAGTTGGTGTAGCAACAATTAATCCATCAGCAGCAAAAGTGGCCACATATTCATTATCCACTAAAATAGTTATATCGATCATTTTAGGCCAGGCGCCTTTATCAATTACAAGATCATTGATAGCATAAAGCTGCTCAATTTTATGACCTCTGCAGGTCCCTGTAATTATCATTCTTTCTTCTATAGTATAATCGCCTTTTTTTAATTCCTTTATAAGGCTGTCCATCTGGTTAATATTAACTTCTGCCAAGAAACCTAATTTACCAAAATTCAGCCCGAGCACAGGCTTACTATAGAATTGTGCAATATAGGCTGTTGCGAGCATTGTACCATCACCGCCAATTGAAATGATCATATCACTTTTCTGACATAATTTTGTATCACTTAGAAATTTACTTTGCGCAACTTTAGTTTTTAATAGATCTTTTTGGGAGGAAAGAGAATCACTTAAATAAAAATCAATCTCATTAGCTTTCAGTTTTCCGATAAATGAAGAAACTATTTCGAACACATTCTCTTTGGTTACGTTAGCAATGATTCCAAGTTTCATAAACTTTCTTTCCTTTTTAGCTCCCAGAATTTACTATATTTTGTAAAAACATATGCTGTTGAAAAGATTGAGAGAATAAAGCCCTGTATGCCGTCTAAAAATCCTAATTTAATTATATACATTTTCATAAATATTACAATTGGTCGTATTATTAGATCACTTAAATGAAATCTTTTGCCATTTTTCTGCAGATCCCTAGCAGCTAAAGAGGTATAAGTATTAAACTTAATAAAATAATGAGAAACCGAGGGATCGGTATAATGCTCCAAATCATTTACCAATTGTCCGATTTTTCCATTGACATTAAGATTCTCATGAACATTATTAGAATTAAAAGAAGCATGATTTTTATTAAATAAACGAATGACCCTGCCCGGATACCATCCACAATGTTTTATCCATTTTCCAAGGAAATAAGCTTTTCGCGGTACGGAATAAGCAAAATATGTTGGAACTGAATTCTTAAAATTCAGGAGCTCCTCATTTAATTTTTTAGAAAATGCTTCATCCGCATCTATCCAAAATACCCAATCATTTGAAGTTAAAGAAATTGCTTCTTTTTTTGTTTCTGAATATCCTTTCCATTTAACTATTGCCGATTTTACTTTAGAATAAGAATTTGCAATTTCAGTAGTTTTATCTGTTGATTTTTCATCAATAAGTATAACTATCTCATCTATGCAGCTAAGCTGACTTTCTATACAACGCCTTATATTAGATCCCTCGTTATTTGCAATAACAATAGACGAAATATTAATCATTTTAACTTCACGAAATTAATCCTTAAATAAATATAATAAGTCATTTTCATTTAGTCACTATACTATTAGGGCTTTCATATTTTTTATTAAGAAAAGGTTTCTATCCGGATACTATTTCATTGATACATTTACGTAATTCATTTTTATAATTATCCAGGCTGTTGGTTGTTGTAACTTCTTTACCGCATTTTATACTCATTTCTGTGATTTCTTTATTTTCCATTTGGATTACATGATCAATTACGGATCGGATGCTATCATGATTTATCTTATCAAAAATAAACCCATAATCATGAACATCAATTGTTGCCTCCTTTGAAATCAGGGGGATTAATCCACCATTACCGCATATATTCAAAACTGAAGGTGAACCTCCTTCAGAACATGAAGGGAAAATAACGAAGGCACATTTTTGAAGTAACTCTTTGAATATTTCTGATTTTAATGAAATAAAGCCGTAATAGTGAATATTAGGCATTCTGTTTAATTCATTGTAATATGTACGTTGAAAATCAGGTTCTTTGTTAAGGGGGCCACAAATATGCAGATAAATATCTCTTCTTCCTGAAAATATTTCCAACAGTAAATCAAGCCCTTTATGAATCATACCCGAACTTCCAAACCATAAGAAATGCCTCTTCGCCTGGTCAAATATTTTAGAATTAACAATTTCCTTATAATCAGTAAATTCTAAAAACATTGCAGGAATATTATATGTCTTTCCAGTGAAGTAAGGAGAATATGTTTTAGCTGCTTCTAAATTACCCAGAAGTATCATTGCGTCAACTAGTGTTGTCTGAATACTCCACGCTTTATCAACAATTCTCCCAGACTGTGGCAAATAAGCCCCTTTTTTATTATAAACTTCCTTTATTCTGCCGAGAGAATTATTATTCTGAGTATGAATATGCAAACCCGTACCATAATAAATTGTAATGATTTTTTTCTCCCTTTTATAAAAACTATTGACTAGAGGCTCACCAAAGCCGAATATCAAATCGTATCTGGAATAATTAATAAATCCTTTATAATCATAGTCAGCTATGTCAACGTTAAATCCGGCATCTTGAAGTGCCCTAGCTATTTCCGTAGCCTCAAATGTGTTAGTATGGCTTAAATTTAGTCCCTTTCTAAACGGATATGTAATATATGAAACAAGAGCATTTCTGGGAAAAGATGTTTTATAATAATTAATAATAGGGGATCTTAATAGAATTTTGGCTGATAATTTAAATTCTTTTGAAAAAGAAGATATAATATTTAGCAAATTTAAATTCATATTATACGTTGTTCCATAGAAATGTGATTTGAGTGCCTATTGACAGAATTTATTCTGATAAGGACCTTTGTAATATAAAACTAAGGTAATAGATTTTTCATAATATTTATTATCCGTTCGGGTTTAATTTTATTTATATTGATTGAAGAACCAAATCTCAGTTTGTTTTTGTCTTTTTCACTTATCTCATCCGGATACACGAAGTACCCTTTATCGAATATTTCTGGTGGATATGGGTTGAAACGTCCAATATGGTTACCGTTGGATATACATATAAATTGTTTTTGAAGTGCTGCCGATATATGGATGGCACTTGTATCGTTTGCTATAAGAAGTTCTGCTCCAGATAGTATTTTAATTAATTCTAATAATGAAGTTCGCCCCGTATAATCATGAACTTTTTCTGAACGGCTTTCCTTAAATATTTTGACTGATTCATGTTCGTCTTGTAATGAACCGCAAATTAAAACATCGTAACTGTAATTACTCAGGATATATTTAGTAATTGAAATGAAATTATTAGCCCCCCATCTTCTTCCTCTGTTATAGGCCCCCGGAAAGATAACCAAATATTTATTATAAGGAATATCATAATTTATTGTTTCGGCTTCTATATGTGGTCCTGATAACTGAATATTTTTATTTAATAAGTTGTTAAAAAATTCTTTATTTCGATAAAATTCGAATAAATTTTCTTCAGATGCGGGTATTAATCTTGTGTAGTATGAATCCGATAGTAATCTTCTTTTCCATCTTAACGCTTTATCTGGTGCACCTTCACTTCCTACTTTATTGTCTGCAATACTTGCTTTTACTAATGTATCATCAAACAAAATGCCTCGTGTGAAAATGGGGTTTATTACTATATCAAACCCAGAACTATTAATAAATTTAAGTATCTGAAATTTATAAAATGGATTGGAATAAAATCTATCTCTTTGTATCCAAATGAATTGGTCAATATAATCCTTATCAAGAAATTCCGCCATATTTTTCCATAACACATTTCCGGCTAATGTAATTTTATAACCTTTGAAATTGTTATCTTCTTTAACTTCTTTAATAAAATTTCTAAATAAAACATAATCTCCAATGGAATCCAGTCTAATTAATAGTAGTTTTTTCGTTCCAGATTCTTTTTTCTTATCGGTCAGGAAAATAAAGAGGATTGACAATTCCAAGAAATTCAAGATATTGAGAAATTTCCTAAGATATACCTTCAGCATAAGGATCCTTTCCATTTTAAATTTCGCCATATCTTAACAATCATATGTAACCCCATTATTGCTAAAAATGACTTTATCCTAGTCCTGAAAATCCTCACCCAATAATATTTTGCAGTATTAAAATTCCACATGTCATTTGCCAATAGTGATATCTTAACCTCTTTTAATGCTTTTAATTCATTTTTCCAAGAAGCACCGCCGGCTTTCATTCTAACCAGAGGATGGTTAATGTAAGAAGAGATATCTTCAATGTTCGAAAACTCCTTTTTTAATCTGAAAAAAAAATCAACATCCATTGCATAATGCATATCCGATTTATATAATCCAATTTTTTTGTATAATTCTCTCTTGATAAACATTCCAGGATGATTGAATTCCACACCAACCCCTTTATTCTTTAAAGGAAATCTAATATTTGAACCAAAGATATGGTCCTCAAAAAAAATATTACCATGAGCTAATAATTTATTGGGTGCTGATAAAGCCGCATTTACTAATGAAAGGACGGAATCATCATAGAATATATCATCACTATTTATTATCCCGACTATTTCGCCGGAGGAAGTAGTAATTCCCTTATTGAAAGCATCTGATATCCCATCATCTTTTTCCGAGATAATTTTAAGCTTGGACAGGATGCCAAGATCATCATAAATCTTTGTAATTAATTTCAGAGTATTATCTTCACTGAGATTATCTACAATAATGTGTTCATAGTTACCATAAGTCTGGGAAATGATAGATTTTACAGTTTCTTCAATTGTTTTTGCAGAATTAAAAGTTGGTGTTATTATAGAAATTAGCATTTAGTTTTCAGGCGATAATGTTTTTTACTATTTTGCAACAAGAATATTAAAAACTGACAGATAAATAGTTCGGAATAAAAATATATTGTTAAAAATAGTTAATTCTCAATAAAGATTATCCATTATGCTAAAAATAGTAATTGATGCCAGAATGATAAACCATTCAGGTATTGGCACTTACATGAAAAATCTCCTTAATGTATTAGTGGACGATTATCAATTGATTTTATTAGGAGATGCGAACGAAATAAGGAAATTCGTAAAATCTGGTAATATTCAAATAATAGAATTTCATTCACCAATATATTCCATATCAGAACAACTAATATATTCCTTAAAAATACCTAATTGTGATATTTTCATCTCCCCTCATTACAATATTCCTTTGTTCCCTATCAGGGCAAGAAAAAGAATAGTAATTATTAACGATGCTAATCATCTGGCTTTTTATAACCTGCTTACATTTACTCAAAAGATATATACTAAAATCATGATGAACAGGGCTGTCAATTTATCGGATAAAATAATTGCAATCTCGGAATTTTCCAAATCTGAGATTTTAAAATATCTTACAGTTGAATCTGATAAAATTAAAGTCGTTTACTATGGCATTGATCCTGAAGATATTAATTCAGAATTGCAAAAAGAAACCAAATCATTTATAAACATACCCGAAAAATATTTTTTATATGTTGGGAATATAAAACCACATAAAAATCTGGTTACCTTGTTAAAAGCATTTGAATTAATACTTAATTTTCAAAAGGGTTATAAGCTTATAATAGTAGGGAAAAAAGAAGGGTTTATAACAGGGGATAATGAAGTTTTTAAGTTGGTTCAAAATAATAAGACGTTGAGTGAGAATATCATATTTACCGGTTATATAGATAACAGAGAACTTTATAATTACTATAATAAAGCCTCTATTTTTATATTCCCATCTTTGTATGAAGGGTTTGGAATCCCCCCCCTTGAAGCTATGATTTGTAGTTGCCCCGTAATTGCATCAGATTTAACAGCTATTCCAGAAATATGTGGCAATGCAGTACTTTACATAAATGCCATGGATCCAATTGATATAGCAGAAAAAATCAAACTCTTAATCAATGATAATAGTCTTAGAGAAGAACTTGTAAAAAATGGGAAATTACAACTAAGTAAATTTTCTTTGGCTAAATTTTCTCATAATTTAAAAGAAGTAATTAAAGATGTTATTAATAAAGGATAATTGTTGAAAACTGCAATCATTCATGAGTGGTTGGTTAATTATGCCGGTTCTGAAAGATGTGTTGAATCATTTACAAACATATGGCCAGAGTCCCCGGTCTTTACCCTTGTTGATTATTTGAACGAGGAGGAAAGAAAAATAATATTAAAAGGAAGAAAAGCGAATACTTCATTCATTCAGAAACTCCCATTTTCAAAAACACAACATCGGAAATACCTTCCTCTTTTTCCGCTGGCAATAGAACAGTTTGACCTTAGTGAATTTGACATTGTATTATCCAGCTCACATGCTGTAGCCAAAGGTGCCTTAACAAATTCATATCAACTTCATATTTGCTATTGTTATACGCCAATGCGTTATGCATGGGATCTTTATCACAGTTATTTAAAAGAGGCTGGTTTGCAGTCGGGCATTTCAGGTCTTGCAGCGAGAATGATCTTATATAAATTAAGGACATGGGACATTATTTCTTCTAACAGAGTCGATCATTTTATTGCGATTTCAAATCATATATCGAAAAGAATAAAAAAAACATATAATAGAGACTCTATCGTAATTTATCCACCAGTTGATGTTCATCTTTTTGAGTGCAAATCCGAAAAGGATGATTTCTATTTAACTGCTTCAAGATTGGTCCCTTATAAAAGAATTGATATCATCGTTGATGCTTTTTCGGCCATGCCTGACAGAAAATTAGTCGTTATTGGAGATGGTCCGGAAATGAAAAAGATAAAATTCAAAGCTGGTAAAAACATAGAAATCCTTGGTTACCAAGACTTTGCTTCATTAAAATCTTATATGCAGAGAGCAAAAGCTTTTATTTTTGCAGCAGAAGAGGATTTCGGAATTATTGTTGTTGAGTCGATGGCTTGTGGTACACCCGTAATTGCTTTCAACAAAGGAGGTGCATCTGAAACTGTAAATAATAGTAATCTTGGAATTTTATTCAATGAACAGACTCCCGAATCAATCAAAGATGCTGTTATAAAATTTGAATCGATCCAGGATAAGTTTAATCCCGCCGTTATCAATGCTCATTCAATACAGTTCGGCAGGAATATTTTTGAAGAAAAAATAGCAAAATTTATAAATGAAAAATCTAATGAATTCTTCCTTAATAAAAGATAAAAATGTTTGCTAATAAAAAAACGTTGTATTATTTCAGGTTGATAATCGATTTAATACTGTTAAATTTTTCTTTTATTGTCTCTGCTATATTGGCTCAGTCGTTTCATATCCTTCTATCAAGAAACCATATGTTTATTCTCGAGATGGGGCTTAATTTTGTATGGCTATTCTTTGCGAATGTTATAGGTTTTTATGAGGATACAGATGCCCGCTATTTTGCCTACCAGTTTGTAAATATTCTAAAAAATGTATTTGTACAGGGATTTACTGCTATTATTTTCATTTTTCTAATTAAAGAAGATCTTTTTACAAGAAATTTTATTATCTATTATTCGGTTATTTTAATATTTTTAATCGGTATCAGGATTATTGTCTTCAAGATAATTATCATTTCATTGCGGAAATCAGGTAAGGGGATAAGAAATTTACTTATAATCGGGGCTGGAGAAGTAGCTTCAAATTTTCTCACTGTAGTGCAGAAGAATCCCGAATTTGGATATGATTTTATAGGTTTTCTTGATGATAAAAGTGTACCCACAATAAGTGGAAATATATTAGGTGGTATTGACAGTCTCGAAAAAGTGATAACCGAAAAAAAAATAGATGAAGTTGTAATTGCTATTCCCGATTATGCAGCTTCTCTGCTGGATGGAATCATTAAAATCTGCAATAAGACGGCTGTAAGAACGCATATCATTCCTGACTATTTCAGATTCCTATCTAAAAAATTTAAGATTTCCATGATAGGCAATTTCCCTCTTATCAGTGTTCGCAGTGAACCTCTTGAAGAGATTCATTGGAAGGTGTTAAAAAGAACTTTCGATATATTGTTTTCTCTTATTTTTATTGTCCTCATTTATAGCTGGTTATTTCCTGTTATTGCATTTTTTCTTAAAAAAGATTCTAAAGGACCAGTTATTTTTAAACAGGATAGAATCGGTGTAAAAAATAAAAAATTTATCTGTTATAAATTCAGGACACTGTATACAGAAAAAAAAGGAAATGAACAATTCGTTCCTGTTATTAAGGATGATCCCCGTATTACCCGATTTGGTAATATTTTAAGAAAATCTAATCTAGATGAGTTGCCCCAATTTATTAATGTTTTAAAGGGAGAAATGTCAGTTGTGGGTCCCAGGCCACATGCGATCCCTTACAATGATAAATATAAAATGATTGTTGAAGAAATAAAATTAAGACATAATGTAAAACCAGGAATTACAGGATGGGCTCAAGTACATGGGCTAAGAGGCGATACTTTCAGCGAAGAGGAAAATACAAGACGTACAATTAAAAGGATAGAACACGATATATGGTATATCGAAAACTGGTCTTTTTGGCTTGATATACAAATTATAATTCTAACAATATGGCAAATGATAAAAGGGGATACGAAGGCAATCTGAATTTATAAGATAATGCAGTAAACTATAATTCCGAAAAATTCTTCAGCAACATTAAACCAGCTTTCTCTGATTCTTCAGGGTGGAATTGAACACCATAGAAATTATCCTTTTTAATTGCTGCTGAAAAGCTAATTCCGTTTACTGCTGTCGCCCAAGTGTAGTCCCTAACAGGAAGATAATAAGAATTTCTGAATCTAAATTCTGCCGATCGTTCTATATTTTGAAATAGCAGGCATTCCTTTTCAATCTTTACAGTATAGTTACCAGAGAATGGGACATTTGAAATTGTATCGGTAAATTTTTCCACTATTCCCTCAAATTTTCCTAAGCAAGCAACATCACCCTCCCTTGAAAATTCACTTAATAGCTGCATTCCCAGGCCTATTCCTAATACAGGCTTTTTAATTATTCTTAGAACTGTAAAGAGATTAAGTAAATGAAGCTTTTTAACTGCCGAGAATGCTTCTTCCGTACCTGGCAGAATTATTCTCTCAGCCCCTATTATATCATTTTCATTCTTGGTTATTTTATACTTTATTCCAGTTAGCGTTAGAGCATTTGCCAGACCGTCAACGTTTCCAAGATTATAATCTATTATAGTTATCATATCTTTAATTTTCAATAAGAACAATTTCTAAGCAGCCGAATGAAATCTTGTTTACTCTATTTCTATTAACAAATGATTTTTCATTACGGTTTCCCCTTCCTTAACATAGATTTTTTTAATTTTTCCTTCGATAGAAGAAAGTAATATGTTTTCCATCTTCATAGCTTCTAATAATAACAGGCTTTCTCCTGCCTTTACCTTCTTGCCTTCATGAACAAGTATTTTGCGAACAATACCTGGAATAAAAGCATTAATTCCCCCCGGATCATTTGGCAGGAATTTTTTTCTTCTTAGGTACTTTGATGTTAACTTAGTTTCGTATAATGTTGAATCTATCTCAAGCGTTATTAATTTTTCTTTGTTCATATTAAAATGGAGGAATCCCGTGTTTTTTATTAGCCCGGTTTTCAGATTTATTTACAGAAATTTTTAATGAGTGAATCAGAAATTCTCTAGTTTCCTCAGGACTGATTACCGCATCTATATGTCCATTAGCCGCAGCAATATAAGGATTTGCAAATTTTTCTGTATACTCCTGAACTTTTAATTTTCTCATTTCATTCGGATCAGCCGCATTTAGGATTTCATTTCTAAAAATAATATTAGCTGCCCCTTCGGGTCCCATTACTGCGATTTCAGCTGTAGGCCAGGCAAATACAAAATCAGCACCCAGATGTCTAGAGCACATAGCAATATAACCACCCCCGTATGCTTTTCTTAATATTATAGTAATTTTAGGAACAGTGGCTTCGCTATATGAATAAAGTAATTTAGCACCGTGCCTAATAACTCCCGCATGTTCCTGATCAACTCCGGGAAGATATCCAGGCAAGTCAACTAAAGTAATTAAAGGAATATTGAAAGCATCACAAAAGCGAATAAACCTAGCAGCTTTATCAGAAGAATCAACATCCAATACGCCAGCCATTACCATTGGTTGATTAGCTACAACTCCAACGGTTTCCCCGTCTAACCTTGCGAATCCCACAACAATATTAGCTGCCCATCGTTCGTGAATTTCAAAGAAATCTGAATCATCACATACTGCTTTTATAACATTCCTTACATCATAAGGTTTTGTTGGTACCTGGGGAATAATTTTTTCAATCTTATACAGTTCTTTGGGCCGTTTTGGTGGAAATGCTGTAGCTTTTTTTGTGTTATTCCATGGAATATAAGTTATTAATTTTTTAATCTGTTCAAAACACTCCGCTTCACTGCTTGAAAAGAAGTGAGCATTTCCGGTAATTTCTGTTTGTACTTTTGCTCCCCCAAGATCCTCCATTGAAATCTCTTCTCCAAGTACTGTTTTTATAACTTCAGGACCGGTAATAAACATTTTTGAAATATTATCTACAACAAACACAAAATCAGTAAGAGCGGGAGAATAAACCGCGCCACCGGCACAAGGCCCTAATATTACGGAAATCTGTGGAATAACACCGGATGCTAATGTATTTCTATAAAATATTTCGCCGTACCCAGCTAAAGAATTTACTCCCTCCTGTATCCTTGCACCCCCGGAATCATTAATACCAATTAGTGGTATTCCAAGTTTAACTGCATGATCCATAATTTTAGTAATTTTTCTCGCATGCATTAAGCCTAAAGACCCGCCTGCAACAGTAAAATCCTGTGCATATATTCCAACCGGATGACCGTATATTGTACCTGTTCCTGTAATTACGCCATCAGCAGCAAGCTGTTTTTTATCCATATCAAAATCTTTGCATTTATGCTCGACAAATAAATCATATTCATGAAATGAATTAGGATCAAGCAAGGCTTTTATTCTTGCGCGGGCTGTCATTTTCCCCATTGACATTTGCTTTTCTAAAGCTTTTTGTCCTCCTCCTGTTTGAATTTTTTCTTTTCTTTTGAAAAGTTCAATTATCTTTTGTGCAATTGACATATAGCTAACATATTATGATTTAATCAGCAAAATTAAAGATTTTTTGTTCGATTTACTATCTTTTTTTATTTCCACTTTAATATATTCAGTCTATAATGAAGAAAATTATTATTATAGTATTCTTATTCCCTTTCTGCGCTATACGCATTGCCTTTTGCCAGAGTCTATGGATAAAAAATCAGTCTCCCACTACTAAAAATTTACAAAAAGTTGTATTTATAGATAGCCTGACTGGGTGGGCAATCGGCGATTCAGGATTAATAATTCACACATCAAACGGTGGAATGAATTGGGATATTCAGAATTCGAATATAGATTTAGATCTGTTAAGTGTCACATTTCCGAATAAAAATATCGGATGGGCGTTATCATGGACAGATTCCCCGCCTTATGGAACTGTGATTCTCAATACTTCAGATGGAGGACATTCATGGAAAAACGAATTTTATAATGGGGCGGATGTTTATCTAAAATCTATATATTTTGTTGACTCTCTGAATGGGTTTATTGGGGGTTATTCCAACGGTATCCTTTATACAACTGACGGTGGTAATGTCTGGAATCAGGCTGAAATAGACTCTTTTGTTGGTTATCCAATTTATAATATTGTTTTTGCAAATAAATATTACGGGTTTGCGTGTGGAGGGAGTACAGATATTATGGGGGTAATATATAAAACTACAAATGGAGGAAAAAACTGGAGCGGGAAATCTGTTTCTGCCGACCCAATCCACAGCTTAGTGATATTAGATTCTTTACATATTGTCGGAATAGGAGGGGACATTGAATTCGGTGGAGGAATTGTAAATTCTGATAATGGTGGTCTAAGTTGGAATTATAAAATATTAAATATTGCCGGAACAGGTCTTGCAATTTCATTCAGAACTCTATCAGAAGGATGGGCATTGATAAAAGGCGGACCATTTATTGTTACATACGACAAAGGTTTTATTTGGAATAATTATTCTTTCCCCGAAAGCCCAATAATTGCTGATATTGCTTTTACTGATTCTTTACATGGTTATGCGGTCGGCATTGGTGGTACTATTTTAAAATATAATATACCGTTGACTTCCATTGATGAAAAAATTGAATTAGCCGCTGCTTTTTCATTAAATCAAAATTATCCAAATCCCTTTAATCCATCGACCACAATCTCTTTTTTTATCCCAAAGATGTCAAAGATAATTTTGAAAATCTACGATATTTTGGGACAGGAGGTGAAATCGTTTGAACATCAAATGGATGCCGGGGAGCATAATATCAAATTGACATTTAACAATCTTTCCTCGGGTATTTATATATACACACTTACTGCTGGTGGATATAGGGCGTCAAAAAAAATGATATTTAAGAAGTAATTATTTCTTCCAATACTCTTTAATGTGATCTATGAGCGATCTTTCAAATGCATCACGATAACTGAGGAGATAGATCAACTATTAAAATAATTTAAAAAAAAGTTGACTTTATCCTACTTTTTTATGAATTTCCAATATATTTCTGTGATAATATAATATCACAGTTTAAAGCGATTTGCTCTGGAAATTATTTTGTCAATAATTTGAAGGAATTAATTTGATATCAGTTGGATTACTCTTTTTCCATTATAAATACTTCATTTCTTATTATCCGGGTAAATCACCTGCCGATTTTATTCCTGTTTTAATATTTAAATTTCAAAATTAATATGAATCTAAACAAAGGATGCCATCAACCAGCATTCACTATTAAAATAACACAATCTTTCACCGTTATAGGAGAGATAATATGAAAAGAATGATAACCGTTCTGTTTTTCTTACTGTTTTTGCCGGCGTTTATACATGCTGGTACGGTAGGGAAAATTAAAGGTAAGGTTACAGACCTCCAGTCAGGTGAGCCACTAATTGGAGCCAACGTTATAGTTGTTGGTACTTCAAACGGTGCCGCTTCTGATGTTAAAGGAGAATTTGTAATCAATAACCTAAACGCTGGTACCTATACATTAAAAGCATCATATATAGGATACCAGACCATAACTGTCAGTAATGTCCGAGTAAATTCGGAATTAACGACTGAAATGAACTTTCAACTTCCTGCTGAAGGTATAAGTACCAAGGAAATAAATATTATTGCTCAAAAACCATTAGTTGAACCCAGCAATACAAATGCTATCCGGAACACAACTAGTGATGATTTTAACAAACTCCCTGTCAGGGGAATAAATTCAATCCTTGCACTTACACCCGGTGTTAATTTACAAGATAACAATATCTATGTAAGAGGTGGAAGGCAGGATGAAGTTGGTTTCTATCTTGAAGGAACAAATATAACTAACCCACTTGTCGGAGGCCGCGAGGTTGGCATTTCACAGGATGCTATTGAAGAAATCCAGGTACAGGCAGGCGGTTATACTGCAGAATTCGGCGGAGCTAATGCCGGTATTGTTCGTCAGCAATTAAAAACCGGCGGTCCGGAATTTAAATTGAGTGCCGAATATATTACCGATAATTTGGCCTTACAAAGTTCCAATGATAGATTTAATGGTAAACAAAAACTTGGATCTTATTGGTGGGGATACAGTGATTTTACAGGTACGGTTAGCGGCCCGATATTAGGAAATACGATTAAATTTTTCGGATTATTTAATTCGAATTTCCAGAATGATGTTAACCCGCAGCCATTTCCCGGAATTAACCTTGGCTGGATCAGGGATCCAAATGCGCCAATAAAAGGAGATTCAGTTAATTTTAATTATCCCGCAGGGCCAACCTATAAAAATTCAGCTCAAACATATGAAGGTACCGGAACACTTACTTTTGATCTGAATCCAATTCAGATAAGATTAACCGGGACTTATTCCAGTGTTTCCGGTTTCGGAGGCTCTACTGTTGGAAACTTATTCGATATTCTTGATTTAAATAGAATACAAGTGGATGATCAAAAAAATGGATCATTTAATCTGAAATTAACTCATATTATAAATCCATCCACATACTATGAATTATCAGGTGGGTATACGTTTAATTATAATCATAATTATGATCCTTATTTAGTTGACAATTTTGTAGGATACGGGGACAGCGTTGCAAATACTGCCGCCGGCGTACCCTGGGCAAGACGTCCCGGTGACCATACTGGGGATGTAAATGGCAGATATAATCAACCCACAAATTATTCTGTATATAACTTCAGCTTTGATGCCCCTAATAGTGTCTCTTCCACTTATTTGAAACGTAATCAGGAGACTTTTAACTTCGCAGGTGCATTTTCTACTGATTTAAGTAAGGAAAATAACTTAAAAATTGGTGGCGAACTTCAAATGTACAAAATCCGCAACTATAGTTTTAATAATGCCGGGGTAATTTCACTTGCCGGTCAAATTTATACTAATGATACTATGGCGGCTACTAATCCTCATAAAACTTCACGTGAGGCAGTTTATATAAAACAAGGCGTTAATAATTATGGCTATGATGTATTTGGCAATGAATATAATGGTGCGGATAATTTTGCGACAGGCTCATTAGCTCCCAAAAAACCAGTTATCGCCGGTATTTATGTTCAAGATAAACTGGAATATAAGAATTTAATTGTTAATGCAGGACTTCGCTGGGACTATATAAATATAGATAATTATGCATTCAAAGATCCATCTCGACCCCAAGATGCAATGGACTATACTACGGGAGCCATTAATCCAGATGGACTTGTCAAGGTACCTTCTTTCCAATCCTTAAGCCCACGTCTTGGTTTTTCATTTCCGATAACTGATCAAACTATTTTCCACGCTCAGTATGGAAAATTTGTTCAACAATCCAGATTAAGAGATGTTTACCAAGGACTTTATGCTACCCATATTAACATAAAAGGAGGTCTTTTTATTTCCAACCCAGTGGGATTTAACATAAGACCAACAAGAACTACTCAATATGAAATCGGATTTACACAGCAGATAGCTAATTTTGCTTCATTTGATGTTACAGGTTATTATAAGGATATACAGGACCAGATTGTAGTTGCTCTTCAACAGATAACCGGCCAAACACAATATCAGGATTATAATATCTATACAAATGGCGATTTTGCTACTACAAAAGGTGTAGAGGTTGCTTTCAATATGAGAAGAGTTGAAAGGATACAGGTTAACGGTTCTGTTTCATTCCAGGATGCACGTGGTACCGGTTCATTCCCAAGTTCCGATGCAGGAATAGTTGGTGCACCGATTGATGGGAAAACAATATTTAAACCTGTTTATGTTGATCCTTTAATATTTAATAATGCGTTCAGAGGAAACATCAGTTTTGATTACCGTTTTGGTAAAGATGACGGTCCTTCTGCTCTGCAGCAGTTAGGGTTAAATGCACTTCTAACTTTTACAGGCGGACATCCTTTTACGCTTGGAGCTGGAAAAGGAGATGTTAACGGTGCTCTGGAAGGTGATGCAAGGTTCAGATCCCCTACAGAACCCCTTAATTCATCTACGACTCCCGGGACATTCCAAGTCGACCTTCGTCTTGATAAAACAATTACAATTTATGATAAACTCAGTGCAAATATATATTTCTTAGTTATAAATGTATTTGATGCAAAGAATGTAGAAAATGTTTTTCTAAGAACCGGAAATGCATCTGATGACGGATATTTAAGCGATCCAAACTTAGGTGGTCAGTTGGCAACAAAGAATGGAGCTAAGTATTCAGAATTATACAAGGCACTTAATATTGATTATTATCAGGCTTATCAGATTGCCGGCGGTATTCAACAGGGATTTGGTTCAGCATTAATGTATGGGCCTCCCCGTGAAATCAGATTTGGAATCCGTTTGGAATATTAATTATGAACACTCTATTAAAAGATATAGGAGTTTTAAAAAATATGATCTCTAAAAAATTTATATACTTATTAGTTCTTACAATAGGTATTCTATTTCTCCTGCAGGCTTCAACCCCTGCCAAAGTTGGAGTAAAGGATATTAATAAGAACAATAATGTTCACAAATCCCTGGATCAGGTTGCCAGGACATTTATGGACATAAATAATATATCCACTCAATTTTATAATAATGGAATTGGTGATATTGATCCCAGTGGAAACTCTGGATGTGTTTATCCAAAAGGCAGTGGTAAAACATGCGTCTTTACTTCAGGTCTCCTTTGGGGAGGTTTTGTACAAGGCGATCCTCAGGTAAGAGTTGGCGGTACAGCATACAGAACAGGCCTTCAACCAGGGGCTATTTTATCGAATGGACTGGCGGATGATAATACACTATCCAAGTATAGAATTTATCGTGTAAGACCGGATGTAAAGCCAGGCGGGCCTGCTGTTGATTTGTCTGCAGAAGCATCAAATGAAAATACAACTACTGATATATTACGTACACAGTATGAAGCAGACTGGAGGGAATGGCCTGGTAATTCAGGAGCTCCATATACAGATGTAAACGGAGATGGTGTTTATGATCCAACTGTTGATATTCCTGGTGTTCCGGGAGCTGATATGACGGTTTGGTATGTTGCGAATGATATGAGCTCGACTACATCTACATATCTTTATGGTGCTCAGCCAATGGGAATTGAAATGCAGGCCACATATTGGGCATATTCTCAAACCGGTGCCCTTGGCAATATGTATTTCAGGAAATACAGGTTAGTAAATAAAGGTGCGGATCATAATACTATTAGCGATATGTACCTTTCATTTTTCGCCGATGTTGATGATGGTGATTCAGGAGACGACTTTGTAGGAGTTGATACAACCCGCAGTCTTCAGTATTGCTATAATGCAGCTGCAACTGATGCAGTTTATAACCCCCTACCTCCCCCTGCAGTAGGATTTGACTTTTTCCAGGGACCATTGGCTAAGGGTGTTGCTGGTCAGGATCTAAACAAGAATGGTATTGATGATGCTCAGGATTACGCTATATTTAATGGAAAGAAGGTTGGACCCGGATATATTAACCTTCCTATGACCGCAGCCTATTATTTCGCTAATGGCGACTTGAATATCGGTGATCCTCCCCAGGGTGATCTCCAGGGATCAACCCAGTTTTATAATTTCTTCAGAGGCAGATATGGAACAAGTGGTGCACCATTTATTGATCCTACAACAGGACAAGTAACTACCTTTGCTTTAAACGGTGATCCACAGACGAGAAAAGGATGGATAGATGGAAGTCAATTACCTGCCGGTGATCGTCGTCAGGGAAGTGCATCCGGTCCATTTACTTTAGCTCCCGGAGATACTCAGGAAGTTGTAATTGCAGAACTTGTTGCAGGTGCCCAAACAGGTGTGGACAGACTGGCAGCAATTGGATTATTAAAGTTTTATGATGATCAGGCACAGCTTGCTTATAACAACTTTTTCAATCTTCCTACAGCTCCTCCTGCTCCTATAGTAAAAATAACTCCTTTAGATAAAGAAATAGTTCTTGACTGGGGAGAAGACACAAGTACGGTTTTAACTACTGAAAGGAATGTTACTAAAGGATATTCTTTTGAAGGATATAATGTTTATCAGCTGCCAAGCGCAAGTGCTACGATTGATCAGGCAGTACGTTTAGCGACATACGATGTAGTAGATAATATTTTAAAAATAGAGGATCAATTTTTCGATCCTAAAAGCGGTGTCGTAGCAGTTGGTGTTAAACAATTCGGTAACGATACCGGTATTAAAAGATTTATTGATATTACATCGGATCAGGTAAAAGGCGGAATTCCATTAGTGGACGGAATAAAATATTATTATGCTGTAACCGCATATAGTTATAATCCTGATCCTACAGCGGTTCCGAATAATCTTGAAAACCCGATTGCAATTTTTACAGTGGTGCCGCAGTCACCTAATCCCGGAGTAAATATACCTACTCCTACGGGTGCCTTTAATAATGTAATCCATAAAGGTACCGCAGACGGTAGTGTATCAGTTACAACTGTTGATCCTACAAAAATCACCGGTGATATCTATCAGGTATTCTTTAATGAACGCTCTGAGATAAGGAATCCAGACGGTGACTGGATCCCCGCATCTTCTAAGAAATTCAAAAGCGTAAGAGGTAATTTCAATAAACCTGATACGTTAACCGGTTCTTCAATTGACTTATCTGCTACTTATGGTCCACAGACCGGAGTTACCAGCTTGAATTTCACACTGAATTTAGTTTCACAAGATAAAGATAATGCAGATGGTATAAAATTAGTTTTACCGGCGGGAGTAACGATTGTAAGTTTCCCGCAATTCTCAACTAATAATTCGGCGACTATCATTCCGAAAATTTCCGGTAATGTTATTGCTCTCGGAGATACCGCACATGGATTTAGCGGAAACGGTCCATTTGCCGGCGACGAAACATGGAGCATACTGGTTAAAGGTAATTTGCCCATTGCAGCTGATTGGACAATTTATGATGATGGAGCTGCTGGCGGACCTGTTGATGCATCCGGTACAACAACTGTATCCACAATTGGAAGTATTGCCAGAACAGCAAAATATTGGAATGTAAAAGATTCAACTACCGGTTTAGTGAAGGCTATAAATCAGTCTATTGTAGCCGGTGTTGATTTATACCCACGCAGAAATGATATACCTGTAAAAGTTGGAGTTGATGCCAATCCTATTATAGATGGTTTACAGATTGGAGTTGATATAGGTTATGAATCTCCGATTGAATTCTTAAGCACAAAACTAATACCAGCTCCTTCTTCTACTACTGTATTAGCTAATGCCTCAACAGCAGACACTGTTAGATTAAGCATTGTAAATTATACTATTTACGGATATCCTACCAGTCATGCGTTTGATGATTTTGGAAAAGGTACTACTGATATCAACGAACTTCAGAAAGACTATATTCTAAAGTTTACCGGAGTTTGGGATTCTACAGTTAACAGCACTACCGGACAGATTGACTATTTTGTGAAAAGCGGTGGTCAGATGGCTACATTATACTATGCTAATAATTATGACTTAAAGGATAATCCTTTTAATACGGCTGCTGCTAGTGCTCCATTCCTAGTAAGAATACCTTTTGAGGTTTGGAACAAGGATGATAACAGACAGGTTAATTTGGTATTCAGAGACCGTGCAAGTAAGTTAACCGATCATAATTTCTTTGCCTGGAATATAGATAATAGAAATTATTCTATTATCATTAATTCAGCATATGATTCAACAACTGCAATACCTGGTCCTAATGCATTGGCAACCTGGGTGCTCGTATTTTATGGTACTCATTATACATTAGGTGATCAGGTAGTTGTAACATATGCCAACCCAATTCAGCTTGGCAAAGATACATATACATTCCAGTTGAATGCCAAATCATACAATAACTCCCAGGCTAAGACTGACGTACAAAGAATAAATGTTTTCCCTAATCCTTATTATGGTGTAAACTCTGAAGAGCTCAATAAATACAATCGTTTTGTTACCTTCAACCATTTACCTGCAATTGCGACGATACGAATCTTCAATTTAGCAGGGGTTTTGGTTCAAACGATCGAAAAGAATGATCCCGGCCAGTTTGCCAGATGGGATCTGAATAACCAATCCAATTTGCCTGTAGCCAGCGGATTATATATCGCATATGTAGATATGCCGGGACTTGGTACTACTAAGATCCTAAAGATAGCTATAATCCAGGAACAGCAGATTCTGGATAGATTTTAATAAAGCGAATGTATTAAACTCAAGGAGTTAACATGAAAAATAAAAATAAAATTTTGATTATAGTTCTTTTCCTAGCCCTGGCGATGGGTAACCTCTTCGCTAGTGGTGGTGATCGTACAGGTACAGCAGGCGGAGTACAGCTGCTTATACCTGTTGGTGCCAGAGGAATCGCAATGGGTTCCGGTAATATTTCCAATACATATGGTATTGAATCATTATTCTGGAATCCAGCAGGCGTTGCCAAATTAGACCACTCAGTAGACTTAACATTTTCGCATATGAATTATATAGCGGATATCGGTGTTGAGTACGGAGCTGTGGCAACTAAAATTGAAGGGTTCGGATCATTGGCCCTTAGTGTTAAAGCGCTGTCAATAGGAGATATTCCTATTACAACAACGCTTAACCCTGATGGTACAGGGGCTGTTTTCGCCCCCCAGATGTTGACCGCAGGTCTTACTTATGCAAGACAGCTAACAGAAAGAATATCAGTTGGAGTAACTGCAAGTTATTTAACTGAGACACTTGATAAAGTTAGTGCAAGCGGATATGCATTTAATGCAGGTGTATGCTATATGGATTTAGCTGATATTAATGGATTAAGTTTTGGCTTAGTTCTTAGTAATTTAGGTCCACAGATGACATATAGCGGTTCAGGATTGCTGGTACTTTCTACTGTTCCCAATTTAAATCGTCCCCCAACGTATACTACTCTGAATGCAGCTTCTTTTGAATTGCCCTCTTCATTTCAACTTGGGTTAGGATATAAACCACAGTTAGATGATATCAATTCATTACAGATAGCAGGTACATTTCAGAATAACAACTTTTCCGGGGATGAATATAAGATTGGAGCTGAATATGGCTACAATAATATGTTCTTTGCCAGAATTGGTTATCAAACTTCACCGAAATCACAGTCAGACGACTATATCTATGGTTTTACTGCCGGTGTGGGAATTAACTATGACTTCGAAGGCATAGGACTTAAAGTTGATTATGCTTACCGCGCAGTTAAATACTTAGGCGATAACCATGTATTCGCTCTGTCCTTAGGATTCTAGTTTCCGGAAGAGCTTATTAGAATATGATAAGCCCTCCATATCTCCTTTCAAATTCCGTGCAGTTATTCTGCACGGAATTTTTTTATGCGGTATAAAAGAATAACGGGATTATGTTATTTACAGCTATAATTTTAAACTATTATAGCATTATCAATAATTATCTTTTATTTAAAACCCGGATTTCCTATATTTGCTCACTAATTTTTGGAGTAAAATATGGCTAAAACCCAAACCTTTGCTGATAAAGCAAAAAAAATAAAAGTTAATAACGGTGTTAGCGTTAAAATGATTAAGACCGTTAAATCGGAAAAGGGCTCATTTAAGTTCAATGAGAAGTTTGTTAGATTGGATGATATAAGTAAGATTGGTGAGCTGAAATAAATTTAAGAAGCGGTTCTTACCGCTTTTTTTATTTATTCATCTTCAAACAGTTCCAGACTAAGTTTCCCCTCAAGTTCTAATAGTTTCTCTTTAACTTCCAGACCACCGGAGTATCCGCCCAGATTACCTCCAGTATTTATTACGCGGTGACAGGGTACTACTATGGGGATGGGATTTAATGCATTAGCCTGTCCGACAGCCCGTGTTTTCTTCTCGCTCCCCATTTTTACAGCTAATTCCTTATAGGTGATTGTTCTTCCGTACGGGATCTTTCTTAATTCTTTCCAAACGCCTTTCTGGAAATCTGTACCTCTGAGATCAAGGGGCACATCAAACTTGTCTCTTTCGCGGTTAAAATATTCTTTAAGCTGTTTAAATATATTAAACATATACGGGTCATCAGGATGAAGTTTTATTGCTTCTCCCCGTTTTATTTTTGACCCCTTATCATTGATAAATATTTTAAGTATTCCTTTATGCGAAGCAAACACCTTAAAATTAATTCCATTAATAGTTAAGGTCGAATAAAAAAGCTGTTCAGTATCTTTCATTCTAAAAGGAAGAATGATTTAGTTAGTAAATTATCCTGCAATAACTTCGATTGAAGGATCGATATCTCTCTTTAATAGACCCGCGATAGCAGTTAAGGTTGCAGATATAGAGCTAGGGCAGCTTCCGCAGGCACCCTGATACCTTATTGTAACAACGTTGCCATCAAGTCCCAGCACTTCCAAACCTCCGCCGTCGTTAGCTAAAGCCGGCCTTACTCTTTCATCGATTAATTTATTTATTTCCTTAAGCATAGCGCTGGAGTCATCATTTCCCGGAACTCTTTCTTTCTCAGGGGGCAATAATTGCTTGTCAAAGGATTTTAAGAAATTAATAAACGGGCGCTGAATCATACTCCAGTTTGCTGTTTTGGATTTCTCAATTGATACGAACTTGTCCATATAGAAAACTGAAACGACGCCATCTATTTCAAAAATACCCTTGGCAAAAGGGTCATCCATTGCTGCTTCCTTATTCGAATAGTGGCGTTTCTCATGCAAAAGTAATTTTTCATTCAATACAAATTTTAAAGCATGCGGATTAGGTGTAAGATCGACATCCTGAACCATTAACATATTTCAAATCTCCAATTATTTACACAAAAATATGAAAAAAACATCATTATTTGTATCCCTTTTCCCGGTAATGTTATTTTAGCGCAATTTAATAGAATTGCCTATTTTGCCGATTTAATGCCGATATAGTACCAATTCATATCTCTGGGTATTCTGCGGGTATTCTGCGGGTATCAAGAAAGCAAAAAGAGTAATGGGTGAAAGGGAGACAACATGGTAGAATAATCATTTTTGTTCCATTTTGGGTAATTTCTTAGCTTTACATTGATGATTGATTACCTTTTTTATACTTATTTATAAGTTTTATATGAAAAAAATATTAATAGTTTTCACAGGGGGGACCTTTTCAATGATGATTGATGAGGCGACGGGGGGAGCAGTTCCCAAATACTCAGGTGAAGAACTTATCAAAAGGATCCCTTATGCAAAGGAATTAGCTGATATTCAATGTTATGATTTTGGAATGTACCCAGGTCCGCATATGACTCCCCAGCTAATGCTTGATCTTTCTAACAAAATAAAGGAGATTCTAAGCAGGGATCACTTCCAGGGTGTAATAGTTACCCATGGAACGGATACACTTGAAGAGACAGCATACTTTTTAGATCTAACATTAGGGGTTAAAATCCCTGTAGTTGTTATCGGTTCAATGAAAAATGCAAGCGATCCGGATTGGGACGGCCCACGCAACCTGATTGATGCAGTTCATATTTGTTTGAATGATAACTGCAGAGACCTTGGGGTGTTAGTTTGTCTTAATGGGGATATAAATGCAGCGAGCGAAGTGACAAAAACGTTTACAGATGAGGTAGATACTTTTTATAGTTTAGATTTTGGCTCACTTGGTTTTGTTGATAAAGGCAGGGTAATTATAAACCGTTTACCAAGGAAACTTGAAACGCTTAGTACTAATAACATAGTTTCGAATGTTGATTTACTAACAGCTTATGCCGGGATGAATGATAAGTTTTTCAGGTTCTCGGCAGATAGCGGTGCAGAGGGTTTGGTTGTAGAAGCCTTAGGGGTGGGGAATGTGCCTCCTGCAGCTTTTGAAGGGATAAAGTATACAGTTGATAAGAATATCCCTGTAGTGCTTGTCTCACGATGTCCTGCAGGCGAAACATTGGATATTTACAGTTATCCAGGCGCAGGCAAGTGGTTAAGTTCAATTGGAGTCATATTTACAGATTACTTAAACGGTCAAAAGGCAAGGATTAAATTGATGCTGGCCTTAGGAATCACCAGGGATCACAAAGAACTTCAAAAGTTATTTGGAAGTTAAGATAGATAGTTTTTTACTTATATTTTCTATTCATTATCTTAATTTAACAAATGAAATTACTTTATTCATATCTGCGTCAATACTGGCACCTGGTTGCATTAGCTCTTTTCTTAGCTGCGGTTAACCAGGTATTTTCATTATTAGATCCGTATATATTCCAGCATGTAATTGATAATTATGCCCTGAAATTTAACCAATATACCACCATAGCATTTTTTAAAGGAATAGGGCTTCTGCTTCTTGCTGCTGTTGGTGTTGCATTTGTTTCAAGAGTTGCCAAGAATTTCCAGGATTATTTTGTTAATGTTATTACCCAGAAGCTGGGCGCACAGATATATACCGATGGTGTAAAGCATTCCTTGAAACTTCCCTATCAGTTATTTGAGGACCAGAGGAGCGGGCAGACTTTAAGTGTACTGCAGAAGGTAAGAACTGATGTTGAACGGCTAATCAGTGCGATTGTTAATGTTCTATTTACGACTTTGGTGGGTGTTGTATTTGTTACGATAGTTGCTTTTAATATCCATTGGCTAATTGCCCCTATATATTTCAGTTCTATTCCTATAATTGGTTTTATAAGTTCCACACTTAGCAGGAAAATAAAGAAGATTCAGAAAACAATAGTTACAGAAACAACCGCACTTGCGGGGACTACGACTGAATCTTTAAGAAATATAGAACTTGTAAAAAGTTTAGGGCTTGGAAATCAGGAGGTGGAGAGGTTAAATGCTACCACCGGGAAAATATTAACTCTTGAGTTAAAGAAAGTAAAGTATCTCCGGAGCCTTAGTTTTATTCAGGGAACAGCAGTAAATTTTATCCGGACTACAATTCTTTTTCTAATGTTATACCTGATTCATGAAAGAGCAATAACCGTAGGTCAATTCTTTCAATTGTTTATTTATTCCTTTTTTATCTTTGGTCCGCTTCAGAGTCTGGGTGAGATTATAGGAATTTATCGTGAAGCGGAAGTTTCGTTGAATAATTTTGAAGATATTCTAAAGCTTCCTATTGAGGTTAAACCTGTTAACCCTGTATTTATTAATAATATCCAGACACTGGAATTTGTAAATGTTGGGTTTAAACACCGTTCTACAGCATCGAGAGCTTTGAAAGGTATTTCATTTGAGACCAGTGTAGGAGAAACAATTGCATTTGTAGGCCCTTCAGGCGCAGGTAAGACTACACTTGTAAAATTATTAGTGGGTTTATATTCTCCACAGGAAGGGCAGATATTATATAACGGCAATCCGGGAGACACGATTGATTTTGACCAGTTAAGGGAAAAGATTGGATTTGTAACTCAGGATACCCAGCTTTTTTCAGGGACCATTAAAGAAAATTTGCTTTATGTTAATCCTGCCGCGACGGATGAGGAGATAATGGATGTTCTTAACCAGGCGGCATGTCAGACACTACTTTCAAGGGCTGATCATGGACTTGATACAATGATAGGTGAAGGAGGGGTAAAGGTTTCCGGCGGTGAGAAGCAGCGTCTTTCTATTGCAAGGGCGCTTTTACGGAAGCCCCATCTATTAGTATTTGATGAAGCAACGTCATCACTTGATTCTTTAACTGAGGAGGAAATAAGCGGAACAATCAGAGCTATTTCCGGCAACAAGGAACTGATAGTAATATTAATTGCTCACCGTCTTTCCACAGTGCTTCATGCTGATAAAATATATGTTCTTGAAAGAGGTGAAATAATTGAGTCAGGAAGGCATAATGAACTTCTGGATATGAAAGGTCTTTATTATGCTATGTGGCGTCAGCAGATAGGAGAGAGGGAATTGGAAAAAATTGAAGTCAGTAATAATCAAAGCATATGAAAAATAGATTAATACTTTAAGGAGATCAAATGCCAAAGATATCTGTAATTTTCGGGTTTTTATTATCGGTTCTTGGATTATACGGTTATTTTGGAATGGGGAAGGTTAGTATTACTGCTCTCATTCCATTATTTATAGGAGTACCCATTATAATACTTGGCATAACAGCATTTGATGAAAAAAAGTTAAAGCACTCAATGCATGCAGCTTCGGTTCTGGTACTTTTAGGGTTGGCAGGGAGTCTTTTCAGATTTATAGAAAAGCGTGCTTTTGAAAATATGGACGGGGCATCGATGATACTTTTTATAATGATAGTGATCTGTTTATTATTTTTAATATTAGCCATTAATTCTTTTATTGAAGCGAGAAAAGCCCGTAAAAAAGAGCAGGTTAACTAATGAGAGCAATAAAATTTATTATACTTTCAATAATCCTTGTGATTATTAATTCCTGCAGCAAACCAAATAATACAGGATCCAATAATGAACTGGAATTAAAGATGAACAGAATTGCAGAAAGGTATGTTAAACTTGTGCTAAATGTCGGACTTCATGATCCCGGTTATGTGGATGCGTATTATGGTCCTGCTGAATGGAAGCCGGAATCATCTTCAGTAATTGTAAAGGATTCAATGCAAGTACAGAAGTTGTTCGATGAATCAGGAAAGCTGCTTGATAGTCTTGATGCATTAAGCAATTACAAAGCCGACGAACTTCAGACCTTCCGTTACAAATTTTTATATAAGCAGTTACTTGCAGTGCGTGCGAGGATATCGATGCTGGCAGGAGCCGTTTTTACATTTGACGAAGAGACTAAGAATCTGTATGATGTTATTGCCCCGGTACATTCAAATGATTTCTTTAAATCTGTAATTGACGAACTTGATAAAACCCTGCCAGGCAAGGGGAATATATCGGAGAGATTACATGAATTCCGGAAATCATTTATTATACCGGTAAATAAGCTTGATACTGTTTTTTCGGCTGCAATAAATGAATGCAGGAAAAGAACATTACAGCACATTGCTTTACCTACCAATGAAAATTTTTCAATAGAATATGTAAAGGATAAACCGTGGGGGGCATATAACTGGTATAAGGGGAACTGTTACAGCTTAATTCAGATAAATACAAGTCTTCCGATTTATATTGACCGCGCTATTGATCTTGCAGCCCATGAAGGTTATCCGGGGCATCATGTTTATAATGCTCTTCTTGAACAGAATATGGTACGCAAGAATAAATGGATGGAGTTTACAGTTTATCCTTTATACACTCCTCAATCACTTATTGCTGAAGGGAGTGCTAATTTTGGAATACATGTAGCGTTTCCGGGGGACTCAAGGATAAAGTTTGAAAAAGAAGTTCTCTTTCCACTGGCGGGTTTAGATACTTCACGGGCAGAACTCTATTACAAGGTTATTGAATTGTCCTCTGAACTTAAATATGCAGATAATGAAGCTGCGAGAAATTATCTTAACGGGAAAATAAACAGGCAAGAAGCAATTACATGGCTTCAGAAATATGCTGTTTTGACAAGAGAAAGAGCTGAACAAAGCATGCGTTTTATTGATACATACAGAAGTTATGTAATAAATTATAATCTGGGAGAAGATTTAGTTAAAGAATATATTATTCATAAAGGCGGAACTGAAAATAATCCTGACTTGCGGTGGGAGATTATTGAAAAATTATTATCCACTCCTCAGGTACCCTCTAATTTAAAATAGATAAGAAATATGGAAAATATCAGGAAGGATAAAACTGTAAAGTTCTTTGTTTCGATTATAGGGCTTGTTGTTATCGGTTTGACGCTAAGGGAGTTGAGCAATATTTTTATTCCCTTTGTGATTGCCTATTTTTTGTTTTTTGCCTTCTCTCCATTAAATGGATTCCTTGCAAAATTCAAAATTCCAACGGTTGTAATAATTCTTGTTGATATATTTATTACAGCGCTTGCAGCATGGGGAGTTTCAGCATTTATTATAGGGTCAGTATCACAATTTGCGGATCAACTTCCTATTTACGAAGAAAAGCTGAATAATATAGTCCAACAAGCCGCAGCCTGGCTGCATATAAATGACCCGTTTTATAAAAACTTTTCACTAAAGAATTCCATTCAGCACATTGACTATAAACCAATTGCAGGGAATATATTTACTTCTACATTTTCTCTTTTAGGCAATGTTCTATTTGTCTTATTCTTTTTTGTATTTGTGCTTACCGGACATAATAATATATATGAAGCAATTAAGAAGAGATTTGTTCACAGAAAGCCGGAGCATGAACCTGAGAAATTAAATACTATTTTAGCGAACTCTATAAATAATGAAACTGTTGGAGAAATGCTGAACAGGGAAACTTCTGAGAGGGAAGAGAAATTAGCTTCTACATTTAAGAATATAACAGAACAGATTCAGAGATATATAATAGCTAAAATAGGGGTAAACCTGGGAGCCGGCATTTCGGTATTCATTGTTTGTATTATATTTAAGATAGATTTTCCTATTGTATGGGCGTTATTTATATTTCTTTTTAATTTTATTCCTTCACTTGGTTCAGCAATTGCTTTAGTCCTGCCGGTTGTTTTCGTTTTAGTCCAGAGCGGTTCAGTCGGATTTACAATATTGATAGCAGTAATTATAGGAGCCATCCAGACACTTTTCTTTAATATACTGGAACCTCAGCTAATTGGACGGAGGTTAAACCTCAACCCATTATTAATATTGCTATCTGTTTTGCTTTGGGGTTATGTATGGGGTGTAGTAGGAATGCTATTATCTGTTCCTCTAACTGCAATTATTAAAATAATAATGTCCAATTCTGAATCTAAAGATATGCAGTTCTTAAGCGATCTGATGAGTAAGGAATAATTTCAGTTTTTCTCTTAATGAATGAAACTCAGCATCTGAAATACTGATTTCATGGAATATACTTTTAAGCAGAACTTTATCGAGCTTTATAAAATCATTTTCAATCGGCAAGACACATAAACCGCCATAATCAGTTGCAGCGGGACTGTATAATAGTTTTTCATCTCCCGCTTTATAAAAGGCGGCGGGTCTATGTTTAGCTCTTAACATAACCAAAACTCTCCATCCTAATTCTTCCGTATATGAAGACAGAATATTCATCATTGGCTCAATTAAGTCGGATTTATATGAGTATACTTTGTAAAAAGAGTTAAATGCCCTAATTATATTTTGTTTCTCTTTGCTTTCAAAAGAAATTATTTTTCTTAACCCGTCATTTATCATTGTAAGATTGCAATTATTATCAGGGAAAGGTTGGCCGTATTTCTTTTTAATACTTTTAAATTCGTTCTCAAGAGGCATTAAATAATTACTTACGGCCTGAAAATGCAAATGATCTGGTGCCGACGCTCCGCATAAAGGACCGTTATAAAAAACCGAAAAGTCTTTCGATAATATTTTACTGAAGAACAATAGTTCTTCAAAACTGTTCTCTATCCGTTGAGGTTTATGGATTAAATTTGATATTGTAAAGTGTTTCGGAAATATGGGATAAGGATTTGCTAACAATATATAATCATTTACAATAATCCCTTCCTGTTCCTTAGGAAGATTATCAGGACAAAGAAAACATTTCCTGTTTTTTATCGATTTATCATCGACCATTGCCGAAGTAGACATATATCTACCGGGATTATACTGAATCTGAAAACTGAATCCATCAAATTGAATGGGCTTTAACTTAATAAGTCTCAATGAGTTAATGCCTGAATTCAGGGCCGGCCAGGTTTCCCGTTGTTTTTCCAGCAATCGTATGGCGGCATCATTAAAATTATTTTGTTCAATAAATTTATATACCAGTTGATCATTAATAGTATTATATGAATTAGGCATGTTCCCCTGCATTCTTAATTTGCCTGGCTAATATCTCCAGTGTTCTTACTTTATCCTTATAGAAATTATAAGAGTTCTCTTTTTCAATAGAAAGCAAGGCATCTGAATTTCCCTCCCACCTTCTGCAAATATAAATCGGCTCTAAAATTCTTCTTATTTTGTAGCTTCGAGAAATGACTAACCCGACGGAGTAGTCTTCCCCATAGTTTACATTTGGGAAATTGATATCCCTGATCATAGGTGTGAAAAATGCTCTGGGTGCACCAAGCCCGTTTATTCTTAATGCATTATTAAGCCCATTTTTTTCAGTCCATTCTTTATGGTCAATTATTCCCGGGGGAATAATATTATAATTAAAATCAGTTAATTTATAACTCCCTATAACCATTGCGCATTTATCTTTTCTAAAAACATTAACTATTTTCTGCAATGAGTTATCATCAGAATAAATATCATCGCTGTCAAGTTGTATAGCAAATCTACCGCATTCCTTATGATGTATTGCGGTATTCCAGCAGCCCCCGATACATAGAGTAGTATCTGATGGAATAACATTAATAAGGTTATTATTTGATTCTGCCAATAAATTCAGGATTTCTGAAGTTCCGTCATTTGAATAGTTATTTACCACAATTACATTAAAAGGGAAATCTGTTTTCTGATGCAATGCAGAATTTACAGCTTCTGATATTGTCTTTGCCCTATTCTTTACAGGAATAATAACCGAAGCTTCGTTTTTAAATGATTCCAGGTACAGATCAATTTTATTAGAAGGAGACTTTATAAACGCCTTTATTTTTGTAAGATAATCAGTAAATGCCTGTTCCATTTCAATTTGTACTACGCGGTTTCTGGAATCTACATACTCAAATTGATTTTCATTTTCCGGTTTTCCGGATGAAGCATATAAGAATTCAGGGATTCGGATTATATGGTATTTTGTGGAAATATTCAGCCGCAGGTTGTATAACCCAGCAAATTCATATTTATCGTCTAATTCTTTTACAGTTTCAGAAAAAACATCTTTTCTGAAAAACATAAGATGGCCAAAATTAAAATTATCACGTATGCTGCCGGTCTGATAATCAATAAGGGGATGGGGGGTTAACTGATTTTCACTTTTATCATAATAATCTGAATAAATAATTCCTGAATTAATTGATTGAGCTAAACCTGAAATCCTTTCATAGGCGTATTGCCCAAATTTTATTTCAGATTTTGAAATAATTAGAAGTATATATTTACTTTTTGCTAAATTATCTATTTGTTTCAATGATGCGCTGCTACAAATTGGGTCAAGCTTAAATGCAGAGCAATCAGGCAAGTTAAGTTCTGAGTTAATTGGCTTCAATCTGTCTCCTGATAGATATATCTGAGTTCATTATATTAGTAAATTTTCTTTAATCTGGTTCCAATAAAATAATGAAAAAGGATTTCATCGAACTGATACCCTTTTGAAGCCATAAATGCCGCACCAATCTGGCAGAGACCAACACCATGTCCCCATCCCGCACCATAAATAGTAAATTTCTGAGGTATTCCATTCTGAATGTTATCTTTTTCTACGATAAACGCAGAAGAATAAAGGTGTGTCTTTGACAATATCCTTCTAATTTCAAGTTCTTTTCCGAATGTAAATTCCCTTTTTGTCCCTTTAATTTTAAGTTTTATTATTCTTGAGGAATCTCCTCTTTCGATAGGAAGTAAATCAACGATATCACCAAAATCAATTTGAGTTTTGGAAGTGATTAATTCTTTTATTTCTTCTTGTTCATATTCTACTTTCCACCGGTAAAAATCTTTTGTCTCCTGATCGTAATCAATTAATACCTGTGTAATTATTTTTCTGTCTGTTACATTACAAAACGAGGGGATATTTCCCTTAATCCATTTTGATGCATTATGTTCGGAATTAAAATTAAGATCAAAATTTTCAGGTTCAAATTTATAATCTATTACTGAGGTTAAATAGTTAATGTGAGTGGGTGACCATACATTCTCGAATGATTCGGTTATTCCTCCACAGGATTTGGAATACCTAGCATCACAAATTTTTTCATCATAAGTTAAAATCACCCCTTTAGTTTGTTCAATCGCCTGTCTTGCAACATCGGAAATTATCTTTGTTATGCCCTGGTATCTTTGACAATGATCATCTGCACAGACATCAAAATTTTTGTGGTCTTCTTTATCAAACCATCTGATTAATTCATTATCGGAAAGGTATTCATTTTTCGGTCTGATCTTTTCTTTTTTGTGAAGTTTCGAATTTTCTAGTTGTGCCAGCAGCCAGCTTCTGCTCACGATAGCATGTGCTTTTAATAGTTGTAATGAGCTTTTTGCATTCATTTCAGAGGAAATAACACTCGATAAATAATTTTCAATTGAAATAATATTAATTGCAGTAAGTTTTACCGAGTCTTTTATAATTTTTAATGATCCTGCAAACCTTTGTTTTTCCTTTCTTTCCCAATGAAATTGTAAACCTATAATTACATCTTTTATTAAAAAAGACTCAATTCCGGGGTCCACAGGTTCAAAAGTAACCTCATTTTGGAATTCAAAAAGTTCATCCCCTCTTCTGCAGATAATTTTATCGTTAATTAATTCTGCAGAAAAACGTCCACTTAAAATCTGACTTAACCCATCAACCTTAAATTCTCCGTAGAGATCGAAGTTGATCTTCTTTTCAGATAGTATTCCAACGCTTATTTTCGGTTCTTTCTTAATTGTAATCATTGTAAACAAGAAAATATCATTTTTAAATTAAACTAAAAAGAAGCTGATTTTCAAAACGATTACTTCATTCTGTATTGCATTAATTTGGGAAATAAGAGGAAACTCTTTAATTTCAATTAATTCTTTCAATATATTAAAAATTTTTAATCCGGAAAGCATAAATTGGAAAAGCGTCAATCAATTATATCATACCTCTTAACATTATTATTGATTCTTATCTTATTAAAGATTATCGGGGTTGTTAATATTAATAACCTCGAATTACTTAGTTATATTTTTATCTTCTGGGGGTTAAGTTATGCATTCAATTCTTTTGGAAAAAAGAATAGATGGATAATATTTATTTCAACTGTTATTTTTTTGATTGGAATGTTTATGTTTATTTATTCTAATTTTGAAATAATGAAATTCTCCCCCTTAATTATCCCCTCTATATTGATGATTATTGGTTCAGGATTATTGATGACATATATTGATGGCGATCAACCGACTTTTGTTCTTATTTTGTCTCTTGTCTTAATAGCTTCCGGAATAATAATAACCATAACACATGGTGAAATATCATTCCTTTCTTTTATAGTGTCTGTTTTTAGGATTATAGTTGCATATTGGCCTGTATTGATAATTTTTTTCGGAGTATTCCTGTTGTTCCGAAAAAGAAATTACTAAGGCGTCAGTGTCCCAATCAAATAAACCTGGTTACCTGGAGTTGTTGATTCGCTTATAGATCCCCCGGCTATAAGAAAGCTGATTTCTTTATTTTTCCCCAGGTCTGGCATTTTAAAGGAATAAAGGCCCTTATTATCCGGAGTAGATAAGTCCCCAAGGTTTGAAAATTTACCAGATATACTAACCCATAATTGCAAAGAACTATCTTCTGATATAGTTGGCATCTGAGATATCTGTAAGTACATTGTTTCTTTTGCTGAATCGATGAATAGTTTTCCGAAACCAGCAGGATTTAGACTAGTTCCCTTTAAATTTATAATTTGAACATTTGGAGAGAGAAGGATTTCCTGGAGTTCCTGGCTGCTGATTAACTGATTATTAAGTTGGCTCACTTCTTTTTTAAGCGTTTCGACCTTTGTATTTAAGTTTTTAGTTTCCGATGATATGTAATAATACGATAGAATAATTCCTGCAATCAAAATGAAGAATATTAAGACCCAAATGAACTTAAGGTTATATTTATTTTTATGTGAAACGGGTGGAAAGTGATAAAGAGGTTTTGGGCTGTCATCCTCAAATTCAAGTCCAACTTGTCTATCGTCTTGAATATGGGCTTCGTCATTAAATTCATTCACCTTGACTTTTGTATCCTGATTTTCAGGCGAAGATTGAAGCTTTTCCCTTTTTGCTCTTATATCATCTTTTAAACTGTATAATTTTCTAGCTACATTTTCCTTTAATTGCGGATCAGGGATTTCAATTGTTAATGTTAAGGGAAGCAACGAAACAAGATTCTGATATTCGCCCAATTCCTTTAGATTAAATTCCTCACCGTTATTAAGGCAATTTATGACTTCTTGTTGTGCTTCTGGATCTAAGCAACCAAGGGAATATGCATAGATGAGGTCATTTAAGTCCCCCATTTATACTTCTCCCATAATTAAACTATTTCTTAGATTACCCAGGGCTATTTTAATTTTCGATTTTACTGTAGTAACCGGAATATTTAATCTTTCGGCAATTTCTTTTTGGGTTAGGCCTTCAAAATAAGCCAAAGAAATTACAAACTGCTGTGCATTTGTTAGTTTATTCAGGGAAGAGACAACTTCATCTTTAATATTATTGGCTGTTTCCAGTTCTAGCGGATCAATTTTACTTGAAAGGTTTGGTATTATATGATTGTTTTCGTATTCATCACTGTAAGGTTCCATTTCTGAAGAATTTCTTCTTCTAATGGTATCAATTGCTTTATTACGAGTAATTGAGACAAGCCAACAGTAAGCATCATTTGAATTAAAATCAAACAAATCAATCTTTCTCCAAATGATAACAAACACATCACTCAAAACATCTTTTGCAACTTCATCTTCAGTAACTATTTTTTTAATAAGCGTATAAAGAAGTGGTGAATATCGGTTATATAATGCCTCAAGAGCTTTGGAATCGTTACTGCAAACTCTTTGCATTAATTCACTGTCAGTTGAGGTTATATTTACAGACATTATTCTCTATAATATGAAACTTATTACTTGCAAAGGTAAAAGTAAGGGGCATAAAAAGCAATCTTTTCCATTTATGGTTACTCCCTAATTCCTTATCTTTAAATGTTAAAAATAAAATCAGGATTGTATGACCTCAACCGAAATAAGAGAGCAGTTTTTAGAGTTTTTTAGGAATAAAAAACATAGAATTGTACCAAGCGCTCCGGTCGTTCCATATAATGACCCCACCTTGCTATTTATAAATGCAGGAATGAACCAATTTAAGGATGTTTTTCTAGGAACTGGAACAAGGGATTATAAACGTGCAGCTGATACGCAAAAATGTATTCGAGTAAGCGGAAAACATAATGACCTTGAAGAGGTGGGATATGATACTTACCATCATACATTCTTTGAAATGTTGGGGAACTGGTCATTCGGAGATTATTACAAAAAAGAGGCGATAAGCTGGGCCTGGGAGTTATTAACTGAAATTTGGAAACTGCCAAAGGAAAGATTATGGGCTACCGTATACAATACTGATGATGAAGCTTTAAATTACTGGAAAACTGTTACCGACATTAAACATGACCATATTTTAAGATTTGGGGAGAAGGATAATTTCTGGGAAATGGGAGAAATCGGACCTTGTGGTCCATGCTCTGAAATTCATATAAATCTTCTGGAAGACTTTGATAATCCAGAATATGTAAATGCCGGAAATCCCAACTGTATAGAAATATGGAACCTTGTTTTTATTCAATATAATAAAGATGCTAATGGTGTACTTCATGATCTTCCTGCAAAACACGTTGATACCGGGATGGGATTTGAGCGTGTCTGCCGGATTTTGCAGAATGAAACGTCTAATTACGACACAGATGTTTTTTCTCCAATAATTCAGGCTATTTCAGAATTATCCGGGGTTCAATATGATCGCGAAGAATTCATTATCCCGATGCGTGTAATTGCGGATCATGTTAGAACTCTAACTTTTGCAATCAGCGATGGAGCTGCCCCTGGAAATGAAGGAAGGGGATATGTCTTAAGAAGAATTTTAAGAAGAGCATCGCGATATGGCAGGAAAATAAATCTTCATGATCCATTTCTTTATAAACTTGTTCAGATAGTTGTAAATACTATGGGATCAGTATTCCCGGAAATAAAAGAGAAACAAGAATATGTCGAAAAAATAATCCGTGCCGAGGAAGAAAGTTTCAATGTAACTCTTGATAGAGGCATTGATTTATTTGAAAAAATAGTAAAGGATATTCAACCGAAGGGAATAAAGATTATTCCCGGTGATGACGTATTTAAATTGTACGATACATTTGGTTTTCCTGTTGATCTTACTAACGTTATGGCCAGGGAAAAAGGTCTTTCAATTGATGAGTTGAGATTTAATGTTTTGATGCAAAATCAGAAACAAAAGGGAAGAAATGCCACAAAGGATAAATTATCAACCGTTAAGATAAATCTTAATGACCTACACTCATTTGAACTGCTCGGGGAGGCAAGTGAATTTACAGGCTATGATGAATTTATATCTACTTCTAAAATAATCGGTATTAAAAAAGAAGAAGGAAAAGATTTTGTTATTCTAAATAAGACCCCCTTCTATGTTGAGGCGGGTGGACAGGCTGACGACCTCGGCAATCTTGTTACCGAAAAAGATAACTTAAGTGTGGTTGATGTAACAAAAATTGATAACATGACTGTCCATATTATTGATAATCCGAACTCTTCTCCTTTAATTTTGGGAAACAACCTGATCGCTGAAGTTGACAAGAAAAGACGTTGGGATATTATGCGGAATCATTCTGCAACACATTTCATGCACGCTGCTATGAGAAAGATTCTGGGCACTCATGTTCAGCAAGCAGGTTCCTATGTAGGTCCCGATCGTCTGCGATTTGATTTTACTCATTTTGCAAAACTATCCGAATCTGAAATTAGGGATATTGAGTCTCTGGTTAATGAAAAGTTGATGGAGAATATACCTCTTCAGCATCATCGCGATATTCCCTTCGATGTTGCAAAGAAAATGGGAGCATTAATGTTCTTTGGTGATAAATACGGAGATAAAGTTAATGTTGTTCAGTTCGGGGATTTTACGATGGAATTCTGCGGAGGGACTCATGTCAGGAACTCATCACAAATAGGATTATTCAAAATTATTAGCGAATCTTCCATTGCAAGCGGCGTCAGAAGAATAGAGGCTATTACAGGTTTTGGTATTGAAAAATATATAAATCAGCAGATGTTATTGTTTAGTGAACAGGAAGAGAAAATTCAAAAATTATCTGATGATAAAAAACATCTTGAAAAGGAGATTGCTGCTTTTAAACTGCAGTCGAAACTTACAGAATTAAATGCTATTCTCTCTAACCCTTTTGATCTGAAAGGGATTAATGTTTATAAAGGCAAAGTTAATGCCGAGAATACAAGTGAGCTTATGTCCCTTGGTGAAGAATTAAGAAATAGAATGAGGAATGGTATCGGAACATTGATATCGGAAATAGATGGTAAGGCTGCTATTCTAACAGTGGTAACCGATGATCTTATTAAGGATAAGAAACTTAGCGCAGGTAAAATTGTAGGGGAACTTGCAAAGTTTGTCGGAGGAAAGGGGGGTGGAAGACCCCACCTGGCAACAGCAGGGGGAAAAGATATATCTAAGTTAGAAGATGTTTTGTTAAAAAATGAAGAGGTAATTATAAAGTTTGTCTAAATCCAGGATTAAATATGTTTGTACTTCATGCGGATATGAGTCACTACGCTGGCTTGGTAAATGTCCTGAGTGTGACAGTTGGAATTCATTTTCTGAAGAATTGGTCGAAACTTCAAAAAAGAAAAGTAATGCTGCCAGCAATCAGAAATCCAGTGTTTATAAAATAAGTGAGATAAGTGCATCAGAGGAGGATAGAGTAAAGACAGGTATCAAAGAATTCGATCGGGTTCTTGGGGGAGGTATTATGCCTGGGTCTGTTATTTTGTTAGGCGGAGATCCTGGTATCGGAAAATCTACTTTAGCAATTCAGGCAGCAGCACAAATTAGCTCAAATGTCCTGTATGTTACCGGCGAAGAATCAATTCAACAGATCAAGTTGCGGGCATTAAGACTGAAAATTAAATCTGATAATCTGTCTATCCTGGCTGAAACTAACTTAAACCTGATACTTTCTTCTATAAAGGAATCAGAATCTTCTGTGGTAATTATTGATTCTATCCAAACAATGCATTCTGAACAGTTTGATAATTCACCCGGAACCGTTACACAGATAAGAGAATGCACATCTCTCTTAATGGAAGAAGCAAAGAAGGGTCATTTCGCTGTTATTCTAATTGGACATGTAACCAAGGAAGGAATAATCGCAGGCCCTAAAGTCCTTGAACATATAGTTGATACTGTACTCCAGTTTGAGGGGGAAAGTAACCACGCTTTTAGGATATTAAGATCACAAAAAAACAGGTTCGGAAGTACGAATGAGATTGGTATTTTTGAAATGTATGAAAACGGACTTGTAGAAGTTAATAATCCCAGCGAATTATTTTTAAGTGATAGAGAAAAAAATGTTTCTGGTTCAGTTATTACGGCAAGTGTTGAAGGTACACGCCCAATACTTCTTGAAGTGCAGGCTCTCGTTACTCCTTCCAATTACGGTAACCCTCAAAGAGTTACCACCGGATTTGACAGCAGACGGCTCTCAATCTTATTGGCTGTGCTTGAAAAAAGAGCAAATTTACGCTTGTCAGCAACTAATGTATTTCTAAATATGGCGGGTGGGGTTAGAATAATGGAGCCGGCTGTTGATCTGGCTGTTTGCTGTAGTATAGCCTCAAGCTTGCTTGATAAAATAATTGATAATAAATCTGTTTTAATAGGGGAAGTTGGTTTGGGTGGTGAAATAAGAAGTATTGGCAATATTGAAAAAAGAATTAAAGAGGCAGAAAAACTTGGCTTTAATAGGATTTTCATACCTGATAATAATATGAAGGGGCTTAAGTTAAACTCAGGTATCCGAATAGTACCAGTAAATAATCTAAGCGAAATACTACATCTTATTTTTGAGTAGCCGTGTGTATTTTCATCAAAAAGTGAGATAATTAAGAGAATTTTGCAATTTTTTAGCACTTTTATAATAAAAAACAACAAAATATTTTGATATTTTAAATTAAATTTTTATCTTTCTTTACGGTGTAATAGCCGGAGTGAATTATTGTTTATATTTTAGAGGTAAGTTAGTGAGTACTAAACTTTTTGTGGGAAGTCTTCCCTGGGCAGTAAACGACGAAATCCTGAAGAACGCATTCGAAACTCATGGAAAAGTCGTATCTGCAAAAGTGATAACTGATCGTCAGACCGGTCGTTCACGTGGATTTGGTTTCGTTGAAATGGAAAACGAATCTGAAGCAAGTAATGCTATTCAAGCTCTTAACGGTAGCGAATTAAGCGGACGTAGTATAATCGTCAGCGAAGCAAAACCGAAATAAGCTTTTTTACATCTTGTTACCAAATTAAGCGCTCTTAGGAGCGCTTTTGTTTTTTAAATTATTTACACACTATTATAAATGATAAGTCACTTTTACCATTAGATTTCTCCTTTCTTCAAAACTTGCTCCGCTGAAAAATGCCCCCTTTATTAAATGTTCATGATCTAATATATTATTAATAAAAATTGATGGCTCAATGGTCTGTTCCTTTCCGAGATTAAATGTATAACCTCCGGAAACGTTAAAAATCCAGGATGGAGAAGTATGTGCGCCTTGATTGAAATCAAATAGGCTGGTTTTAAATTGATAACTGCCGATTCCGTTTGAAAGTCCTGAACCATAAATACCGGTTAAATTAATAAACCAATTTTCAGGCTGATATTTTAATCCTATAACTGCTGATAATCGCTGGTCATGGTCAAGATCAAAAATAGTTGTAGAAGAATCTGGTGGAAGAAATCCGCCGGAAACCGGACCAGATCCATATGCATGAATTAGTGATCCATTTATATATCCCGAAAATGGATTATCAGGAATTTCATATGTTAAGGCAAGCTCCAGGCCTGTTACTTTAACCTGATTTACATTAACATTTACCCGTATTGTACTGGAGCCAAGTGTTTCATCGTCAAGTCCCGGAGAGGATTCCTTGTAAAACCCGGCCAGTTTAGTGTTAAATCCATTAAGCCAGTTTCTGATATAATCTGCTTCATATAGATTATCTTTTTCCGGTAATGCAGGAGAGGATGAATTTCCAAATAATGTTGCAACAACTCCAAGGTTTTCTATATTGGTCGGCATAAATAATCTGTCGTAGCTTAATACGAAACTGTTAAATTCATCTATGAAAAAGCTCCATTTTACTCTTGGCGATGCATCTGTCTGATTAGCAATAGATGGTGCTTTATGAATATCATACCGTAGCCCTAATGCAAGCCTTGTCCATTCAGCAGGATGCCACTCGGTTTGAATAAATATACCGAAATCATAACCCGAATAATTAGAGGTAGTATTTAAATTATCTCCGGATGAATTTAAAAATGTAAAATTATCATTTCCTGAGGTATAACTGTAATTAAGTCCTGCAGCAAATCCAAATTGATGGGAAAATTTTTGATCATATTTAGTCCTAAAACCCATTGTATTATATGACCTGTTTTGATCAACAACATACTTTTTGGTAGTATCCCCGTTTAATACTACAGTAAGATAATCGTTAACATTAGGGGTGAATTTGAGGCCTCCTTCCCGTGCATAGCCTCCTATGAAAAAATTTGCTTCCTGATCTATTGTTGACTCAAGCGTATGAAAAAATGAGATGGTTTGAAACCCGTTATATGAATTCTGCTCGTCGGATAGAAATCCCTGGGATGGATCGTAAGGTATTTGAGAAAGAGTCTTACTGTAATTAATATTTGCAGTTATGTAATCATTTTCATTCAAAAGACAGTCAAATTTACCATAAGCAAAATAATCCAGTCCATGGTCATGAAATAAAGGGATTACTGGCGGATCAATCCTTCTATCGGTTTCCTGTCTTGAGCCTGTAAAAAAGAAACCTACCTTTCCTATATGATCATTCAAAGAAATACTTTGTCCGTTTGTATTTAATGCTTTTAATGAACCAACCCGGCTTCCTAATGAATCCCCTGAAGTTAAATAACTGCCGCCATATGTTGAGAAATCGAGATGGAAATTACCAGGTGGAACCCTGTTTTGAATATCCATTATACCCGCAATTTGTCCTCCGAATTCTGCTGGAAATCCTCCTGTATAAAAAGTTACTTTTGAAATCACTTTCGGATCTACTATTTCATTTAAACCTCCGAAAACTCCCAATGGTATTGGGATACCATCTACTAAATAGGTGAATTCACCATGCTGTCCGCGGATGTGTATTTCTCCTGTAGGTGCTTTAGCTGCGCCGACAAGGTTCTCCTGTACTAACTGTATTACGCTTCCTGTGGGAGCCGAATGATAGGATTCAAGATCAAATGTCTGCTGCCCTGAAGTTATATCAATTGTTGTAGCTGCATTATTTATTTTATTCCCCGTAATTTCAATTGCATTAAGTTCTATACTCTTTTGGGTTATTTTTATAGCAAGACGTTTATGTAATTTATCTACCGAAATTGAATCTTTAAACTCATTATAACCTATAAATCGGGTAGAAATTTCATAATGGCCGCTTTGGAGATCACGAAACGTGGCTCTTCCATAGGGGTTTGTTGAAGTTGCTGCTACAATAGTATTTCCTCTCTTTATTATTACACTCACTAACTGTAGTGGTTCTGAAGTTTGCTTATCGGTTACAGTTACAGTAAAATTAACAGTCTCAACGATTGGCTTGACCCCCTCTTTTGAACCGGCTGTTACAATCTGACTTTGAAAGCTGAATAAAAAGAATAATAGTATTAATTTATTTAAAGACCATATATTATTAAAAAAATTATAATTAAACATTTAATATCCTTTTGATGTTAACTATATGAATAAAATAATCTATTTTATCAACTATGCTGGATCCATTCCAGTATAAGATAAAAGATAGGTTTATAAGGAAAGGATATTATTATTGGGCGGGCCGCGAAGGTATTTTACATTCTGGGAATTTGACTTGTAACCGGATGCAATAATTATTAAAGGACAGTTCTCAATTAAAAGTGAGGAAGAAAAAGTTAAGTTTATTGTATTAACATTAATTGAAGAGAATGATAAGCAAATTGGGCAGTTTTCATCATTATCAGATGTTGTTGAATGTAAAACATAGTTGACAATTTCACTGCTCTTATAATTATTATAAACTGTATTGCTATGAAAGTGTACGATTGACAACAGGATAAAAGATAAATACCCTGCTAAAAATATTGAGGTAATAATCGGTCTATATTTATTTATCTGTCTATTCATACATAAGAAATCTAATTAACACATATATTTTATACAAGAAACTTATCTATTTTGTGCCGCATATCAAATCTATATGCAAGATTTTATAGTTCAAAGTTTTGCGTTAACTCCAAAAGACTTTTGATTTCTCTGGTTTTCATTTAACGGATTTGTTATTTTGACCTAATCACTCAAATAGTAGTTGTAATGAAAACCGCATTCCTTATTTTATTTATTTTATTATTCAATGTGTCCTGTGTTAAAGCTGCAGATACCTTAAATGCATACAACATTATCCAAAGATATATTGCGGTAATCGGTGGGAGGGAAAAACTAAACCAAGTTGAAGACCGCATTACTGAAATGAAGGGTAATGTGCAAAAAGTAAGTGTGATAATGACTATTTACCAGAAACAACCTGATAAATTTAAACAAATAATACAGGCAGGTGAAGTAGAGCAGATAGTTCTTTTCAATAATGATATTGGATATCTGAAAATTAATGACCAGGTTAAAGATATTAAAGGCGTAGAATTGGCCAAATTGAAAAATGAATCAACTCTTAACCTCCTATTAAATCTGGATACAAATATAATTCATATCACATATCTAGGAATTGATACTGTGGAAAATAAACCGGCCTATAAAATACTTCTTAAGAACTCTTCTCTTAATTGGATCCATTATTATGACAAAAATACCGGTTTTAAAATAATGGATGAGAAACCCGTTATCGCATCCGAACAGACGTATTTGCAAAAAACCTACTACTCTGATTTCAGGTCTGTTAATGGCCTCTATTTCCCTTTTAAAATTATACAAAAGCTGGGACAACAGGTTATGGAATTTGAGGTTACAAATATTAAATTAAATACCGGGATTAACGATTCCGAATTTAATTTAGAACATTAAAAATAGAACATATATTGAAACATGATTCATAAGTTTAAACATATAATCTGGGATTGGAACGGTACTCTGTTAAATGATACAGCTTTGTCCCTTAATATTATAAATAGACTTCTTAAAAAGAAAAATCTAAAAATGCTCTCTCTTGAAGATTATAGACATATTTTTGACTTTCCTGTGAAAAATTATTATGAAAAAGCAGGTTTCAATTTTGTTGAATATTCTTTCGCAGAGGTAGGAAAAGAATGGATGGACGAATACGAAATAAGAAAAAAGGAAACAAACTTATTTGAAGGAACAAATGAAGTCCTGGATTATATCTCTTCCCTTGGAATTGAGCAGTCAGTCCTCTCCGCCTATTCACTCCATACACTGATTGAAATTATAAATGAACATGGGCTTACCAGGTACTTTAAAAATATTACCGGGCTTGATCATATATATGCAACAAGTAAATTGGATATAGGTAGAGAACTTATTACCAAAATTAATGCGCCTAATTCTGAAATTCTACTTATTGGCGATACAACGCATGACTACGATGTTGCAAATGATTTAGGAATAAAATGTATTCTGATTTCGAATGGGCATCAAAGCAGGGAAAGATTGCTTTTATCTGGTTCCTTAGTACTAAATGATATAAGAGAATTGATTAAAAGCAGTGTAATAAATTAATTCTTACTTAACAGTCTTAAATAATTATTCTATATCTGATAATTCTATTTTAGAAATGACCTCTGAAATCAATGCTGCTGTTATCCCCCATATAGTACCCTCATTTGTGCGCCATGCGATTACTTTGTGTTTTCCTGCCGTCCAGGGGGATAAGTATTTTTCCGGTAAATCGAGATCTTTTGCAGGAAAAAGATCTATTCTTTCTCCGTTTTCAGTTGTATAATACGGATGTACCTGCATTTTCAAATAATAGATTTCAGGCTTTGTATCATAAAAATATGAAATTGGAATGAGGAAAATTTTTTCTACTTCATTCTTATCAAGAGTAAGATCGCCGGTATCTTTTATTCTAACCTCTGCAAGAAACGGATCTACCGTTACACCCATATTACCTATCAGTATATCAAGTTTGCCAATAATGCTTATGTCTTCGTCTTTTACTCCAAGTTCTTCCTTTGTTTCACGAATTGCGGTTTCTAAAAAAGATTTGTCAGATTTGGGATCATATTCCCCACCGGGGAAACAAATTTCGCTCCCTTGTCTAATTTTGGCCCCTCTCTTTTCAAAAAGGAAATGATATTCATCTTTATACTTTACTAATGGAATAAGAACGGCTGAATTAAAATATTCTTTCTTCCTTAAAATACCGGGAATTTCCGGCAGTACACGTTTAATTTTTTCTAAATTAATATTTTTCATAACTCTTTTTTTCGTTGACCTAAATATAATAATACGTTTATAATTCCAAATTACTGACTGTGTAAAATGAGAATATTTGTTTACGTTAATACTTGTTATTTATTGAATAATATGTATTTTATTTCAACTGAAGTTCCAAGTAGGTCAGGCCCCCATTATAAATCGTTATCGGAATTTTATTTATATTTTCTATGTATTTAAGAAATATTTTATGATTTTAAATCCAGGCAACAGACCAGAAATCATTTATCCATGTGAATGGTCCTATAAAATAATAGTGACTAATATTGACAAGACACTTGAAGCAATTGAAGGTGCCGTAGGCGGAATGAAATATATTGTTACTCCTTCGAATATTAGTAAAAATGGAAAGTATTACAGCCTGAATTTAAAGCTTTCTGTTCCGAATGAAGTTGTTCGCGATATTGTGTATCAGAAATTAATAAATAACGACTTTGTTAAGATTGTATTATAGAAATAAGATTTTCACCTTACTTAAAATAAAAAGAATTAAAAATGAAAATTATTGCTGACGAAAATATAATATTTGTAAAAGAGGCTTTTTCCGGTTTGGGGGATGTCAATCTTTATAATGGGCGTGAAATTACAAATACTATATTAAAAGATGCCGATGTTCTCCTTGTAAGATCAATAACCAAGGTGGATGCAGCTCTCCTAGATGGGACACATGTTAAGTTTGTCGGAACAGCGACAATTGGTACCGATCATATCGATACTGAATATCTTGCCGCTAAAAATATCTGTTTTACTGATTCCCGCGGATGTAATTCTGATGCGGTAGCTGAATATGTGTTTAACGCTTTACTGAATATATCAAATGAACAGAAATTTTCATTAAGAGGGATGACAATAGGAGTAGTTGGAGTAGGAAATATCGGCAGCCGGATTGTACGAATGGCTGGAGCTTTGGGAATGAATGTACTGCAGAATGATCCTCCATTAAAAAGGCTTACAGGTAAAAAACAATTCCTTGAGCTTAATGAATTGATGAATGCTGATATTATTACATTCCATGTTCCTTTGAATATGGAAGGTGAAGACAGAACATATCATCTTTTTGATTATGAAAAGATCAATTTTCTTAAAGATGGGGCTATTATAATTAATGCTTCGAGAGGCCCAGTTATTGAGAATAATTCACTGAATGATCTTATCGGGAAAAAGAAATTTAACGTGGTACTTGATGTCTGGGAAAATGAACCGGAGATAAACCTGGAACTACTAAAGAAGGTTAGATTCGGAACTCCTCATATAGCAGGTTATTCATTTGAAGGCAAAATAAATGGAACGGAAATACTTTATAATGCATTATGCAGCTTCTTAAAGAAAGAAACTGCATGGAAACCTTCAATTCCAGCAGCTAAAGATCCTGAAATTAGAATAGACGGAAACTCTGCGTTGGAAAATGAGCTGTTTAAAGCTGTAGATCATGTTTACAAAATCAGTAAAGATGATAAAAACCTTAGAAACATGCTAAAATCAGATAATTCTTCAAAATTTTTCGATTATTTACGCAAGACGTATGACTTGAGAAGAGAATTCCCCAACTATTTTGTAAATATCGATCCATATTGTAAAGATATGGCTAAGGTGTTTAAGCAATTTCGATTCAACTAATTCTCTTATTCATTTGCTCAAAGCAGGTAATTTAAAAATTACCGGAATGATCATTCTTACTTTTACAGGCTTTCCCCTCTGAAGTCCTGGTTTAAATCTTGTGTAAAAGATTGTAATTTTTGCAGATTCGCCGCATCCGAACCCAATATCATTTAATATCTTTGATTCGGTTACATCTCCCGCTTTGTCTATTAACATCTCTATTTTGACAACACCCTCGATTTTATTTTCCTTAGCAGATGCGGGGTATACCAGTCTTTTATATATCCCATTCATTCCCCCGACAGGATCTGGCATAACCTCCGCAATTGTATAAACCGAATCGGCACTTATGGTGTCTTCAGCTATTACCGGAGGGACATATTCGCCACTTCTTTCACTTGAGATTCCGGAATTCTTACTAGTGGTATCTGCATCAGCTATCAAGGGATTGTTATCCATTACCCTCTTCCCTCTTTCATAGGTAATATCATTAAGATACGTACCATCTTCCTTAAATAATGATTCCTGCCCTTCTTTTTTACCATCCGCTATTATATAAGATAGTTTTAATTTCCCGGTTTCATAATATTCCTTTACTAACCCTTCCACCTTTCCGTTTATATATGAAAACTCCTGCCGAATATTACCATTCTCAAAATAAAATTTAACTGTTCCTTCCCTTATTTTATTAACATAGTTAATTTCAGATTCAATTTTGCCGCTTGGGAAATAAGCTTTAACCAATCCGTTCTGGGCTGATATAGTAAATGCAAAAATGAATATAATTAGAAAAATATTTTTTAACATGTGTCAGTAATTTAATTTCTAAATTAATAATTAATCGCGAATTATCAGAGGTAAAAAAATAGCTAATAGAAAAATAAGTAATCCTATCGCATAAATTATATAACCTATCTCATGGTCATATTCAAGAAGGTTAATCTCATTGAGCAGATAATGCCAGTCGTGGTAAACTGAATTTCCGCCTAACAAGGGAAGAGACTGTGATCTTGCATCTGCGGCATATACGCTTATATTTATGAAATTCTGTCCCAGCCATAATAATGTAAACTGCATCCCTGTTTTATAATAATTACTCAGGAAATACCATAAGATAAATGAGGGAAGCAAAACCTGCATTAACGCTCCACCAAGCGTATAAATATATTTACCGAAAAAAGAAAAAAAGAAATGCCCGGCTTCATGTATTACAAGGTCTGCGTTATCAATAATTCCATAATGCCCCCGGGTTAGTGCAAAATACAATGCTAACGGGAGAATTATTAATGATGGAATCCACCTTTTAATCGGTTCATAAGATGAAATCGGGATCGTTTCGGGTTTAGAATTATCAAATAAATCTCTCTCGTTCATTTATCTTTTTTCCCTTTATGTCTTGGAATTACAAAATTCCTTCTTTTATACCTGCTTATTCTCATGTAACCTAATTCCATATAATTACTTGCTTACAGGAATCGCCAGGACTGGCAGTTGCAGGCCATGTCTTACTCCATCGATCGTCGAGCCATAAATAATGTCGCTGATAAATTTATGTCCATGACTACCTGCAATTATCAGTTCTAGGTTCTCTGCCTTTGCAATCCGGATTATCTCTTCTTTCGGCTCTCCTCCTCCAATAATAATTTGCGACGGTATACCCTCAGTTTTATATTTTTTTACAAATGCGTTTAGATATTCATTCATTTCAAAAGCATCTTTATCAGCTACCAGTTCACCCATAAATCGTCCGGTTACAGATTGTACTATATTAATTAGGTATACCTCGGCTTTCATACTTTTAATAAGATCAAGCGACCCATTATATATTTGTTCATCTTTCTCTCTTTTTCCTTCAAGTGCAACGCCAATTTTTTTATAGCCGCTTAAATGTTTAAATGAAATATGTGCAAAACCTGCCGTTGCCCGGTGCACCATTGTGGATATCTTTGCTTTACTGAATATTGGTTCAACGATAATCCATACCAATAATGGCAAAAGAAAAACTGTTAAAGGAATTAACATATATCTTACTAATATTCCCTGTGTGTTATTTAATGATATACTTTCTTTAATAAGATCAAGCAAATATTTCAGATTTAAAAGAGTAATTATAGCAGCAGCAGTCCATGCAAGTACTATTACCCACATCTTAGAAGCAAATTCCCCCATCTTTTTTCTGCTAGATGTAAAATGTAGAAGGGGAATAATGGCAAAAGGAAGCTGTAATGATAATACTACTTGAGATAAAATTAATAAAGAATCTACTGCATTATCTCCGGAAACTTTTATAACTATTACGGCTGGGATTATAGCGATAAATCTAGTAATCAACCTCCTTAACCATGGACGCATTTTTAAACCAATAAACCCTTCCATAACAATTTGTCCGGCAAATGTTCCTGTTATTGTGGAAGATTGCCCTGCCGCCAGCAGAGCTATTCCGAAAATTATCGGTGCTGCCGAGGAACCCAAAAGCGGCGCCAAGAGGGCATGCGCATCCATAATCGAGGCAACATTATTATAACCATTTTTAAAAAACACTGCAGCCGCAACTATGAGAATTGCTGCATTTACAAAAAAAGCTGCATTTAATGCAACCACAGAATCAATAAAATTAAATTTGTTTGCCTCGCGCAAACCCGTTGAAGTCCTTTTAACATCCCGCGATTGAACAAGTGCCGAATGAAGATAAAGATTGTGAGGCATTACTGTTGCCCCGATTATTCCTAAAGAAATAAAAAGTCCTTCCGTATTTAACGTGGTAGGCAATAATCCTTTTGCTGCATCAACAAAATTCGGATTTGAAAAAAATACTTCTATTCCAAAACAAATCCCGATTGTTGCTACTAAAGCAAGGATAAATGCCTCCATTTTCCTGATTCCAAATGACATTAGAAACATCAATAATAGCACATCAAAAGTTGTTATAAGAACTCCATACAGAAGTGGAATTCTGAATAATATATATAAGCCAATTGCAGATCCTAAAACTTCCGCCAGATCGCAGGCAGCAATTGCAACTTCACATATTATCCATAAAATAAAACTAATCGTCTTGGAATAATGATCCCTGCATGCTTGGGCCAGGTCTCTTCCCAATACAATTCCAAGTCGCGCTGATAGCGCCTGAAATAATATTGCCATTAAATTTGCAAGAAGAATAACCCAAATTAGCCTGTAACCGAAGCGGGACCCGCCCGCAAGATCTGTTGCCCAGTTCCCCGGATCCATATATCCTACTGCAACCATAAATGCAGGTCCGGTAAATGTGAATAACCTTAGCCAGAAATTTGTGTTTGGTTTGATCAGGACAGTTGAATGTACTTCGGCAAGAGCACTATTCATTTTAAGCTCCTTTCACCTTCTTTATTTCTATAAAAATATTTTCCGCAAGCTTCTGGCTGATATTCCATTGTTTCCCCTTAATTTGAATCATGAGTGAATTGTCAAAATTCCTTTTCTCTTTTACTAGGATGATTTCATAAAGGCTGATCCCAAGTTCAGTTAAATAATTTAAGAATTGTTCATCAAAATCATTGACTCGCACAACTGTACCAGACTCACCTTCTTTAAGATCCGATAGTGGAAGATATTTTTTTATTTTTGGGATTTTTCCTTCTTTGGATGGGATTGGATCCCCATGTGGGTCAAATTCAGGATAACGAAGCAATACCTCCAACCTGTTAATAAGATCATCTGAAGAGGAATGTTCCAACTTATGGGCCTCTTCATGCACCTTATCCCAGGGCATTCCTACAACCTTCTGCAAAAAGACTTCCCAGATGCGGTGCCTCCTGACCATATTGATTGCAAATTCTTCTCCACTCGGCGTAAGTCTGATACATTTGTATTTTTCATATAGAATATAATTATCAATTGCTAATTTTTTAAGCATATCCGTTACTGCAGCCTGGGTTACTTGCAGCTTTTGAGCAATTGCTTTAGGTCTTATCTCGCCGTTTCTGTTTTGGAACTTGAATATTACACTTAAATAATCTTCTTTTGAAATATTGTTCATTTTAAGTCTATATTTGTTTATAATTTAAGCAGACTTAAATAAAAAATCAAGCTGCATTGAAAATTCATGTGATATTTTTCATATTAAATAATTCATCTATTTTATTTAGCTTTAATAATATCATTTTACGATAGAATAAATGGCTTATATTAAAACAAAATTTATAAACTTTCACCAAATAGATATAAAAGTATTATTGGCAGTTCTTGCAATAATTGCAGGTACTATGGGATTTATATTGATAGCAGGGTTTGTGACAAGTGGTTCGTCCGATATAATTGACATGAAGATTTTAAAAGCCTTCAGATATTCTGATAATTTGGCTCGCCCCATCGGTCCGCGATGGCTGTTCGAAATGATGAGGGATATAACAGCATTAGGAGGGGCTACCGTAATATTCTTAATTACCTTCTTGGTTATAGGTTATTTCATCCTTCAAAAGGAATATAATGTTGTAATTCTTGTCCTTGCGGCCTTTATCGGTGGGGTTATTATGGATTTTGAGTTAAAAGAATTATTCGGAAGAATTCGTCCGGAATTTATCCCCAGACTTATTCCAGAAATATCCTTTAGCTTTCCAAGCGGCCATTCAATGATGTCTGCTATTATTTATTTATCCCTTGCAGCTATTATAGCCCGTATCCAAAAGCGCCGAAGGGAAAAAATATATATTATTGCGATTGCTTTGTTTCTCTCATTTATAATTGGCATTAGCCGTGTGTACCTGGGTGCCCATTATCCAACTGATGTACTTGGTGGATGGTCATTAGGTTTAGCCTGGGCTGCACTGTGCTGGTTGGTTGCCTGGTATATTAGCCAGAGGAATCCGGGGGAATCAATATAAAATCCGATAACTTCCTCCCCGCAATGGACGATAAAAAGAAACTCATTACAAGTATATTCTTTCCCCTTGGATTTGTAGTCCTTCTTTGGGTAATTAAATTATCAGAAATTATTTTTAACTTTGACTTTACACGGTTTGGAATTTTACCCGGAAGTATTAAAGGTATACCCGGTATATTTCTTGGTCCGCTGATTCATGCAAATATTAACCACCTTATATCAAATTCACTTCCAATCCTCCTTCTGGGAAGTGGTATAATTTATTTTTATAGAAATTCATCGTATAAAGTTATATTGATAATTTATCTTGGGACTGGAATACTCGATTGGATATTTGCTAGAAAAGCCTATCATATTGGTGCAAGCGGTATAATATATGGTCTTGTTACATTTCTGTTCTTCAGCGGGGTTATTAGACGGGATACCCGGGCAATTGCCCTCGCACTGCTGGTTACTTTTTTATACGGAAGTTTGATCTGGGGAGTCCTTCCGCTTGATAGTCAAATTTCATGGGAGTCACATCTGTTTGGTTCCATTATAGGAATTCTTTGTGCATTCATTTTTAAGAGTTCCGATCCATTCGTTAAATATGATTGGGAATTAGAAGATGAAGATAAAAATAATAATATCGACCCTTTGTAATCGAAAGAATTAATAGGGTAAGGGGTTAATTTTTGCACCAAAATTATTTGTGATAATACGGTTTCAAAACGATTTCAAATCGTTTTCAGGTATTGATCTCTTGTTTTTCCTCTTTCTGGCAATAATATGATTCTCTCAGTTTCTTTATAAGATCGAAATGTTATCGATGTTATTTCTGCTCTATATTTTTTCTAGTATTACGGCTGTTCCGTAAGCTAGTACTTCAGTTGCTCCCTGTGCAACTTCATTAGCATCATATCTAAAACCTATTATTGCATTAGCCCCGATATCTTCTGCATGTCTGATCATTATCTCGTACGATTCAAGACGGGTTTTTTCACATAGCTCTGTCCATAAGGTTATATTTCCCCCTAATATTGTCTGGAACGCTGCCCCTATTGTTCCAACTAAAGAACGGGACCTTACTACTATTCCTCTTACAATTCCAAGGTTGTTGGTAATTTTATATCCCTCAATATTAAACGCAGTAGTAACAAGTTTATGATCCATAATCACTCCATTTTTATAATATAAAACTAATAAAATTTGAAGCAAATTATTTAACAGTACAAAAAAGCTCGGCCACTCCTTTTATTTCAGCCTTCAGTTTATCCCCCTTACTAACTTTACCTACGCCGGAAGGAGTTCCAGTAAAAATAAGGTCCCCCCTTTCAAGCTGCATTACAGAAGATATATATTGAATAAGCTGGACAGGAGTGAAGATCATCAGGCTCAATTTATCCTTTTGCCTGATATTCCCGTTTATAGATAAAGAAATTTCTTCACCCAAAGTAAGCTTGTAATCTCTTGATGAAACGAAATCTGATAATACCGCTGATGTATCAAAACACTTGGCCATTGTCCAGGGATGCCCCTTCTTTTTTAATTCATTTTGTATATCACGTAAAGTCATATCAAGCCCGACTCCATATCCAGCAATTCCTTCAATAGATTCCCTTTCGTCCGCGTTCTTAAGATCTTTCCCTATCAATAAAACAAGTTCAACTTCATGGTGCATTTCAGCTGAAAACCCGGGATATATAATTTCCTCTCCAGAGTATATAACTGCTGAAGAGGGCTTAAGAAACAATAATGGCTTTTCAGGTACTTCATTTCCCAGCTCTGCAATATGATCTGTATAATTTCTTCCTACACAAACAATTTTCCCGATATAGTATTCTTCGGCACTGTTATTAATAACAATTTTTTTCATGTCTTCTGCTTCTTCTTTGTGGCAGCAGGGAAAAGTATATTGTTTAATATTAATCGGTACCCGGGAGAATTTTTATGCAATGATAGATCTGTCGGAGGACTTCCTACAGCATGTTGATAGTCTTCAGGATCATGACCGCCATAAAAAGTAAAAGTGCCCCTGCCGTAATTTCCATGTAAATATTTTACCTGGTTAGTTACTTGTCTCTCAGCCAGGATTATAACTGACGGTTTAATCTCATCCTTGTGGAACATGGTTGTTTGTCCCATAAATCCCTTTATTACATTTACGTGGTCTTGAGTAAGCATAGTCGGAACAGGGTCATACTTCGCAGAAAATTCAAATAATGTAAAGTAGTCATTCTCCTGACTTCCGATTTCTGCAGGCTGTACATCTATGCTGCTGTATTCATAAATATATGGATTCATCTCAAGCTTAAAATTTTGGAAAGCTAATGTATTGGAAAAATCAAGTTTACTCTGTGCATCAGGATCAGCAGCATCCCCGTCATACATTTGTGCACAGATATCCGTATTATGTGCAGCCAGCGCTATATCATACGAATCAGTTGCTGAACACATTGCAAATAAAAATCCGCCGCTTCCGACAAAGTTCTTAATTGTAGTGGCAACATCTCTCATCATAACAGATACTTTCTTATAACCGTTTTTCTTTGCATCGTTTTCATAAGTCATCTGTGCATCTATATACCATTGAGCATTACTGAAACTAGCATAGAATTTGCCATATTGTCCTGTGAAATCCTCGTGATGCAGATGCAGCCAGTCATACTTGGAAAGATCTCCACGTAATACCTCATCATTCCAAATTTTATCATATGGGATCTTTGCATAGTCCAATGCAAGTGTTACCGCATCATCCCACGGATTAAAATTAGGTGGTACATAAACCGCAATTTTAGGAGCCTTCTCCAGTCTCATTACATCCATATTATTATCATCTCGCTGCACCGTTGAGTAAATTTCAGCGGCCTGGGATGTTGATATCAGATCGAATGCTACGCCCTCTACTCTGCATTCATTTGCAACCTGGTCATTGTATTCTATTAAAAAAGAACCTCCGCGGTAATTGAGCAGCCAGTCTGCCTTCAATCCTTTTCTTAGAGCATTGAATGTGATTCCATATGCCCTTAAATGATCAGTCTGCTGAAGATCCATATATATGAATATCTTGTTTTGGGAAAAAGCTTCTCCGGCAATAATGATAATAATTATTAATATCTTCTTTAACATATACAAGTAAAAAAAAAGCGGTCTGAAGAACAGACCGCTGCTTAGAAAAAATGATTTTAATTATGCTGATTTTCTGTCAGCTTCCAGGAAAATAGGTTCTGCGTTAATTTCAACCACATCTTTTGTAATTACACATTTGTCTACATTCTCTTTATCAGGAAGAGTAAACATAATATCAAGCATAAAATCTTCAACTATAGAACGTAATGCACGTGCGCCTGTTTTCCTTTCCATCGCTTTCTCAACTATTGCATCAATAGCAAAGGGATCGAATTCCAGATCTATCCCTTCCATAATAAAAAGCTTCTTGTACTGTTTTAATATTGCATTCTTTGGTTCAGTCAAAATACTCTTCAATGCTTCTTTGGATAATGAACGAAGAGGAGCGGTTACCGGAATTCTTCCGATTAGTTCTGGAATAAGTCCGTATCTCAATAAATCTTCCGGCAAAACAAATTTTAACAGATTGTCTTCTGTTGTTTTATCTTTTAATGCATCTGAACCAAACCCCATCTTATTTTTATTTATCCGGGCAGCAATTATCTTGTCTATTCCGTCAAACGCACCGCCTACAATAAAAAGAATATTCTTGGTATTAATATTTATTAAACTCTGTTCCGGGTGCTTCCTTCCACCCTTGGGAGGAACACCGGCAATTGTACCTTCAAGAATTTTCAGTAATGCCTGCTGAACTCCTTCTCCAGAAACATCTCTGGTTATAGATGTGCTCTCACTCTTACGGGCAATCTTATCAATCTCATCAATATAAACGATTCCCTTTTGTGCACGGTCCAGGTTGTAATCCGCTGCCTGAAGCAAATGCACAAGAACAGTCTCAACATCATCACCAACATATCCAGCTTCCGTTAATGTTGTTGCATCCGCAATTGCAAACGGAACATCCAATATTTTAGCAAGTGTTTGCGCTAGAAGTGTTTTACCTACCCCCGTAGGGCCGATTAGTAGAATATTGCTCTTTTCGATCTCTACATCATCTAATTCAAAAAAGGATCCTTTAGCGTTAATTCTCTTATAATGATTATAAACTGCTACTGATAAAACCTTTTTTGCTTTATCCTGTCCGATAACATATTCATCCAATGTCTTCTTTAAGGTCTCAGGTGTATGAATCTGGAACCCTTTGGTTTTAGTGTTATTATATGCAGCAAGATTATTCTTCAATATATCAACACTGCTGCCTATGCATATGTCGCATATGTAAACGTCAGGTCCTGCAATCATACTACCTACTTCACTACCGTCTCTTCCGCAAAAGGAGCATTTTACGATTTTGTGATTTTGTCTCTTCGCCATACTTGTCTCTAACTTATTTTGTTTTTCAATTTATTTATTGATGCTCTTGCGTCATCAAGGTATATCGAGTTTGGAAATCTTGCCAGCAGATTTTCATATATTTCGATAGCTTTATTGTTGTCTTTTTTGGCATATTGAAAAATATTTCCTTGCAAATATAAAGCTTTATCAGAATAAATGTTCTTCTCTTTTTCATCAGCTATTTCCTGAAGCAATTTGATTGAAGAATCGTAATTATCCATGGCTATATCCATTTCCGCTACCCTTAGTTTAGCAAGATTCTGAAGAACAAAAACCTTCTGATTTTGAGCAATTATCAGGTATTGATCCCTTGCCTGGCTAAATTTCTTCTGTTCTGATAAATATTCTGCATTAGCAAATATCACAAGGTTAGACGAATCATTCGCTTCAGTGTTCATCAATAAATCCAGTTCTAAAGCATTATTTGAATTATTATCCTTATAACTAATTATTACATTATTAAGTAAATCCCTTCCAGAATTAAAATTTCCTTCATAAAAGCTTATTTTTGCCTCTTTATAGCGGGAGTAATTCTTTTCTGACTCTGGAATACTGCCGTTTTCTATAAGTTTCTGGAATATTTCTTTACTTTTGTTAAGATTTCCTTCTTGAATATATATGTCCCCCAACTCTTCGTAAGATTTGGTTGTAAATTGGGATTTCGGGGCATCTGTAATCAATTTATTGAAAATTTCTTTAGCTCCTTCAAAATCATTTAGTCTGTTATACTTTAAATTTCCAATATAATATAAAGCTTCATATGCAGACTCGGAATTGGGAAATATTTTCACTATTTCACTGAAATTATTGATAATTTCATTAACCCTTTGAGGATCAGCGGTTTTATTAAATGCAAATGGTTTCCAATCACTTACTGTATTATTATTATTGTCAAAATTTTCTTCGAGCGCTTTGGCATATCCTAATTTTGCAGATGAAATTATGGGGGAAGAGAGGTATTTCTCAATTATGTCCATAAATACTTTAGCCGCAAAGTCATATTCATGTTCATTATAAAGCTCCTGAGCGAATCGGAATAACTCAATCCCTTTCGATTTTGACTTGATATCAATTTCAGAATATACATTATAAGCTTTTTCATACGACTTGCTTTGCATATATAAAGATGCAAGGATGTAGCTCAGATTAATGTTATCCTTGTCCCGTTTCTTTTCAAAAACTTCTATTGTGGCCTGAAGTGCATCGGGTTTATTTGTAAAAGATAATAAACCGTTCTGCACCAGCAGATATTGCCCCGGGCTTCTAAGAATAATCGACAAATATTCTTCTGCCGCATCTTTATATTGCATTGTTAAAAAGTAGAGATTCGCAAGATCTGAAGAAAATAAGAGAGGATTATCGGAAATCTTTTTTCCTCTTTTCATGAAATCAATTGCTTTTTCAAATGCCCTTCTATCTATCGCATATTGGGCAATCACCTTGTAATTTATTGGATTATTAGAAGCATTTTTGATCCCATCTTCCCAGACTGAAAATGCTCTAGTCTCGTTTCCCATCAAATAATAGGTGCTTCCCAATAAACCGTATAAATTTATATTCTGCGCATCAATCGCTAATTTCTCCTCTAATATCCTGACAGATAAATCATATTGCTTCAAGGAGATATAAATTCTGTTAAGTGAATTGAAATATTGTAAATTAGAAGGGTTTCTCTTATAAAGATCTTCGAAAATCTCTTTTGCCTTTTCCGGATATCCCGCAGTTTCATAGTTTTGCCCCTGCATGTAACGGTTATTGTCATCAGATAGATATTGACAGTATATTGAACCTGCCCCAAATAGAAATATTAAACAAAGTATTTTCAGCATGTTATTAAAAATAACAAAATATAAAACTGATTCAACGTATAAATTAAGCCGGGTGTAAGTAAGGATTAATCATTGCTTTAATTCACAAGTACTTCTCTTAATCTTTAACATTGATTAAGAAACCTTTAATAATTACTTTTGTTGTCACATTTAATTATAATATGAAAAAAGTCTTAGTCCTCGGATCCACTGGCTCCATCGGCAATAATACCCTGAATGTTATCAGAAATTTACCTGGACAGTTCAAGGTAACTGCCTTAACCGTAAACACAAGGATAGATTTGCTCAAACCGCAAATCGAAGAGTTTAATCCTGAGATTGTGGTGGTTAAGGAAGAAAAACCCGCGGAGGAATTGAGGAAAAGATTAAATGGGAAAATAGAAGTTCTTTCAGGCATCAAGGGATTATGTAGCGTTGCTTCCGGCTGTGAGTATGACATATTTATTGGGGCTATGGTAGGATCCGCTGGACTTGCGCCAACTATCGAGGCCATCAAAAGAGGTAAGAGAATTGCCCTTGCCAACAAAGAAACGCTTGTCGTGGCTGGAGAGTTGGTTAACGAATTATCTAAAAAATATAATGCTGAGATTCTGCCTGTCGATTCCGAACACAGTGCAATATTCCAGTGCTTAGCTGGCGAAAATATTAACCAGGTAGAAAAAATTATTCTTACTGCCTCAGGTGGCCCATTTCTGCATAATTCAAAAAATGATTTTCTTAATGCCACCGTTGAGGAAGCGCTGAATCATCCTAACTGGAAAATGGGGAATAAAATTACTATCGATTCCGCTTCAATGATGAATAAAGGGCTGGAGGTAATTGAAGCAAAATGGCTTTTTAATATTGCTCAGGATAAAATTGATGTTGTAATCCATCCCCAGTCTATTATTCATTCAATGGTGCAATTTTGGGATGGCTCTATTAAAGCTCAGCTGGGACTTCCCGATATGAAACTCCCTATTCAATATGCACTTACTTATCCGGAAAGATTGCAGAATAATAACTTAAGAACAAATCTTCCTTTAATAGGGCAATTAACTTTTTTTGAACCGGATTTGGATAAATTTGAGTGCCTGAAAATCGCATATGCTGCATTAAATACCGGAGGAAGTGCCCCCTGTGTTCTGAATGCTGCTAATGAAGTTGCCGTAGATAAGTTCTTAAAAGGAACAATTAAATTTTCTAGGATTCCTTATATTATAAATAAATCCCTTGAAAAGATTGAACATTTTAATCAACCGGATCTTGATATTATTTTCCAGTGTGACAAACTGACTAGAGAATTTGCTGCAGGTCTAAGTTAGTATTTTGACCATGTTCAAAAGGCTATTGTAAAATCACATTTTAGATATTTTAATTTTATATTATTACTGAAGAAATTCTTCAGGTTTTAGAATAAGGAGTAAATCGGTAAATGTCGTATATTATTTATTTTGCTATTACAATAGGCATACTTGTCTTCGTTCATGAGTTCGGACATTTTGCTGCAGCTAAATTATGCGGCATGAGAGCCGATATCTTTGCAATAGGCTTTGGTAAAAGATTATTCGGTTGGAATAAAATTACAGGATTTACTTTTGGGGAACTTCCTAAAGATTTCGACGGACTGGGAAATACAGATTATAGGTTTTCTCTCTTACCCCTCGGTGGATATGTTAAAATAGCCGGTATGGTTGATGAATCATTTGATACCAAGTTTGCAAATGAAGTTCCTCAGCCTTATGAATTTAGAGTAAGACCTGTTTGGCAGAAGGTAGTTGTTATAACCGCCGGTGTAATTATGAACCTTCTGCTTGCGTGGGCCATCTTCTGGGGTGCTAATTTCTTTCAGGGAAAGGAAATTACTAAAACAACTTCAATTGCTTATGTTCAACCTAATACTGCTGCCGACTCATCGGGATTTAAAAGCGGCGACAAAATCTTATCTGTAAATAATGTAAGGGTTGAAAACTGGGAAGATGTCAGGGCCCAGATATTTGTCCATACTTTGGGCGAAAATCTTCATCTTAAGATTAATAGAAATAGCAACATTATTGATCTCAATATTCCAAGAAAGAGAATTCCGGAAACTGAAAATGCAGAAATGATGTATCTGATTCCAGAAGGAGTCAGGCCCGCAGTTAAGGAAATTGTTCAGCATTCTCCTGCAGAACGTTCAAAATTAAAAGCAGGCGACATACTTTTGCAGGTGAAAAATGAATCGGTATTTCTTACCATGCAGGCAATTCAAATTTTTTCTTCAAATAAAGAGGTAGAACTCCCGCTTGAAGTTCTCAGAGGCAAAGATACCGTTAATCTTTTGGTCTCACCGGGGAAAGATGGCAAAATTGGAGCAATGATAGGCGATATTTTCACCGGCCCAAGTGAAATTAAAACATATGGATTTTTCACCTCTATTGGAATGGGCTATAATGATATTGTAAAAATGACCAATCTGACTTTTAATATGATTGGTAAAGTCTTTAAAGGTGAAATAGCATTCGGTAAAGCTTTCGGCGGTCCTATAAAAATAGCTCAGGTAGCTACTTCTTCAGCTGATCGCGGAATAGGTAGTTTCCTCTATTTCCTTGCCCTTTTAAGTCTCAGTCTTGCTATTATAAATATTATGCCTTTCCCAGTATTGGATGGTGGTCACCTGCTTATTATTATTATCGAAGGGATTATTAAAAAAGAAATTCCGATTAAAGTAAAGATTGGTATCCAGAATGCTGGTTTTGTTATCCTGCTTTTACTTATGGCTTTTATTATCTATAATGATATCCTGAATTTGTAGGATTGATTCAATATTTGTTGAAAAACGTTCCCTTGGCCTTAAATAAATTCCAGACAATCATTTAACTTGTCTGGAATTTACACCACCTATCAAATTATATCACCATCAATATAATTAATCACCTTAATAACTCTATATAGGACTAAGTTCCATAAGAAAATAATAAAAAATGTAATCTGTTTGTTCACTGTATTTTGAAATATTATTTCCTTTTAGGCATGATACAATTATATTAGATGACAATAAAAACATTAAATATTGACAATAATTATAGCATCGCTCATACATTTTCCCGCTTAACTATGAATAATTCCTTATTAATTAATAATAAGAACAGGGTTTATTGGGTATGCCAGCTTTCCGGATGGTCCATATGGGCACTTCTGAATATTGTTGGAATTTTTTCCTTTGATCTCTTCGCCTGGGGAAAAGTTATTATTTTATTGTTCGTCTGTTTTGCCGGCCTTTGCTTTACTCATATTCTTAGATATTTTATTAAAAAATATTCGTGGGTGGACCTTCCGCTTAAAAAAATAATTCCCCGTATTTTATTGTCAAGCATCTCTATAGGTATTGTACTCTTTATTCTTTATTTCAGCTCGAATTATTTCTCAGGATTTTTGCATACTTCCGATATTAAATTTGGGACAATTATTATTTGGATCTCTAATCTAAGCAGCATTATACTTGTCTGGTTCCTGTTCTATTTATCCGTTCATCTGTTCGTAAATTATAAAAGAGTTGAAATAGAAGCACTGATATGGGAGGCTGCAGTAAAAGATTTTGAATTGAAAACACTTAAATCGCAGCTTAATCCCCACTTTATGTTCAATGCAATGAACAGCGTTAGAGCTTTAATAGACGAAGATCCTGAAAATGCTAAAACCGCATTAACCAATCTGTCTAATATTTTGCGGTATTCCCTAAAGATGGAGAGGTTCGAAACTGTTCCACTTGAAGAAGAGATTCAGAATGTAACCGATTACCTGGCCCTCGAAGCCATCCGTTTCGAAGAAAGGCTGAACTATAGTATAGACGTTGATCCCCGTACTTCCAAAGTAGAAATTCCGCCAATGATGATTCAGACTCTTGTGGAGAATGGAATTAAACATGGGATATCAAAGAAAACTGAGGGAGGTAAAATCTCGGTCAAAACGAAACTAAATGAATCCCAACTCTTGATTCAAATTAAAAGTAGCGGTAAAATTGATGAGGATTCATTAAGGCACTCGAAAGGTTTTGGAATTGACAATACTAAACAGAGATTAAATCTTTTGTATGGAGATAAGGCAATTTTTACCATAAAGAATGAACTTTCTGACGAAGTTTTAGCAGAAATTAAAATCCCAATTGGAGGAAATCTAAATGAAAGCATTAATAATTGATGATGAAAGATTAGCGCGTACAGAGCTTAAAAGACTTCTTTCTCCGTATAAGGAAATAAATATTATTGGGGAAGCAGTAAATGCTGAAGATGCTTTAAATAAAATTAATGATCTTAAACCGGATATAATCTTTCTAGATATTCAAATGCCCGGTAAAAATGGATTTGAACTTTTGGAGGATCTAGACTCCGTTCCTGCAGTTGTTTTTACAACTGCTTATGACGAATATGCTCTTAAAGCCTTTGAGTTTAATGCTATGGATTATCTTTTGAAACCAATTGAACCTAAAAGACTTGAAGATACTATCAAAAAACTTGTGGTTAAAAACAGGAAAGATATCCTTTCGGAAATGGACAAACCCATTCTGACTGAGGATGATCAGGTTTTTGTAAAAGATGGGGAGAGATGCTGGTTTATAAAGCTGGTCAACGTTAAGCTCTTCGAATCAGAGGGGAATTACGTCCGCCTTTATTTTGACGATCACAAACCATTGATTCTCAGAACTTTGAATTATCTTGATGAACGCCTCGATAATAGGGTCTTTTTCAGGGCAAACAGGAGGCACATTATAAATATAAAATGGATTGAGGCAATTGAACCATGGCTTAACGGCGGTTTGCTCGTAAAACTTAAAGGGGGTAATAAAATCGAAGTTTCCAGGCGGCAGGCTATTAAGTTTAAAGAGATGCGAAGCCTCTGATTTGTGCTTAAAAACTTTTATTGACATACCACCCTCTTTTATTTATATTTAATATCTGTTTTAAAAAATGATTATATCCTATGGAATCAAGCGAAATAAAGATTTTTTCCGGGCTTTCTAATGTTCCACTTGCGGAAAAAATTGTTAGAAAACTTGATATTCCCTTAGGCGCTATAGAGATCAAGCGCTTCAGCGATGGTGAGATCTGGGTTAAATATGGTGAGAATATTAGAGGTTCGGATGTATATATTGTCCAATCTACTAATCCTCCTTCAGATAATATCCTGGAATTATTAATTCTGATCGATGCTGCTAAAAGAGCTTCTGCCCGTAGAATAACTGCTGTTATTCCTTATTTCGGTTATTCAAGGCAGGATAGAAAGGATCAACCCAGGGTTTCTATTACTGCCAAACTGATCGCTAACCTGATTACTACGGCAGGTGCAGATCGTGTTATGACCATGGATTTGCACGCGTCCCAGATACAGGGATTTTTTGATATTCCGCTTGATCATTTATATGGTTCTTCTATTTTTACCGGATTATTTAATGATATTTCCGATGACCTTGTTGTAGTTTCTCCCGATGTGGGAGGAATTAAAATTGCCAGGGCGTATGCTAAAAAACTTCATGCAAGTCTTGTTTTAATTGATAAACGAAGACCGAAACCAAATTTGGCTGAGGTTGTTAAAATAATTGGTAGTGTAGACGGTAAAGATGTCCTTTTGGTAGATGATTTAATAGATACCGGAGGGACTTTTGTTGTTGCTATTGACGCTTTAAAAAAACAAGGTGCCCGTAGGATTTTTGGCGCAATTACTCATCCGGTCTTTTCCGGAGATGCTATTAAAAGGATTCAGGAATCTGAACTCGAAAAACTTTATGTGTCCGATACAATCTATTTGGCAGGAAAATCGGATAAAATTAAGGTAATATCTGCCTCAGCTATGTTTGCTGAAGCAATAAGAAGAACATCAAATAATGAGTCAATTAGTTCATTATTTGAAATTGATAAAGGATAATTTTTAGTCTTTGGAGAAATAATGGAAAATGTAGTTCTGAAAGCAACCGAAAGAAAAACAATCACAAAGCCGGCTCTGAATAAGGTTCGGGGAAATAAAAGAGTCCCTGGAACTTTCTACTTTAAAAATAGCAAGCCTATTTCGATTGATGTTCTGGAAAAGGAATTAAACCCGCTGGTCTTTACAGCTGAGACACATCTAATATCCCTTATGGTTGAAGGATACGATGAACATGATTGTATTATTAAGGACGTTCAATTTGATCCTGTTAATGATCGCGTTGTTCATTTTGACCTTTTAGGTCTTGTTAAAGGAGAAATGTTCCAGCTTGAAGTTCCAATACGATATCATGGCTCTGCTATCGGCATTAAGGAAGGTGGAATATTACAGCAGGTACTCCATAAAATTGAAATTGAATGTTTACCGAAAAATATTCCTCAGCATCTCGATGTTGATGTTACTGATATAAAACTTGGTGCAGCAATTCACGCAGGAGATTTGAATTTTGAAAATATTACTATTCTGACTCCTGCCGATGCAGTTGTTGTTACAGTTACCCATCCTAAGGTTGAAAAAGAACCAGTAGTTGAAGAAGTTGTCGAAGGTGCAGTTGAACCGGAAGTTATAGCCAAAGGAAAGGTCGAAGAGAAGGAGGAATAATTAATTGCTGTGCGATTAATTCTTGGAATAGGAAACCCTGGAAACCAATATCATGCGACAAGGCATAATTGCGGGTTTCTTGTTCTTGATTTTTTTGCGCAAAAACATACTCTGAACTTTAAACCATCAAAAAAAAATTATAATGTTGCTGAAGGAAAAACCGCTCAAAGCGGTTTTCCTCTAATAAAACCATCTACTTATGTCAATAACAGTGGTATTGCCGCAGTCCAGGCTATTGAAGAATATGCTGTTCCGATCACTGATTTTCTGGTCATCGCCGATGATGTAAACCTCGAGATAGGTAAAATAAGAATCCGTGTAAATGGAACAGATGGGGGGCATAATGGTATAAATTCAATTATTTATCACCTGAATTCCGATAGTTTTCCCCGTTTAAGAATCGGTATAGGCAGTAATTTCGGCAAAGGCAATATGGCTGATTATGTTCTTACCCCCTTTCCGAAGGATGAATTTCCAATTATTTCAAACTCTTTTGAAAAAGCTGTACTTTTAATTGAGGAGTTTATCGCGGGCGGTATTAAGCAAATGCTTGATGCAAACAGTAAAATTCAGCTACTTTAATTATTTATTTCGCTTGTTATTCGACTTTTAATTAAATAAATTTAACATCTGTTTTTAATATATAATTATTAACCCCTGCTTTCATTTGGAAATGAAGGCTTTAATATCCGAAGGGAGGTGAAAAATGAAGATCAACGCGTACGAAAGCGCCGTTATAATAAACGCTGCTTTAGATGATGAACAAATTGAAGCTGAGGTTTCCAGACTTAAGGAACACATCGTTAATTTTGGTGGGGAGATCATCGATTTAGATAAAGTGGGAAGAAAAAGACTTGCCTATGTTGTTAACAAAAGTAAAATCGGTTATTATGCTATTTATAGATATACCGCTCCTTCTACTATTGTTGCTAAACTTGAGAGAATATTTACTTTGGATGAAAACATCCTTAGATTTCTAACAATTCGGTTAGATAAGGATGCTTTGGAATATTTTGAAAAAAATAAAGCAGCTATTTTGGATCTGATTCCAGATGTCCTGTCGCCTGTAACTCCTGATGAAGTAATTATCGATGTGAATTCTTAAGAAACGTAGTATTAAACAAACAAACAGATTTTAGGGAGGAAGATACCCATGGCTGATTTGAAAATGCCCGAAATAAATTATGTCATAATTTCTGGAAACTTAACAAAAGATCCTATATTCCGTCAGACTACAAACAGTACTCCGGTTGCGAATTTCTCTATTGCATCCAATCGAAAATACAAAGATAGTTCCAATCAATGGCAGGAAGATGTTTGTTATGTAGGTGTAGTGGCATGGAATAAATTGGCAGAAAGCTGTAGGGAAAGACTCAGGAAAGGTTCGGCTGTGCTTGTAGACGGCGAGCTCCAAAGCAGAAACTGGAAATCCGATGAAGGCTTTAACAGATCAATTGTTGAAATAAAGGCTAGAAGAATCCAGTTTCTTAATAAGACAAGAAGACCTAATGATGGTGAAAATGGTTCTGCTGATGACGAACCAGCCGTTTTTACTGACGATGAAAGTATTGATTTTACAGAGGATTCCTTCGATAAATTCCTATCGACAGAAGAATCTGATTTATTAAAATAAGACGAGGTATTTAAAGTGATTCGAAAAGAACAACCCAAGACAAAAAAAGTATGCAGATTTACACAGAATAATGTCAAGTACATTGATTATAAAGATGTGAAAATGCTGCAGAAATTTATTACTGAACAAGGAAAGATTATTCCTAAAAGAATAACTGGAACCTGTTCGCATTATCAAAGAGAATTATCAATTGCTATTAAACGTGCAAGACATATGGCGCTCCTCCCTTATGTCTCAGACACAGTAAGGTAGGAAGGTTAAATGAAAGTTATATTAAGACAAAATTATGAAACCTTAGGCCAGATCGGAGATTTAGTCGAGGTTAAAGAAGGATTTGCAAGAAATTTTCTTATCCCCAGAAAAATTGCATATGTTGCTCTAAAGGGTAATATTAAGGCACTTGAAGAGGAAAAGAAGATCTTTCTGAAAAAGAAACAGCACGAAATTCAAACAGCTGAAAATCTTGCCGCTGAACTTGAAAAAGTTTCGGTTTCTATACCTGTTCAGGTAGGGGAAGAAGATAAGATATTCGGCTCCGTAACTACTCAGATGATCGCGGATTCATTGAAAGAAAAGGGATTTGATATCGATAAAAGGAAAATCGAAATCGAAGAACCAATTAAATCTCTTGGAATTTATGGAATAAGCATTAAAGTTCATTCTAGCGTTAATGCTAAAATCAAAGTATGGGTTGTAAGAGAATAGTTTCTCCTTTAAACTAAAAAAAGGAAAGCATCTGCTTTCCTTTTTAAGTTTTAAACTGTTATTGTATTATCTAACCTTGATCTGCTTGGTAGAAATAAGTTTGGCCACATCGGCTGTACCGTTCTTATTAATTGTTTTAATCCCTTTGGCAGATAGTTTGAGAGTAACAAATCTGTTTAGTTCCTGGACCCAGATTCTTTTCTTCTGAAGATTCGGCAGAAACCTTCTTTTGGATCTGTTATGTGCATGGGAAACGTTATTTCCTGCTAAAGGTCCTATTCCAGTTAATTGACATCTTCTTGACATTTTTACTCCTTGAGTGCCTACGATTTTAAATTGAATATTAAATATACGAAAATTCGAATTAAAAAAACTAAAGGAAATTTATTTTTTTATGTTGATTTCATCACCTTTTAGGGAAATAAGTTGACAATTATTCTTAGCTTTATAAATTATATACGATAACTATAAGGAGTCTTATGGAATATTATGAACTTCACAACCAGAATCCCCAGCATAGATTTATTGAGAAAGCAGTTAACGTCCTAAAAAAGGGCGGAGTGATTATTTATCCTACAGATACCGTTTATGGCATGGGGTGCGATATTTTTAATAAAGAAGCGCTTGAGCGGATTTTTCACATTAAAAACCATACTAATACAAAGCTTTTTAGTTTTATATGCTCTGATCTCAAGGATATTGCTAAATATGCGAGGGTTTCTGATTATGCTTATAGAATGATGAAACATCTTCTTCCCGGACCCTATACTTTTATTCTGCCTGCAGCTAAAATTGTCCCTAAAAAATTATGGACAAAAAGAAAAACTGTGGGCATTAGAGTTCCGAATCATGCTGTAACATTAAAACTTGTGGAGGAAATGGGCAATCCGATTATCAGTACTAGTGTGACGATAAAACCAGGGGAAATTATGAATGACCCGGAGATAATTAGACTTACATTTGAGAAACAGGTTGACCTGATGCTTTCGGCAGGTATTGGGAAAGATGTTCCCTCAAGTATTATTGACCTTAGCGACGATGTCCCTCAAATAATAAGAGAAGGGGCTGGAGACGTAAGCCTGTTTCAAGCATAATTCTCAGGATTATCTTTAGGTCTGATGAACTGAGGAGATATTATTTCCTGTTTAATAATGTAGTTGATCCCTGAGCGGTGCCCATAATAATAACTTCGCTTATATTAATATGAGCGGGACGCAATGCGCACCATAATATAGTGTCGGCGATATCTTCACCGGAAAGGGGAGTCCATCCGTCGTAAACTTTCTTTGCTTTCTCCTTATCGCCCGAGAATCGTACTTCGCTGAATTCAGTCTCTACCATCCCCGGATCAATTGAAGTTACCCGGATATTCTTATCATAGAGATCTAAACGCATTGCCTTTGAAATCCCGTTTACGGCAAATTTTGATGCGCAGTAAACATTTCCGTTTGGATAAACTTCATACCCGGCAATGGAACCAAGATTTATTACATGTCCCTGCATTCTTTCAACCATTAGAGGAATGATCTCGCGGGAAACATAAAGAAGCCCTTTAACATTAGTATCTATCATTTCATCCCAATGTTCTGTATCCCCCTCATATATTTTACTCATTCCTTTTGCAAGACCGGCATTGTTTAATAGAATATCTATACTCCTCCATTTCCCAGATAGTGAAGTAATGGCTTTTTTTACATCTTTTTTATTTCTTACATCCAGTTGAATAGTTAAAACATCAACCTTAAATTTTTTCTTTAATTCATTCTCAATTTCATTAAGCTTTTCGATTCTTCGGGCCGCCAATATCAAATCTGCTCCCTCAGCAGCAAAAGCATAAGCCGAGGCCTTGCCTATTCCTGATGACGCACCTGTGATAAAAACTATTTTATTTTGTAATCTTCCCATTATTCAATGTCCTTATTTTTTGATTACAAAAGTACATAAAAGTTATTGTAATTTTATTAGCATAAGAAAAGTGACGTAGAGCGAGTTTAGAAAACTCCATCTATTTTAGTCTGACACACCGGACATGCGCCATTAATAATTCTGTTGGCCTTAACCGAATGCCAATCCCTCTTTATCAGTTTGTTGAAACAATTGGGGCAATAAGTTGTCTGTCCTTCTGTATTATGAATATTTCCAACGTAGCAAAACTTTAAACCTGATTCTATTGCAATTTTTCTTGCATGCATTAATGTGCTCTCCGGAGTCCTCTGCCTACCCAGCATTTTAAACTCAGGATGGAATGCAGTAAAATGCAGAGGGACAGAATCTCCCAGGTTATTTATAATCCATTCGCATTCGTTCTGTATCTCATCCTGACTGTCATTTTCACCGGGGATAAGCAGGGTAGTTATCTCAAACCAAATATTTGTTTCCTGTTTTAACCAGATAAGAGTGTCCAGTACATCGTCAAGGTGGGAGAATGTTAGCTTGTGATAAAAATTTTCAGTAAATCCCTTTAGGTCAACATTGGCGGCATCAATATATTTATAGACATCTTCCCTAGCTTTCTTATCAATATAACCTGCAGTAACCATAACCGATTTTATTCCCTCCTCCTGCGCTATTTTTGAAATATCAATAACATATTCCCCAAATATTGTAGGATCATTATAAGTGAAAGCAATTGAAGGGGTTGAATATTTTTTAGCTAAAGCAATTACATCTTCTGAACTTGCTACTACCGAATTCATCTCATCAAGCTTAGCTTTGGTTATAGACCAATTCTGACAGAACTTGCATCCAAGATTGCATCCTGCAGTGCCAAAACTTAAAATTTTTGTACCTGGTAAAAAATGGTTCAATGGTTTTTTTTCTATTGGATCAACTGCGAATCCGGATGGATGCCCGTATCCTAAAGTATAAAGAATCCCGCCATAATTTTGCCTTATATAACAGAATCCGGGCTGCCCATCCCCCATTCTGCAATAGCGCGGACATAATGTGCAAAGAATTTTATTGTTTGCTGTCTTTTCCCACCAGCGGGCTATTTTAAGTGTTTTGGTATCCATTATTACTTTTAGTAGACTTATTTCAAAATTTAAGTTGCAATTCAATGAAATAAAATCCAAAAACTTCTGACAACATGATTTAGATCGCTTCGAATCTTAACCAGTTCACTCTACTTTTCTCAGAATATGGAGCTCCTGCTGTAAAGATTACAATATCCCCCTTTTTAACAAGTTTTTGTTCAAGGACCAGTTGTTTTGCCCGGTCAATTGCGATATGCTCTTTATCAATTTCTTCCTGAAATATAGAAGTTACCCCACGGTGAAGACATAAATTGTTTATTGTATCAAAGCTATTGGAAACTGCAATAATTTTTGCTTCCGGCCTGTACTTTGAAATATTACAAGCGGTTCTTCCCTTAATTGTAAACACAACTATTGCATTGGCTTTTATCTGACGGCTAATGGATACTATAGCTCTGTCTACTGAATCAAAAAGATTTTCTTCCATTTGGACAGGGGTTTCAAATTCAATATGCTCAACTCCGGTATTTTGTTCAGCCATTATTATAATATCGTTCATCATCCGAACTGCATTGAACGGGAATTTACCAACTGCAGTTTCACCGCTCAGCATAACTACATCAGTCCCATCCCACACAGCATTGGCTACATCTGAAGCTTCAGCACGCGTTGGTATTGGATTGTTGATCATCGAATCGAGCATCTGTGTTGCCGTTATAACCATTTTTCCAACTGCATTGCATCTTTTGATTATATTCTTTTGAATTACCGGAACATCCTGTGGATTCAGTTCAACCCCCAGGTCTCCGCGCGCAACCATTATCCCGTCTGCAGCATTCAGGATTTCTTCAAAGTTCTCAACCGCTTCATATTTTTCTATTTTCGCAATTATAGGACGCACAATATTCCGCTCTTTCATCCATTCCTTTAAATGAATAATATCATGTGAGCTTCTCACAAACGATAAAGCTACATAATCAACACGATGTTTTAGTGCAAATTCAAGATCTTTAAAATCTTTATCGGTAACAGATGGAGTTGACAGTTTCATTCCCGGAAGGTTCATTCCTTTTTTGGGGTGAAGAATTCCTCCGTTCTCAATAGTACAAATAACCGACTTTTCTTTTTTTTCATTTATTCTGAGTCTTAATAGCCCGTCATCAATCAAAACCTGATCTCCTGCTTTAGCATCATCTGCAAGTGATTTATATGATGTTGAGATAATCTTTTTATTCCCTTTTATATCATCAATTGTTATCTCAATTCTTTCACCAGTTACCAATTCAACTTCTGGTGTTTCCAATTCACCTACCCTGATCTTTGGTCCCTGAAGGTCGACCAGGATAGAAATAGGTGTATTTTCCTCTACGCACGCATTATGAATATTATTAAACAGATTCTCGTAGAAGTTGTAATCCCCGTGAGAAAAATTCATCCTCAAACCGTCTGCACCAACGGCTATAAGTTTTTCTATTGATTCTATACTGCTTGTTGAAGGTCCGATTGTACAAAGGATCTTCGTTTTGGCAAATTTATCTGATTGACTTTTTATCACTTTTTCTTTTTTGTTCTTGTTTGTGAAATTGACGATTTATTAGCTTTTGATTTTGTATGAAGTTCCCGTATTTTTTTTGCTACTAGTGCAAATATTGTCCCGGACTCATATTCTTTTTGAATTTTCTTTCCTGCTTTTAATCCTGTCAGTATTTCCATTCCTTCTTCTATTCTGGAAATTGAATAAATATGAAACTCATCCTTTCTTACAGATTCAATTACATCCTCTCTTAGCATAAGTTCCTGTACATTCTGTATCGGGATAATTACTCCCTGGTGTTTAGTCAGACCTCTTTGAATGCAAACATCATAAAATCCTTCAATCTTTTCATTAACATCTCCTATTGGCTGAACATCTCCCTTCTGGTTCAATGAACCTGTTACGGCAATCGACTGTTTTAATGGCAGACCTGCTAAAGTTGATAAAAGTGCAAATATTTCTGCACAGGAAGCACTGTCCCCGTCTACCATTCCATATGACTGTTCAAATACCAGATTAGCATTGAATGACAAGGGAAGATCCTGCCCAAATGTCTCTCTGAAATAACCGCTGATAATTAACATCCCCTTATTATAACTTTTACCTGCCATACCTGCTTCCCGCTCAACATTTATAATACTTCCATTCCCTAATGAAACAGATGCCGTTATTCTTGTTGGTCTTCCGAATGAATAAAAATCAGCATTATAAACTGCAAGTCCGTTTACCTGCCCGATTCTTTTTCCCTGTATGTCAAGGAGTATCATATTATTTTCAATCATAGCGGAAACTTTTGATTCCAGCATGCCGTGTCTTTCCTTCACGCCTTCGTATGCTTTCTTTACGTGAGATGCGCTTACAATATTAACCCCTTCCTGAGAGGCGTGGTAGTTCGACTCTCTTGCGATGTCTGCAAGCCAGGAGAATTTTGTTGTAAGTTTATTCTTGTGTCCTGCATATCTGGCAGCTAATTCTATCATATAAGAAATTGCTGATTTGTCTAACTCGTGCAGATTTTCCTCTTTAATTATTTTCTTTATTACGCCTGCATATTCAGCTAATATCCTGTCGCTTCTTTGAACTTCGTAATCAAAATCTGCCTTAACCTTAAAAATCTTTTTAAAATCATATTCATACTCCGACATATAGGAATATATCTGCTGGCTTCCGATTAAAATTACCTTAGTATCAATATCTATCGGTTCCGGTTTTAGTATTGATGCTGACAACTGGTAAATATTCGGCAGGCTCTGTATCTCAAGTTTTCTATAAATAAGTACCCGCTTCAGTTTTTTCCAAACGCCTCCCTCTTCAAAAAGATCATTGACATTTAAAACCAGGTATCCTCCATTGGCACGTAGTAAAGAGCCTGCTTTAATCCTTGTAAAGTCACTGTACCATCCTCCCCGGCCGTCATTAATTGTTTCAACCGTTCCGAATATATTTGTATAATTTGGTGATGTCTCAACTATTACAGGGCAGCTTACAGTTTCACTGTTGTCAAGAATAATATTTACTTCATATTCCTTAAAGTAATCAATTACAAACCCGTCAGGCGATTGAGTGGTTTCCGGTTTTACTCCTTTGAATACCTGAAGGTTATCAAATATATTGGTCTCGACATCGTTCAGGTAGGTGGATATCTTTTCCTCATTGTACTTCTCTTTTAAATTTTCAATTACACCCTTTATAACATTGGTTACCGAATCTCTTTCGACATCTATTAGCTTTTGTTGGAACTCATCATTTAACTTCAAAGCCTTTTTGAATATTGTCTGTAGCTCCTGTTGAAATAGATTATATTTTTTGAGTGTCTCCTGTGCTGTTTCCTTTGTCAGCTTTCCTGACTGTATATATTCATCCAGCTGGTGAATTGGCACCGGTTTACTTTCAATCATAGGGAATATTTCCGGGCGTGCTATTTCCCCAACTTTAACCTGCCCTAATGAGAAATTATCGGCAGTTAATTTTTCCTCAAATACCTTAAGCAATGCCTGTTCTTTTTCATTATACAGGTCTATTATTCTTTGTTTTCTGTGAAAAAAAGTTTCATTGTCAAGAGTCTGGGGTATTCTTTTTCTCAGCATTTTGATAGCTGCTGCATAATCCTGCTTGAATTCTTTTGCCTTTCCGACCTTAAAAGTTAAAAGCAGTGGGTAGTCACTATCCTTAAAGTTATTCACATATGCATAATCATAAAGGGAAGGGCATGTTGAACTTATTGCCTCGAGCATCTTTTTAACAGTGGTGGCTTTACCTGTTCCAGATAACCCGGCTATATAAATATTATAGCCGGGACTCCTGAGATCTACTCCAAGCTTTATTGCATCAAGTGCTCGTTTCTGTCCCACTATCCCTTCGATCGGCGCAATATCCTTAGTAGAATTAAAATCGAATTTATCAGGATCACATTTCCACCTTAATTCTTCCGGGGAAAGTTCCTTATGCTTTAATGAGTGGAGTTTTTCCATTAGTCAGTGCTTCTATATTAATATTATATAACGATGTATTAAATTTAATATAAAATTTGGAGAGTTGAATCCCTCTCCCACTTCAAAATCTCATATATAGAAAGAAATTTCAATTAAATAACTATCAAGATAATTGTAGTTTGTAGTTTATTGTTTTGCATAATGTTTGTTTCTAACCTATTCCACAATTAACTTTAGAAGGAAATAATGTGATTTCTAAAGTATTTCTAAATAAAAATTAGGTGTCCAAATGAAAAAGTATTTCAACCATAGTTTTATTTTAATTCTTGTTGTTTTTCTCTCAGTTTTTATTGGATGTGCTACTTTATTCCAGCATGGACCTGATCGCATTCCAGTTAAATCTTACCCGATAAATGGAGCAAAAATTTATCTCGACGATAAATTTGTTGGATTAACTCCGTCAATTGTTATTGTTCCTCGTAAAAGTGAATGTGTTATTCGTGTCGAAATGACCGGTTATGAACCAATAGTAATTGATCGCGATAAAAATCTTAATGGATGGTTTTTGGGCAATATCCTTATTGGTGGACTGGTGGGTATAACCATTGATTTAATTACACATAACCAGGGTGGTTATTCAGAAGAACCGATTATGGTTGAATTAAAGGCAAAAACAACAAACGGAGATACTGAAACAAAGGTTGTTTGGATGAAACCAGTTACTGAAACTCATTGAAAC
>JARLHC010000121.1 GCA_031292455.1 Ignavibacteriaceae bacterium
GGATAATGCTGACACAATTTTTACTGATATAGATATTAAAGCGTTAAAGCTGATAAAACAGTACGGTATTAAAATCACACCGATGATATCAAATTATTATAACGAGAAATGGAACCCAGAAAATGTAATAAGGATAATATCCTCGAAGGAGCGGAAGCAGAAATTCATTGCAAGCATAATAAGAGTGCTGAAGGTAAACCAATTCCAGGGAATTAATATTGATTTTGAGAGTATTGATGATAAGTACAGAAAAGAATTAGACGAATTTCAGAAAGATCTATACAACCAACTGCATAAAAAAGGTTACACTGTTTCACAGGATATTACACCTTTTGCGAATTCATACGAACTGCCCGAGCTACAGAAATTTAATGATCTGATTGTGTTGATGGCTTACGATCTTCATTACATGACAAGTGAGCCGGGAGCTATTACCGATCCTGACTGGATAACTGAAATTCTTAATACGAGTCTTAAGGCAATCCCTGCAAGTAAAATTATTCTTGGGTTGGCAGCTTACGGATATGACTGGCCAAAAAATTCAGAGGCAGAAGACATTACCTATCTTGAAGCACTGGAACATGCATATGAAAATGAGACTGAGGTTATTTATGATGATCAAAGCAACAACCTTCAATTTTCTTATGAAGATGATAATGGCATTAAGCATAATGTTTGGTTTACCGATGCAGCTACTGCATTTAATGAAATAAGGATGGCAGAGGATTATGGTATCGGAGGTGTAGCCCTGTGGCGGTTGGGGGGTGAAGATCCACGGCTGTGGAAATTCTTCGAACTTGATATGAATTCCGATTCCTTAAAGAAAGAGCCTTTTGATATTGAGAACCTGCATATTATTAAATCATCGAACAATCTTGACTTCCAGGATGAAGGGGAAATACTTGATATTGTTTCCACGCCACGGGAAGGAATAATTGATGTGGATTTTGACACTACTGACCAATTGATAGCCGGAGAAAAATATGTTCAGTTGCCATCATCATATCTGATAAAAAGATTTGGGCTGCCTAAGGGAAAGCAGATACTGCTGACATTTGATGACGGGCCAAATGAAAAATATACACCTCAAATACTTGATATACTGAAGAAAGAAAATATACACGCCACCTTTTTTGTTGTAGGGATAAATGCAGAGAACAACCTTAAATTGATAAAACGTTTATACGATGAAGGGCATGAGATTGGAAACCACACATTCCTGCATCCCAACCTTGCGGAGGTAAGCAAGGAGCGGGTAGAATTTGAATTGAATGCAACAAGAAGATTGATTGAAAGTGTTACGGGACATTCAACGGTTCTATTCAGGCCTCCATATAATGCAGATTCCGAGCCAGAGAATATGCAGGAGATAATCCCTATAATCGAAGCTAAAAGCCATAACTATTATACAGTAGGAGAATCGATTGACCCGCAGGACTGGGAGCCAAATGTTACTGCCGATTCAATAATGTCACGAATTATTGAAGACCGAAATTTAGGAAGTATTATTTTACTTCATGATGCAGGAGGAGACCGTTCTCAAACAGTAAAAGTGCTTCCGGAAATTATTAAATATTACAGGGACAGGGGGTATACTTTTGTTACAGTTTCCAGTTTATTAGGAAAGAACAGGGATGATGTAATGCCCGCCTTAAAAAACCGCGATGACATTCTTCTTGCAAAATTAAACTGGACAATTGTTTCTGTTATTTATTGGATTGAGCGTTTTATATACAGACTGTTTACAATCGGAATTATTTTAGCGCTAATGCGATTAATTTTTGTAGCAAGTCTTGCAGCATTACAAAAGAGGAAAAAGAGAAAGTCGGCAATCAGTTTCAGCAAACCAAGGGTAAGTATTATTGTACCCGCATATAATGAGGAAGTTCATGCAGTAAGGAATGTGCAGAATCTGTTAAATAGTGATTACCCTGATTATGATATTATTTTTATAGATGACGGTTCATCTGATAATACTTATTCTTTAGTTAAGGACGCTTTTGCAGAGAATGGAAAAGTGAGAGTACTTACAAAACCAAACGGCGGAAAGTCAACCGCGCTAAATTACGGAATTGCAAACAGCGATGCTGATATTGTAATCTGTATTGATGCCGATACGCAATTAATGCAAGATGCCATTTCAAAATTAGTAGAACATTTTAATAGTCCTGATATAGCGGCAGTAGCAGGGAACATTAAAGTTGGAAATACACACAACCTTCTGACAAAATGGCAGTCGCTTGAATATATTACAAGCCAGAACTTTGACAGGCGTGCATTTGACTTATTAAATTGTATAACTGTTGTTCCCGGAGCGCTAGGTGCGTTCAGAAGAGAAATAATATCAGAAGCAGGGGGATTTACCACAGATACTTTAGCGGAAGACTGTGATTTGACGATCAGGATATTACGTGCAGGGTATAAAATAAGATATGCCGAGACAGCGCTTGCATATACAGAAGCGCCAGAGGGGGTAAAAATGTTTTTAAGACAGAGGTTCCGCTGGTCATTCGGTATTATGCAGAGTCTTTGGAAGCACAGGGATGCATTATTTAATATCAAGTATAAGAGTTTGGGATTTATTGCCTTGCCGAATATTCTGTTTTTTCAATTCATGCTTCCAATATTCTCGCCATTTGCTGAACTTATGATGATAATGGGAATACTTGGGGGATATTTTCAGCAGTTGGTGGTATACTATATAATATTTTTAGTAGTTGATCTTGTATCCGCAGGTATCGCAATTAGTTTTGAAAGGGAGAAATTATCACAATTATGGATACTAATCCCGCAGAGATTTTTTTACAGACAACTGATGTACTGGGTGCTATTAAAATCGATAATAATGGCAATAAAGGGGACGTTAGTAGGATGGGGCATTTTAAAGAGGACGGGAAATGTGCAAATTAAAACTGCATAGAAGTAAATAAGACGACATTAAAGTGTATCAGGAATATGCCGGCTGCTTACAAAAGCAAGCAGCCTTAACAAGAAGGTAATATTAGTTAATTGTTTGATCAGTCTTCACTTGAACTTTCTAATCATGTTTACTTAGTAAATATCCGAACAAACCATCGTTCTCATCGTTTGGTCCAGCAGTAAAATATATTCTATTTCCAACTGCAGGGATAGTACGGGAAGTAAAAAGAGCCCACAACCCCTCAATGGTAACCGGTTTTTCTTTTTCATCTCTAACCTGGCCCATAAATTCGCCAGAAGTTCTGAAGACATTTATTCTTCCATCGCCAAAATTACCAATCAGGATTGTACTGCCTAACTTTTCGTTATCGAAACCTTCGGTAATTCCCCAGGGAGAATTAAGTGCGCCCTGCGATGCAAATCTGGAAACAAATACACCGGCTGTTGTGAATATATCTATAAAACCATTACCAGGGCCTTTTTGGTCATCCATATTATCCGGGGCTTTATGGAGAGCATAAGTAATGAAAAGCATCCCATTAATTTCTTTAATATTAAAGGGAGCGAACCCCTGAGGTATCTTAGGATGGTTGAAGGGCATACCATTTACAAGATGGAAGCTTGTATCGAAAACATCCACCTTAGACTGTTTAAAATTAGTAGCGTACAGGAAATAGTCACTGCCATTCCGGGCAAGTTCAATTCCTTTATAAACGGCGTTCCGGGCCGATTGATCAGCCACTACTGTGGCGGACGATCCTGATGAAGGAGCCCAGGCAGATATAATTCCATCTTCACCGGCAAAGATGAATCTTGAGAGATTGCCATTTGGTAATTTAAAGAAAGACGTTGTATTGAAAACAACTCCTGAAGGTGCTCCTCCGGGCGCATTACCAACGGTAGGGATAGTGACAGGATTTATTCTCTGGTTGCCGGAAGAATCATAGATTGTGGACATACCTGAATGGTTAGCAGAGATCCAGAAAATGCCAGTTGGGGTAACTGTAAGTCCCCAGGCATTAGTAAGATTCGGATCCATTCTAGCGCCAGGAAATGAGATATCGGAAACAAGATTGAACTGTTGAAATTTAGTTTGTATACCTGGTTTAGGGAGAGCACTATTATTAGCATTTTGCATATTTGGTGAAGTAACGGGGCTTTTTTCAGCACAACCGGTTACAGTGAGCAGGACAACTATCAACGAAGCAAAGCTTATAAACAAACGAATTACAGGTTTCTTTCTCATAATGACTCCTTTTATTTGTTAAAATTTATGTAGAATGTTAAACACTAATGTTCCGGATAATTACCCGGAGTGAAGAGTTTAGTATCTGCGGGACAGTAATAAGGACAGGGGGTTATCCATAGTTAGCTTTGAATCACTTTTATTTTTACGGATAAGGGAGGTTATACAGGGGAATGAGAATACACTGTGATTAAGAATAATTAGGGGGGATTTTAGGAACAATCCTCAATATCAATAAACCAACCACTACTGAACGGATAACAAATGTACACGTTATCTTCACAAGCAAATGCGTTGGACTCTTTTGAGAAAGGATAAATCCTATATTGCTTAATATTCATTCGTGTGGTTCCAAAGAGATATTGCTTCTGTAAAAGAAACATTTTTTATTAATATTTTATTAGCTAAATTTGTAAAAATACTATTTATACATGTTAGGATTTAATAAAGATAAACAAATAGAGTATTGGAAAACCACAGCTATTTCTGATTTGGAACTTGCTGAAATTGTTATCCAAAACGGTAAAATCCTTCATGGTCTTTTCTGTTGTCATTTAACAATTGAAAAGGCATTGAAAGCTCATTTTGTAAAAACGAATAATAATTTTGCCCCTAAAACTCATGATTTAACTTATTTAATCGATAAGGCTGGTTTGAAAATTGATGATAAACAAAAACTCTTTTTATCAGCACTCATGCAATTTCAGCTTGAAGGCAGATATCCTGATTATTTGCTAAATTCTCCTACAAAAGAAAAGTCGTTAGATTATTTACAAAAAACAAAAGATTTTTTACAATGGTTAATAGAGAAATTGTAGATGTTGTTAAAAAATATTTGAGTGAACTTGAATTAAAAGGTTTACGCATTTCTAAAGCTTTTATCTATGGAAGCCAGGTTCATGGTACCGCTACATCCGAAAGCGACATCGATTTGATGTTAGTATCACCTCAGTTTGATTTTGAATACGAAGAGTATTTACCTTTTATTTGGTTTTCGATGATAAGAAGTGATAATCATATTGAACCATTCATTGTGGGTGAAAAAAGATTCCTGACAGATGATATGTCACCAATTATTGGGATTGTAAAGCATGAAGGGTTCGAAATAGCCGCATAGTTCCTTTTACAATTTAACTGCATTTTTTTTGTTTATGGAAGGTATTATAATTGACTGCAAAAGTAAAAAGCCCGAAAACTTTCATTTTCAGGCTTTATTAGTAGCGGGGGCAGGACTTGAACCTACAACCTTCGGGTTATGAGCCCGACGAGCTACCAATTGCTCCACCCCGCGATATTTAGTTAATAAATATACTGATTTAATGGTGGTAAGTCAAATAAGGGAGACAACGGGACAATATATGGGATATACATAGTAAGTGATTATAAATAAAGGAGTTAATACAAATTTCAGTATCGGTTGTTACTCAGCGCTTACTCATTTATTACATGGTTGTTACTAAATTCAGTCTTGGCACTTACTAAAATGTTACCTGGTTTAGTAATCCTTGTTAGAGCTGTGTCACTGCCGGGTTACTAAAATTGAAAAGGGAGGCCAGACGGAATTTATCAGCTGTTATTGTTAAAGCTTGAATAAATACCATCGAGCGTTTGGGAGCGGGCATGGATTTCATTCAGTTTCTGAATGATGGTAAGGATCTCTTTACGTCTTTCTTCGACAAGGTTAATTACGAAATCGCGAACGTCAGGCTGGTTACATTCATCGAGAATTCCTTCATAGAACCGAACAGTAGAAGCTTCTTTCCTTAATGCCTCATTAAGCATAGAGCATGTATTTTTACATGCGTGCAGGCATTTTACTTCTTTTCCTTTCATAACAACCTCTGAGATCTGATATAATTAATGTTCAACCAAGTGTTCAATATCTTTTGCCAACTGCTGACCAAGGAGAAGCGCTTTTTCATTTAATGGAATAGTATGGTAGTGTCTTTCAGGAAGCACTTTCTTAAGAGCTTTTAATATGTTTTCAATTTTAAGAATCGGGCGTTTCTGAAGGAAAGCGCCAACCATAATCATATTAGCTACCTGTTTTTTATTCATCTTAAGAGCTTCTTCGGAAGCAGGTATTCCATAAACTTCTATATCATCACGTGTAGGAGGATTTATTATTGCGGAGGCTTCATACATTATGAGTCCGCCGGGTTTAACAGCTTGTTCAAATTTGTCAAGGGAGGGTTGATTTAATACGATTGCAGAATCGAACCTTGACACCATAGGGGAACTGATTTTTGTATCGGAGACAATAACAGTACAATTAGCCGTACCGCCTCTCATTTCAGGGCCATAGGAGGGCATCCAGCTAACTTCTTTATTTTCGATCATGGAAGCGTAGGCGATAATCTGTCCCATAGATAGGACACCCTGTCCACCGAATCCTGCGAAAATTATTTCATGTGCTTTTTGCATTATAAATTTCCTGATTTCATTTCAAACTAAATTATTTAGGCACTTTAATGTCGCCCAGCGGATACATGGGGAACATATTTTCTTCAATCCATGACATCGTTTCAATGGGATTTAGTTTCCAGCCGGAAGGGCAATTGGATACAACTTCGACAAAGGATGTTCCCTTATTGAGTTTCTGATTTTCGAATCCAATCCTGATTGCCTTTTTTAATTTCCTGCAAGAATTTACATTATTGATAGATTGTCTTGTAACGTAATAAGCGCCGGGGAGCATTGCAATCATTTCAGTAATTTTTAAGGGATAGCCGATCAATTTTACATCTCTTCCGTAGGGGGAAGTAGAGGTAATCTGACCTGACAAAGAAGTAGGGGCCATTTGTCCGCCGGTCATTCCATAAATGGCATTATTTATAAATATCATGAGGATATTTTCGCCCCTGTTAATTGTATGGATAGTCTCGCCAGTACCGATAGCAGCAAGATCGCCGTCACCCTGGTAAGAGTAGACAAATTTATCAGGACGAACCCTTTTAATTCCGGTAGCAACAGCGCTAGCCCTACCGTGGGCAGCTTCCTGCATATCGACGTTCATATAATTATATGCAAAAACAGAGCAACCAACCGGGGCAACGCCGATAGTATTTTCCTGAATTCCCATTTCATCAACCACTTCCATAATTATTTTATGAACGATGCTATGACCGCATCCCGGGCAGTAATGAAGGGGTGTATCAGTTATTGTAGAAGGTTTTTTGTAAACGCATTCCAGATCTTCAATTAATAATTCAGATTCCATTATTTCTCCTAAAATACGCCGATAGTATGTTTTTCAATTATGCTCTCAATTTCTTCGAGGACATCATCCGGTGAGGGGATCATTCCGCCCATTCTGCCTTTAAAGTAAACCGGTTTAATTCCATTTACAGAAAGCATAACATCTTCGACCATTTGACCGGCGTTCATTTCAACAACGAGAAGGAAGTCGACCTGATCGGCCAACTCCTTAATTCTTACAGAAGGGAAAGGATAGAGAGTGATTGGCCTAAGGAGTCCAACTTTAATTCCTTTTTCCCTGGCAAGTTCAACAGTCTTCTGGCAGACGCGGGCAGAGAGACCAAAAGCGACAAGGAGGATGTCCGCGTCATCAGTCTGAAACTCTTCGAAGCGAACCTCGCTCTGGAGTTTTTTATAAACATCCTGGAGTTCAACATTTATTTCTTCCATTTTCTCAGACTGCATATGGAGAGAAGTAATAATATTCCGTTGACGGGAAGCGGGTTTACCGGTAGTAGCCCAATCAGGAATAATATGCGGGAGAGAATCTTCTTCAGGAAGTTCGACTTTTTCCATCATCTGACCGAGAGCGCCGTCGGATAAAATCATAGCAGGGCAGCGGTATTTTTCGGCAAGCCGGAAGCCATCGAAAACAAAGTCGGCCATTTCCTGGACAGAGGAAGGGGCTAAAACAATGAGGTGGTAATCGCCATGTCCCCCGCCCTTAACAGCCTGAAAATAATCACCCTGAGAGGGTTGGATTGTGCCGAGGCCGGGGCCCCCGCGTACAACATTAACTACGAGGCATGGAAGCTGAGCGGCGGCAATGTAGGACAAACCTTCCTGCATAAGGCTGATGCCTGGGCTTGAAGATGTAGTCATAACTCTGGCACCAGCACCTGCTGCACCATAGATCATATTTATTGCAGCGATTTCGCTTTCCGCCTGGAGAACAACTCCTTTTCGTTTAGGGATTTCAATTTCAAAGTATTCAAGAATTTCCGACTGAGGGGTAATGGGATAGCCAAAATATGCATCCATACCTGCTCTGATTGCAGCTTCGGCGAGAGCCTCATTCCCTTTCATTAACCGGGTTTCGGTTTTTTTAATTTTTTCTTCCATAATTATTCCTTATCCAATTACTTCAGCAGAAGTTTTTTTCTTTGCTGTTTTTGGCTGCCTGTAAACAGTAATTGCTGATTCAGGACAGATTATTGCACAATTAACACATCCTGTGCAGTTATCTTTAATTAATTCCGCATATTTATAGCCATTCAGATTGATATGGGTTGATAAACCGAGGCTTTCCTGGGGACAAGCACTAATGCAAAGTTCACATCCCTTACAAACCTCTTGTTCAATAATCACAGTTCCTCTAATCATACTAACTTCATTTTTATGAATATTAAATTTTTTGATAGGTTTTGCAAGTTATATGCCAATTCATTAAATCATTTTAAGTAATGAATTTATTAGTTATTGTCATAAATAAGAAGCATATCGAACTAAAAGTTCTTGTTTCCGAGAAGAGGAAAAATGTATAAAATGGAGTTAAGGCCGTAATATTATGAATATTATTAAGATATATACAGATTTGCCGGATTAATGAAGATTAAGTTTGAGCAATGATTAGATTTTTTACAGCCTGAACCCAAGTGGGGTGATCGTTCAAGCTTTCAACCAATTGGAGATGCTGACCGCCGTTGAGTTTAAAGAGAGTTAAATAATCAATACCGACTTCTACGATAGTTTCAAGGCAGTCGGCTACAAAAGCGGGGCTATATACGAGTACTCTTTTTGTTCCCTTTTTAGCAAGATCGATAATGATTTTATCTGTAAAAGGCTCAAGCCATTTTTTATCAAGGCGGGATTGGAAGCAGACAGTATATTTTTCTTTAGGTATATTCAATTTTGCAGCTAATAATCTTGTAGTTGCATAGCAAGCTGCTTTATAGCAATACCGGTTAGATGAATTTATTTCAGTTTCGCAGTTATGATCGCTGCATGGTTTTCCGTCGGAATAGACTTTATCTACCTGTCTGACCGGTAAACCATGAAAGCTGAATAGTACATGATCATATTCCGCAGGATTATGTCTTCTCCCCTGTTCAACAAACGAATTGATATAACCTTCATTATCAAAAAATTGATTTATTATTTTTAATTCAGGAATGACCCACCACTTTTTAATAATGCTCAGAGCTTTATCAATTGCAGAACCGGAACTTGCAGAGGCATATTGAGGAAATAAGGGCAGAATGATCAAACGTTCATATCCTTTCTTTTCCATTTTTCCGAGGACAGCTTCCATCGAAGGGCTTTGGTAGCGCATTGCGAGTTCTACTTCAAAATTACTACCGAGAGCAGACTGTACTTTTTCTTTTAAACTTTCAGTATAAAAAAGAAGGGGCGAGCCTTTATCAGTCCAAAGCTGTTTATATAGTTTTGCCGACTTGGGGGCGCGAAAAGGGACAATTATAACATTCACGAGAAATTTTCTCAAAAGATATGGAATATCAATAACACGCGGATCATTAAGAAACTCTGACAGATATTTTCTGACATCGTGAACTGAAGGGCTATCTGGTGTGCCTAATTGGATTAATAAGACTCCGATCATTTTAGGCGAGCCTCAAAGAGATAAATTTCAAAATCAACCGGGTGCATGATATTTCTTTAAATTCTAATACCTGAATATACAAATGTAATTTTATTGAAGATAATTAAAAATATATTAGGTATTTTTTAGGAAGATCAAAATAAGGACTTATGAGGATTACTGCCAACATTAAAGAATTGAAGCTGAGTACTTCGACTGAAGAAAAAGTTCTTTTAAAAGATATTAAATTTGCACTTGGTGAAAAATGCATTTACACAATACTGGGGAAGAATGGTAGCGGAAAATCAACATTAATAAAATCATTAGCGGGACTGCTGGATAAAAGATTTTATAAGGTAACCGGATCTATACTTGCTGATAACCTTGAGATTACAACTTTACCGGAAAACGAACTGATAAAGATACGAGGGAAAGGGATTAATTATGTTTTTCAGGATGCAACGAACAGTTTTGATCCTTTAAGAAAGCTTGGATATTATTTTAGCAGATTCAAATTAGATAGAAATGAATCGGAAATATTGTTAAGCTATTTCCTATTACCCGGATTAAAGGAAATAAGCAGTATGTATCCCTATGAATTAAGCGGCGGGATGATACAGCGTTTTGGCTTTGTGCTTGCACTTTTAATGAAGCCGGAATTACTTATACTTGACGAGCCGACTTCGGGAATTGATCCGGTAATTGCAAACCTGTATTTATTGAAAATGAAAGAATTCGTATCGGATGATAAAAGAACAGTTTTACTGGTTACGCAGGACATGGATTTTGCAAAGTCAGCCGGAGGATTTACATCGCACATAAGGGAAAAAAAGTTATCTGAATTCATTCCAAGCAAAGTGTATTTCGATTCAGGAAAAACATTGTTTGAGAACCGATGGGAAGAATTATGAACCCACTATTAAAAGCAGAAGAGATATCATATTCGACAGGCAACGGACAACCTATACTTAGCAATATTTCTTTTGAAATAAATAATGGGGAAATCCTGGGAATTGCAGGCGAATCGGGGGGCGGAAAAACGACACTTGGGAAAATCATTGCCGGATTATTAACTCCAAGTACAGGAAGAGTTATTTTTAACAGGCCGCAGGGCTGGGAAAAGACAAGAGTATCACCTATCCAGATTTTATTTCAGAATAACGGAGAAATACTGAACCCGTTCAGAACGATTGATTCCGTTGTAAAAGAAGCAATAAAGTTAAAGAATGGGAGAGATACAGATATAAATAAGGATGCTGAGAGTATATTTAAGTCCATCGGCCTTGAAGAAAATTTGCGAAGGAGGAAAGGGTACGAACTAAGCGGAGGGGAACAGCAGCGGGGAGCACTTGGCAGATTGCTAGCGGTTAAACCTGAACTTTTGATACTCGATGAACCTTTCTCTGCACAGGATCCAGACTCACAATATAATTTTCTTAATCTATTTAAAAAGATAAACAGTGAAACCGGTTTAACATTAATCTGCATTTCACATAATCTCCGAATACTTAAAGAGCTCTGTAATAATTTATTGATCATTTACAGGGGAACAATTGTAGAGAAGGGAGAGTGCGGTACTGTATTTAATAACCCTTCCCATCCTTATACAAAATTTTTATTTAAAGCGGACAGTTATAAACTAACTATGATGAGATCGGGAAAGGAAGCGGGTTATAAAATCATATAGATTTTTTTATCTATTGTTTTTTTTGAAATTGTTTATTATGTTTTTTCTGTTGGTACTAACAAAAATTCTTTATGATACCTACTCACATTATAGGAGGCTAAGTGGAGAAAAAAACAATGGGATTATACATATAGATCTTATTAAAAATCTTCCGGTAACCCGGAGGATAATATGAGTAATATATAGTACAAATTACGAGACCGGTTCAGCACTGCGCTGTACCGGTTTTTTATTTTATAGTCCGAAAATATCCTTTATAAAGATTGTTAATTGTTGGTTTAATCGCTATTTTAGACTGATTTGATAATCGGGATCAATATGTTTAATTCGAAAAAAATAAAAATTCTTCGTGAAGAAAATGATAAACTTAAAACAAAGTTCGAGGCGATCCATAGTAAAGAAGAAAGCATAAAAAGTCTTAATGGACTACTTTCAAATCTGCGATTAGAAGTAGCCAGGTTAAATGAGGAGAGAAAGGGGCTTAAAGAATCGATAGAAACAATTCATCTTGAAAAAGATAATAAAAAACAGGAAATCGAAGAATTAAACAGAAGAATCGGCCATCTGCATGAAATGAAGGATGAACTTCAGAATGATATCTTATCATATACAAGTCAGATTGATAATATTGAAAATACTTTAAAGGCAACCCGCACTACACTTCCCTCACAGGCATCTGAAGAGCAGAAGACGGATGGGTACGAGAACACAGATTCTATCCTTACAGATAAGAGAGAAGAGATTAAGCAATATATTATTGATGCTGAATATAAAACCAATATACTTGTTGAGGAAGAGGCGAAGCTTATAGAGAGAAAGGGGTCAATAGGCGAAGAAGTAATCCAGCTTGAGGAGAAATTATTAAAATTACAGGAGGTGTATTCCGATTTAGCTGAGAGGGTAGATAAGGGAAATGAACTGATCAAGTCACTTAAACGTGAAGAAGAAAATTTAAGGAAGGAGCTTGAGAGAAAACAAACCGAGATTTCATCAGTTGAAAAGAAGCTTAACAAACTTAAAGAAGAAGAAAAAGTGTTGCTGGATAAAATCGGCGGGTTGAAAGAAAGTGAGAGTTTGTTATCAGGGAATATTGTAACACTGCAATCTGAAGAATCCTCAAAAACAAATAAAGTAAAAGAAATCGATTCCGTATTATCTGAAAAGGTTGAAATAAAGAATACCTTAGAACAGGAACATTTGAAACTGATGAATGAGCTTAATGCAAAAAGAGATATTTTAATTCAGACGCAGGCAGAATACAATAAATCTTTTGAAGATTTAAAGCTCAGTAAAAAGGAACTTTTTGACACACAACAGACTTTGAGTATTAAAGCGCAGAAATTATCCAACATTAATATTGAACTGCTTGATTACGATAAGAAATACGGATCGCTGAAAAATGAGATAACCGAGCTTGAACATTTCAGGAATGAACTTTTAAAGAATATCCAAAAGGAAAAAGAAGCTGCTGAAAAATTTGCAGATCAGAACAGGAAACTTACCGAACTTGTACCTTTACTTGAAAAAAGGAAACAGGAAATTGAGCAGGGAAATGAAGAACTGGAAGGACGTTTTACAATAATGTTCCAGAAATTCAATCATGAACTTAACCAGATAAATCGTAAAAGAAGCGTCTTAGAGCAGATAGTTCTTAAGAAAGAAAAGGACATAGATGAAAAAGATCAGCTTTTATTTGAAAAGATTTCGGCACTTGAAGAAAGTGAACGTGTATTGAATATGAGGCAGGTAGAGTTAGAGTCTCTTGAAAAACAAATCGAACAATTGGGCGAACATAAAGTCATATTCAAAAACGATCTTAATAAGATGGAAGAGGAGACTTTAGAAAGGAAGAACTATACTTCGGATATCCGGCTTGAAACAGAACTTCTCCTAAAGAAAAAAATAACTCTTGAAAAGAGCCTCCAGGAACTGATGGTATATATGAACGAAAGTTATGAACGAGCCAGGGGAAGGAATACCAAATTTGAAAATGAGCTAAATTATTATGAGGAACAAATTCAGGGATACAGGACCAGGATAGCCGAGTCATTAAATGAACTTGATGAATTAAAAGCATCAGTAGGATCTTTGAAAATAGAGCAGGAGGAATACAGGGGGAACATTAGCAGATTATCATCTTTGAAAAAGAAGCTGCATGAAGAAATAATCAAGCATCAGACAATTCTCCAGCGATATCAAAAGGTCAGGGAGAAGTTAAGGATAGATCAAACGACAGGCAAGAGTTTTGAGGAGATTGCTCCAAAAGGGAAAGCCGGTCGTACAAAAGAAGAAAAAAATCTTTCGATTTATAAATTATAACTTTTACCAGCAGGGAATTGCAATTAAATCAAAGAATCTAAGCATAATAGAGATAGTATAGTTCTATTAAGTAATTTTTTCAGGAGAATGGGGAAAGTCTCAGCATTCTGTCAAAAAGAAATTCAATGAAGGAAGAAATAAAGTATTTGTGAAACAGGAGTGTTATATTTGTTATTCAAATTTTGAAAATTACTGGAGAAGGAAATGCCAGATAACCACGACATAGATCAACTTTCAATAAACACAATTCGATTTTTAGCTATAGATGCAATCCAAAAGGCAAACTCGGGGCATCCCGGAATGCCTATGGGATGTGCACCCATTGGTTATTCTTTATTCACAAAGTATATGAATCATAACCCAGAGAATCCCAATTGGGTCAACAGGGACAGATTTATTTTATCTGCAGGTCATGGCAGCATGCTTTTGTATTCCCTACTGCATTTAAGCGGTTATGGTTTACCTATGGAACAATTAAAACTTTTCAGGCAATGGGAAAGCTTAACGCCAGGGCATCCAGAATACAGACTCACCCGCGGGGTGGAAACTACGACAGGTCCTTTAGGGCAGGGCTTAGCAAATGCAATAGGTATTGCATTAGCAGAAGCTCATGTTGCAGCCAATTTCAATAAAGAAGATATGAAGATAATTGATCATTATGTTTATGGAATCTGCAGTGATGGTGATTTAATGGAGGGGGTTTCACATGAAGCTGCGTCAATAGCAGGGCATTTAGGATTAGGAAAGATTATTTTCTTTTATGATAACAACAGTATAACAATAGACGGCAAGACCTTACTAACATTTTCAGAAAAAGTGGGAAAAAGATTTGAAGCGTATAACTGGCATGTTCAATATATTGAAGATGTAAATGATCCGGATGCAATAAAAAAAGCAGTTAAGAAAGCTCAAAAAACAATTGATAAACCATCTTTAATTGTAACAAAAACACACATAGGATTCGGGAGCCCTAATAAGCAGGATACTTCAGAAGCACACGGGTCACCATTAGGAGAAGAAGAGATTAAATTAACGAAGAAAAACCTCGGATGGCCTGAGGATAAGTCGTTTTATATACCTGAGGAAGTAAGTGAACATTTCAAGTCGGTTGTTGTGAAAGGAAAGAAGGCAGAGAAAAAATGGAATAAATTATATGCCTTATACAAAGCAAAATATCCGGAAGATGCGGCATTATTTGAGAAATACATGAACGGGGATTTCGGAGATGAATGGATAGCTCACCTTCCGAAGTTTGAAGATGACGGCAAGAAATTAGCCACACGATCAGCCGGAGGAAAGGTTATTAATTCAATTGCAAAATATCTTCCAAATTTAATAGGCGGTTCTGCTGATCTTAATCCTTCGACCAATACCTATATAAAAGAATCAGGTGCAATAAATACCGGAGATTTCAAAGGAAGGAACATCCACTTTGGGATAAGAGAACATGGAATGGCAAGCATATTAAACGGAATGTCTTTATATGGCGGAATAATTCCTTTCGGATCAACATTCCTGGTCTTTTCAGATTATTTAAGACCTGCGATAAGACTTGCCTCACTATCCCGTATAAAACCGATACTAGTTTTTACACATGACAGCATTGGGTTAGGAGAAGATGGTCCTACTCATCAGCCTGTAGAACATCTATCATCATTAAGAGCGATACCAAATGTAGTTGTAATACGCCCGGCAGATGCAAACGAGACATCATACGCCTGGCAAGCAGCTATTCAGCATAAAGGCAGTCCTGTAATAATTGTCCTGACACGCCAGGGACTTCCTATACTGGATCAGAACAAATATCCATCAGCCAGCAATTTATTAAAGGGGGCATATATTTTAAAGGAAGCAGATGGAGGAAAACCTGATATCATCCTAATGGCAACAGGGTCTGAAGTATCCATAACGTTGAAGGCAGCTGAAGAACTTGGTAAGGAAGGGATAAAAGCAAGAGTAGTAAGTTTTCCAAGTTGGGAGCTTTTTGAGCTTCAGCCTGATAGTTATAAGGAAATGATTCTACCTGCATCAATAAAAGCAAGGGTATCAATTGAAGCCGGTGTTAAACAAGGATGGGAAAAATATACAGGTGACAAGGGCACCTCAATAAGCATAGAGACCTTTGGACATTCAGCTCCTGTAAATATAGTTATGGATAAATATGGTTTCAGCAGCACAAATATTAGCAGCATTGCCAAGAAAGTATTAGAAAAATAATTATTTATTTAAAGTATATACATTAAATAAATAATTTATTTAATCATGTACCTTTATAAACTATTTAGTCCTTTAAGAAATTAAGGGAAAAACCGTCCAAAATGATTAAAATCATGGGCGGTTTTTTTAGTTATGAATGCGACTTCAGGTTTATTATATTTATTAATTATTATTGCGGAATAAAAGTATTTTATCGTAAAATATAATCAGAGGATTCAATGAAAAGACAGACGATGTTTTTTTTCAGTATATTATTAATTTTATTATTATTCAATAACATTAATTTAATTGCACAATCATCCGGATACAAAGTAACAGGATCAATTGATATCGGGGGAGAAGGAAGATGGGATTATCTTTCTGTCGATACAACCATGCATAGGTTATATATATCACATGCGACAAAAGTACATGTAATTGATCTAACCGATAATATAGTGCTTGGAGAAATCGCTGGTTTACATGGCGTTCATGGAATAGCAATAGTTCCAAAGTCCGGAAAGGGATTTATTTCAAACGGGCAGGATAACAGCATAACTGTATTTGATATAAATACATTAAAAGTGTTAGATTCAGTAAAAATACCAGGTAAAAAACCAGATGCAATAGTATATGAACCCTTCTCGAACAGAGTATTTGCATTTAATGGTGGAAGTGCAAATGCAACTGCAATAGATGGAAGTACAGGAAAAATTGTTGGATCGGTAAAGCTAGATGGAAATCCTGAATTTGCCACTTCTGATGAAAAAGGGGGAATGTATGTTAATCTTGAAGAGGAGAATGCTATTGAATTATTTAACCCGCTTACGTTGAAAGTCACAGCCAAATGGTCAATTGAACCCTGTAAAGGCCCATCCGGATTAGCGATAGATCTTATAAATAACAAATTATTCAGCACTGGCAGTAATCGTCTGTTAGCTGTAGTAGATACAAAGACAGGAAAGGTTATAACACTTCCGATTGGCGGGAGAGTTGATGGTTGCGCAGTAGATCAGACATGGCATTATGCATTTAGTTCAAACGGGGATGGAACAATGACAGTTATTAAAGAGGAATCACCTGATAAAATTGTTGTGGTTGACAATATACAAACAATTCAGGGAGCAAGGACAATCACGATTGATCAGTCCACACATAAGATTTATAGTTTAGCAATGTTAGATAAGGGGAAAGATAAAAAGAGTTTCGGGGTCTTGATTATTGAAAAGAAGTAACTCTTGAAACAGAGATTTATGAAGAAAATAAAGTTAAATACAAGAATTATATCTTTAGTCCTTATACTTTTTATATCTTATCCATATTTAGTTTATGGTGAAGGAGTTAGGGATTTTATTGAAAAGGGGGATGAATCATATAATAAGTTCAATAATGTTGAAGCCTTGAATTATTACGAAAAAGCTTATAGTATTACCCCAGATAATTTTGAAGTTTTATTAAGATTAGTAAAGACATACAATGCCGCGGGAGAGGAATATTATGAATACAGAAAAAGAACAGAAGCTGAATATTATATTAATAAAGCTTTAGATTATGCAGACAAATTCAGGAATAAATTTCCAGATAGTTCCGCGGCGTATAGTTATTTGGCTATGTCAAATGGAAATATTGCTTTATTTAAAGGCGGAAAAGAAAAAATAAAATACGCCAACCTTGTGGAACAAAATGCAAAAAAATCAATATTGATGAATCCCAAGGCTTATCTACCCTATATTATTCTTGGAATCTATTACAGGGAGATAGCGGGATTAAGCTGGTTGGAAAGAGCTTTTGCTAATACTTTTTTAGGTGGTGTTCCGACCGGTTCATATGAAGAATCGGAAAAAATGTTTAAGAAAGCCTTATCACTTGATCAGAATATGGTAGTGGCAAATTTCCAACTTGCTTTAACTTATAAAAAAATGAATAAAGAGCAGGAGGAGAAAGCTTTACTCAAAAAAGTTCTCATATTACCTATAAGAGATTTCAGGGATAAGTTTGCGAAAGAGAAGGCCACTAAATGGCTAAATGGTGTTTCCGACTAACACGTCATGGACCAAAACAAAAATATTTCGGCAGTCAGAAGTAATAATTTATTTAAGGGAGCACTTGAAAGCAATCTACAATTCAATTTCAATTCAAGGAATTTTATTGAAATAGGTGAAGGGGAGATAATATATCAGACAGGCGAGTCCAGTGATTACTTATATCTTGTTATTGAAGGGGAGGTTAAATTAAAGCTACCTCGAGGTTTTAGCAGCCCATCCTTAACATTAAAAAATAATGGTGATTTTTTTGGGGAAAAGGAGATACTTGAAAACTGTGTCAGAAAATCTTCTGCTGTAGCTAATAAAGATTCACTATTGTATAAAATCAGAAAAGCCGATGTAAATTCAATAGCTACGCTAAATCAAGATATAATGATTAATCTTTCAGGTGAAACAAAAGAAGGGATTGAAACTGAAGCAAATACAAATGTAGCGAATTATGATGAGCTATTTGAGAAAATATCCGAAACATCCTTTTTCAAACCAGAAAATATAGCGAAAGTTGAAGGAGTAAATTCAGAAAAACACGAGTTAGCAGATAATGCCGAGATTAATCCAAGTATTCAAAAGAATTTAAATGATGAACCGATCTCATTTGAGATGAAAGAGGAAGAACCTGAGGCCGAATCGGAATCTGTGAGCGCACCAGATCTAGCAGATGAATTGAATAGCGCGGCTGAAGAACAAAATGACAATGCTCCAATTAATTTGTTGAATATCAATAATGATAAATTACCAAATCTGATAAGTGCATTACTAAAGATATTTTCTAATACAATTCCTGATGAAATATTTTGCGCAGTTTCCGAGACTGTTGCGGGACAATTAGGGGCAGAAAAAGGGATGTTATATATTATCAATGATGACACTAGTGAATTTCAAACCAGAATAAAGGAAGTGACGGGATATTCGGATCATACCTTAAAATTAACGAGTAATCCAGTTGCAGAATCCATTTATGAAGATAAAATTGTAAGTTTAACCAGTCCTTCAAAAGAACAGACGTCAGATATTATTCCTGCTTTTAAAGAAGAAATCAGAAACCTGATTATATCTCCTATAAAAAATACGGATGGAAGAATAAAAGGTATATTAATACTAGTAAATGTTAAAAAGGATAATTTTGATTCAGAAGACAAAAAACTGCTTTCAGAAATATCTCCTTTGATTGCATTTGCATTTGAAAAATCAGAAAATACCCGAGAAATATTACATTCAGAGAGGCTGACATCTCTTAACAAAATTGCAAATTTTTTAATACAAGATATTAAAAGCCCTATACTCTCAATTAAGCAATATTCAGAACATATTAAAAAAGAGAATGTAAGCAAGGAAGTGAACCTTGTACTGGAAATGATAGTTGAACAATCAAATTACGTATTGGATATTGTACAGACCACATTGGGATTTTCAGAGGGAAAGTTAATATCCAATCCCCAGCCAATATTACTTACTACAGCATTAGATTATATCCTCTTTATGCTTGCTGAATATGTAGAGAGCCGAAATGTTAAATTATTTAAGAAATATGAAGTAGATGGAATGGTAAACCTAGACAAAAAAGAATTTTATCAAGCTTGTTTTCAAATAGCTAAAAATGCTTGCGATGCAATGCCAAAGGGAGGGAATTTATATGTTACAACCAAAAGAGAGGGAGACAATATCCTGATTGAATTAAAAGACAACGGATTTGGCATTCCAGACAGTATTAAGGAAAAGATATTTGAACCTTTTATAACTCAAGGTAAAATTAACAGAACAGGATTGGGGCTTGCCATAGCCGAAAAAATAATAGAGGAGCATAATGGTGTGATCCGGGCAGAAAGTTACCCCGGGGTAGGGGCAGTTTTTACAATTGTAATACCTACTTTAGATTAAAATTAAATGGACTTTAATGCTATTACAGTTCTGGGACCAACAGCTACCGGGAAAACAAAACTTGCTGTACAAATAGCATATTATTTTAACGGGGAAATAATTTCTGCTGACAGCAGACAAGTATACAGAGGAATGGATCTGGGAACTGGAAAAGATTACGGGAATTATATTATAAATAATATCAAAATTCCCTTTCATCTTGTAGATATAATAGAACCCACAGAAGAATTTAATGTGTTTTTATTTAAGGATTTTTTCATAAAAGCAGCTTCGCAGATTATGGAACGATCGAAATTGCCCGTCCTATGCGGCGGATCAGGGTTATATCTGAGCGCAATAATTCAAGATTACAAACTATTCCAGATGTGTAATGTTTCAAGAGAAGAACTTGAAAAGCTTTCATTTGAAGAATTAAAATCTCTTTTACTGAAATTAAATAAATCACCTCATAATACGACAGACCTGCTTGATAAAGAAAGGACGATAACTGCGATTATGATTCTATGTTCGAAATGTGATAATTATGCGGACACAAGTAAAATAATACCATTTATCATTGGGGTTAATCCTGGACGGGAACAAATCAAAAGAGGAATAACAGAAAGATTAAAATCAAGATTTAATGCGGGAATGATTGATGAAGTTAAATTATTGATGGAGGATGGAATAAGTTTTGAAAAAATGATATTCTTTGGACTTGAGTATAAATATATCGGAATGTATCTAACCGGAAAGCTTAGTTATAATGACATGTTCCAGAAATTAAACAGCGCAATACATAATTTTGCTAAAAGGCAGATGACATGGTTTAGAAAAATGGAGAAGGAGGGAATCAAGATTCATTGGCTTGATTCGAATGATTATCATAAGGCAAGAATATTAATTGAAAGCGCCGGATTCAGAAGTACTTAAATATATAAACAAATATTCGATTAAAGGAATTGAAATTGCATGGAATCCCAGCAATGAGATAACTTCGGCAGTTGTTATTCCCGCCATCAAGGAGTATGGTAATATCAAGACACTACTCCTATCTTTAAAAAATAACGAATCAACCTATTTCAAAAATACGTTATTTGTTTTTGTAATAAACAATCTTCCTTCCTCAGATACGGCAGTCAAGGAGGATAACAAAAAATCGCTAGAGCTTTTAAATAATATTGTATACAAATTTTGTAAAGATAAATTTATAAAAGAAATTATAGAATCAGGATTGAAAATTGGGTACATCGATGCATCCTCAGAGGGGAAGGAATTGTCAGAAAAGACAGGGGGAGTCGGGTTAGCAAGAAAAATCGGCATGGATGCTGCCTTAATTATTTTTAATTACAAGGAGAGAAACCAAAAAAAATTACTTATATGTCTTGATGCAGATTGTACAGTTAAAAGAAACTACTTAACTGAAATTCACAGACAATTCTATATGAATAAAATAGAGGCAGCCTCAATTTATTTTGAGCATTTGCTTACTAACAGAGAAGATGAGGATAATGCAATAATCTGTTATGAAATATTTCTCAGGTATTACGTAATGTGTTTAAGATATGCAAAATCCTATTATGCTTTTTATACGATAGGATCATCAATGGCATGTGATCATAAGATATATATTAAGACAGAGGGGATGAATAAGAAGAAGGCAGCTGAGGATTTTTATTTTCTAGAAAAGATCTCGAAGCATACAAATATTTATAGTATAAAAAGTACAACTGTATATCCTTCCTCAAGGAAATCATGGCGTGTGCCATTTGGAACTGGACAGAGAGTTACACGATTTCAAGAAAAAACACATCCTGAGTATATTTTATACAATCCGGATATATTTGAAATACTAAAAAATTGGTTGAAAATATTTCATTCGGGAAACATTTTAAATCCAGATAAATATCTTTTACTTGCAAAAGGATTAAACGCGGGATTATATGAATTCCTAAGGCTCCAGAATTTTGTTCCGGATTTAACTTCGATATTAAAATCATCAAAATCGACAGAACAGGTAAAAATGCAGCAATTGCGGTGGTTTGACGGCTTCCGAACATTAAAGCTAATTCATTTTTTGCGAGACAATGGATATCCAAACATTAATATGTTTAAAGCGCTGGATATTATATTAACGAAATGCAATATACCCGTACCTCTACACACGACAGAAGATGTTCCAGGAAAGGAAGTGCAATTAGAATATCTGGAGAAGCTAAGATTCCTTGATAATAATTTAGAAATTTAATTATTTTTAATTAAACGAATGAGGTTTTTAATGATAGTAAAGACAAGTAAAGATGAAATACAAAATTTCCTTTCGGATGCTTCAAACTTTAAAGGGTTCTGTGAAGCGGTATATTTTCCAGAGGACCGAAATGATGTATCCCAGATATTAAAAGAAGCAAATGATAAAAAAATACAAGTAACTATTGCAGGAAATGGGACAGGATTAGCCGGGGCCAGAGTCCCGGAGGGCGGTATTGTTATTTCTACAGACAGGTTAAATAAAATAATAGAAATAAACAAACAAAAGTTTTATGCTATTGCTGAACCAGGTGTATTATTATCGGAACTCCTTATAATTTTAAGGAAGAATGACTTACTTTATCCACCGGACCCTACTGAAAATAATTGTTACCTGGGGGGCACTGTTGCTACTAATGCAAGCGGTGAGAAAACATTTAAATACGGGCCGACAAGAAATTTCATAATTGAAATGGAAGTAGTCCTGGCAGACGGGGAAATTCTCACTCTTAAAAGAGGAGAAACCCTTGCAGATAAATTTGATCTTTATCTAAAATGCGAATCCGGAAAGGAAATTAACATTCATCTTCCTGATTATAAAATGCCATCCGCAAAGAATTCAGCGGGATATTTTGTAAAGCCAGGAATGGATGCTATTGATCTGTTTATCGGATCCGAGGGGACACTTGGTGTAATAACAAAAATAAAGATACGGCTACAACCAAATCCAGAAAAAATTATTTCGTGTGTTGTGTTTTTTAACAGCGAAGAAGATGCGTTAAATTTTATTCAAAAAGGGAGAGAAGTTTCTTATACCTCCCGAGCTTACAATAATATCCAGGCTATTGATGCTTTATCTTTGGAATACTTTGACGAAAATACATTAGATTTCATGCGAGATGATTACAAGCAGATACCTGCTTTTGCAAAAGCCGGGGTATGGTTTGAACAGGAAGTTAACAAGGCAAATGAGGAATATTTCCTGGATGAATGGCTTACGCTAATAAGGGAATTTAGCGGGGATGAAGAGAGTGCCTGGTTTGCATTTACTGAGGCAGATAAAGAAAAGCTGCAAATTTTCCGTCATGCAATTTCACAGAAAATCGTTGAATTTATTGCTAAGAATAACGTAAGAAAATTAGGTACTGATGTGGCAGTGCCCGATATAAAATTCAAGGAGTTATATTATTTTAGTAAAAAGGAAGCCATGGAATCAAAACTAGATTTTTTAATATACGGCCATTTCGGGAATTCCCATATGCATCTGAATATTCTTCCAAAGACTGAAGAAGAATACCTTAAAGGAAAAAAGATTTATAATACGATTTGTGAAAAGGCAGTGGAATTAGGGGGAACGATCTCAGCAGAACATGGTATTGGAAAGTTAAAGACAGAGTATTTTAAATTAATGTATGGAGAAGAAGTTATTAAAAAGATGGCGGAGTTGAAGAAAGTATTTGATCCCAATTTGATTTTAGGATCAGGAACTATATTCAAAGCTGATATTATTAAATAATATCAGTGAATTATTGGACCAAGCTCATAAATAGCATTCAGCAATTCAGTTTTTGAAAAAGGTTTCATAAGAAACTTATCAGCTCCTGCATCAAAGAAATTTCTGGCCTTATCCTCTAAAAACTCACTGGATATAATAAGAATAGGTTTATCGGTCAACTCTTTAATTTGCCTGCAGTAAATAATACCTTCCTGCCAAAGATTTTGATCAACATCAAAGATTATCATTTCATAATTATCCGAACGAACAATTGCCGGGTCAAAGCTGGTGTAGCTAAAGGGTTTAATGTTGTAAGTAGACTTAAGAAATGCATTTAAAAGTCCCAATGTTTCTCTTGAAGAGTCAAGCATTAATATCTTTTTCCGATTATCCTTTTTTAATACTATAGTATTGTCATTTTTAGTATTATTTTGAGCCAAGGGGAGAGTAAAAGTAAAGGTAGATCCAACACCTTTAATTGAATCGACAAGTAGAGAGCCTCCCATTTTTTCTATATATCTCTTAGCAAGGGCAAGACCAAGCCCGTTACCCTCATAACTTCTGCCGATATTAAGATCTTCCTGACTAAACGGCCTAAACAAGTGATCCAAATATTCTGCTGAAATTCCAACGCCAGTATCTTTTATTTTGCAGATTGCCAATTCTCTGTCTTCAAGGACATTAAGTTCAACCTCAATAAATCCCTGTTTTGTAAATTTTACGGCGTTATTAAGAAGGATATTAATAGCATTTTCAGTTGACTGAATATCGGCAGAAACATTGATGGGACAAGATATAAAACGTGTTTTAATATTTAATTTCTTTTCATTAGCATATTCTTTGACAACAGAGATGCTGCTTTTTAAAACGACTGACAGGTCAAAGGTTTCAACATTTAATTTATAAATGCCGGCCTCAATCTGGGCAAATTCAAGCATTTGAGTTATGCTTTTAAAAAGCCGCTCACTTCCGCTATAAAGATTATCAAGATAAATTCTGTCCTCAACATTGATTTTGTCACGCATGCTATCTTTAATAATGGAGGAGTAGCCAAGAACAATATTTAAGGGAGTTCTCAATTCATGAGACAGAACGTTCAGAAATGTATTTTTAAGTCTTTCTGCTTCTTTATTTCCGTCACGTGCCTTACGGACTTCTGCTTCAGTTAAGATTATTTCTGTCTGGTCCTCGTGAAAAAGAACAGCAAAAGATTCCCCATCAATTTCCAGAGAAAAGATTTTAGTTCTGAGAAAAGGAAGCGTAGAGGCTTTACTTTTAAGAAGTGAATCGCTAAAGTTATTGATAAATAGTTCAGATTTTTTTTTCAGGACTTCACTAATTTTTAAGCTAATATTTATTTTTTTTAAACCGGGATCATCGAACAGGTTATACTCTTTGAGTTCATCGATTCCGAATCCCCAGACAGAGATAAAGGCTTTATTTACAAAAACAACCGATCCATCAGCCAAAATAATCTGAATAGGAAACGGAATAGAATCATAGAGAAGGGAAAAATATTTAAAAGCTTTACTTTTCATAATTTATAATACAGGCAATGAAAACTGAACCGCAGTTCCCTGTTCTTTGTTTAGAAATTTAATTTCCCCTTTATGCCTGTCAATGATGCTTTTACACAGAAACAATCCATATCCGGTTTTATTTTTGACAGGAAGTTCAAACAAATCATTAAAAATATCTTTCGAAATACCGGGACCATTATCATCAATTTCCACAAAAATATTACTTTCAACAAAAAAGGTTTTAACTTTTATTGTAGCATCATTTCGAGCTTCAGCGGCATTGGAAAAGAGGTGAACAATAAGATTTTGAATCTGTTCAGAATCATAGACACAAAGCGGGATATTATTAAATTCTGTCTGAAATATAATTTTATTGAATTTTTTCATATGAGAAATATATTTAATAACAGATTGAATAGTCTGGTTCAAATCGCCACTATCTTTATTCAGATACATAATAGAGGTTTCGAGCAAAACCTGGGCATATTTCTGAATACTCCTGATGCTATCGACAGCAACCTTGGATTTTAATTTCAAACGATCAAAGAATATTGAATCTGTATTAGGGAATTCGATTTCAAATTCTTTCTGAGATTTTTCAATATTTCTCATGAGACTTTCAGTCTCCAGAAGAGCTAAATGAACGAGTCCCTGCAAAGACTGTCCGATCTCGGAATCAATACTTGATTTCAGAGCTTTTCTTTCTGCCTTAATCAGAAGTGAATTAGCCTCCTGAAGTGCATTATAAGCTTTAACCTGTCCATTATAGAGCTGGGCATTTTTAATAGCGGTAGCGGCCTGTCCGGCAAGAATTTCAAAAGTGTCTGTCAATTCTTTAATTTTAATTTTATGCAGATGTTTGCTATCAACATAAACGACACCGATCTTTTTTTCCTCAGTAATAAGAGGAGAACAGAGGATTGTCTGTAATTCAAGTCTTAATATACTTTTGCTTGGGTCGTGGTTAGTATCGCTTTGAGCGCCTTCGATAAATTTTGACTGGCCGGTATTAAAAACATCTTCCACAACTGTTGTACTGACATTAAATGAATTTTCATTCAGGGAATTATTCTGAGAATCAATTCCTAATTTATATTCAAGGCGGCCTTCCGAATTTTTCAATACTATAAACCCACGGTCAGAACCTGAAAGCTTAATAGCATATTTAAGAACAAGTTCGAGGACATCTTCGAGAATAAGGGAACTGTTAATACTATTAACAATATTTAAGATAACTTCCAGGTTCTTGATTTTTTCATTTGAACTGTCAATAACGGAGGTTTCTTTCTTTTCGAGTTCTTTTTTCAGGTCAGAGAATTTCATAAGATATAATCATAATACTGATGTTATTTTAATCGAGTTTTTAAATGCAAAATAATAAATGATTAACTATAATATAAGTTAAATTGAGATTGATTTCTATTTAAGCTGAAAGATTTCTTCCTTCAGTTTTCTGACCATATCAGAGGAGTTAATATTACGGAAGTACTCAAGAGAAGATTTGAAAACTTCAAGTGCATTCTTTTTTTGATTCATATCAACATAAAGTTTTCCCAATTCATACAAAGTTTCCGCTTTATTTAAGGCATTTGACAACTCCTCATTAATTCGTTTGCTAGTTAAGAGGTAGGTTTCTGAGAGTTTATAATTATTCAGACTTCTTTCGATAATACCCTTTATCTTATAGATATCAGCTATAGAAAGCCGGTCATTTAAATTATTACATATTTCCATCGCTTTATCGGAAAAAGCAGAGGCAAGGTGATAATCTTTCAATTGAGTATAAATAAAGGCTTTACTAAGATAAGCAATTCCAATTTTAGACAGAACTCCTAATTCAATTGAAAGAGCAATACTTTCATCAAATTCAGATAATGCAGATTCATACTCACCTTTTTGGGTAAACAACATTCCGATATTATGCCTCAATTCAGCAATACGATTAATATCATGCAGCTGTTCAAATTTTACCAAAGCACGATGGAAATAATTGAAAGCTTCATCGAAATTACCCTGCATATTACTGAGAATTCCCAAGTTAATTTCAATTATTCCTACCAATGCCTTATCCTTTGCCGGATTCAGCAAAGAAAGGCTCAACTCGAAATGAGCTTTCGCCCTTTTAATATTACCTCTTTCGCCATAGACAGTCCCGAGGAAATTTTCACAAAAAGCAATTCCCTTGTTATCTTTTTGAAGTTTATAGGCATTCCTGGCTTTATTTACGACGGTTAGGCATTCCTTCCAATAAGCCTGTTTTTCATAAATATCGGCAATTGCGAGATAGCAATTTATTTTTATACCGGCTAACTTATTCTCATCACCTGCATTTTTCACCAAGGAGTTAAACAAGCTAACTGCAGAATCATATTGACCGTTGCTTTTAATAGATTCCGCAAGAGTCAGAAAGAACTGAATTCTTCTAATACGAGGGAGTTTTTTTTCAGCGTAGGTAATTAAAAGGTCGATTTGGGCACGCGGTATGAATGTCCAGGCATCGACCTCTTTATTTTGAGTAGATCTATCAGTAGAAGATACTAACTGTTTTTGCTCAGTTACAAGCAAAATCTTTTTGAGTTCATCGATTTCATCTGAACTGAAATAAGGGGCTAATATCTTCTCGATTGTTTGCAAAATAAATACAACATTTTAAATGAATAAATAAGTCATACCGCTTTTACAAAGATCACGGATTATCAATATTCGACCACCCATATCTGGAAAAGTGGCTTATTTGAGCACCAGTGATCGTGAGTAAACCTTGTCTGGTATTAACATATACCTGGCCAGAAGTGACCGGTACAATATTGCTACCGTCCAAGTAAGCAAAGCACAACTGAGAATTCCGATATCCGGAAAGATTAATGCCCTTAAAAGTAAGATCTAAAGATAGATTCTTTAGAAAACTCGTAGGGCTTGGTGAAAAATCTATACTTGCATCGTCAGTATTGACAGTATAGGAAATCACCTTTGTTCCGGAAAAAGCACCTTTGGGAATCGATAAATAGGCAGTGACCAAAGCCCAATTGCCATTATTTCTAAAGGCCTGGCTTAAAGCGATCGAGCCGCCCTTGCTTCCGTCAATAGTCTTGGAAGCAGTATATGAATTCTCTACTGCGATACTCGCAGTGGTGCTAGTTTTTATCCATGTGCTTTTAGCCTGAGTTTGCTGCTGCGTAGGAGGACCCATAATGGTGTTCTCTTTTGCGCAACCCACCAGAATAAAAGCTGCCAGGATGGGCACTAGAAAATAGTACTTCATCGTAACACCTCTCAATTAATTAAATAGAAAATAGAATTAATTCTCCCGCTGGGATAGCACACCCAGGGGCTACAATAGATGCAATGTCCGTGCCATCACAATAAGATCAAAAAAACAGTCATATATTAATATATAATTACTAATTTAAGTAAATATTACTTAGAACGTTAAGTAAAAAGAGGGAATGTTGTAATATTATATTACAATTAATTAATTTTTAATTTTAATAGTATGTCTAATTTAGGTCTGGAAATCCCTAATATTTTAGCAGTTTTTGATTTATTTCCATGCATTTTTTTAAGAACTTCCACAGCATAAAGTCTATTAACATTCTTTAAATCGACCTTTTCATATTCGAAATTTAATTTAACATACTGAGGGGGTAAATTATCGTCTATTTCTCTTTTAGGGAGGTGGTTATACAGATAGGAAAAATGATTTAACCCCAAGATATTTTCTTCACTTAAAAGTACAGCTCTTTCAATCGAGTTCCGAAATTGTCTGATATTTCCTGGCCAGGAATATTTAAGTAAAAAATCCTTAAGGTCAGGGGTTATTTTAGAGACATTTTTATTAAATATTTTATTGAAATGTGTTATAAAATGATCGGCAAGAATAAGAATGTCATCCCCACGATCTTTTAAAGAAGGTAATTCAATTGTAACGGTATTAAGGCGGTGAAACAAATCCCGCCGGAAGAGATTGTTTTCCATTTGTATTTTGAGATCTTTGCTGGTAGCCGAAATAATACGTGCTGAAATGGGAATATCTTTTAATCCGCCAAGTCTTCTAATAATTTTATTTTCAATTGTTCTAAGAAGTTTGGATTGAATAGTATTACTTAAATCCCCAATCTCATCAAGGAACAGGGTTCCATGATTGGCAAGTTCGAAGAGGCCTTGCTTCTTATTTTTAGCATTAGTAAAGGCACCCGGTTCATAACCAAAAAGTTCGGATTCCAACAAAGTTTCAGGTATTGAGGTACAAATAATATCAACAAACGGTGATGCATCACCGAAAGCATATCTATGAATTGCTTTTGCCAGAAGGCCTTTGCCGGTACCAGTTTCCCCCAGTATGAGAATATTTATATCTTTCTTATCAGCAATCTTTTTCGATAATTCTATAATTTTAAGAATTTCCGTGGAATTGCCCAATATAGAATCAAGGCTTGGGTTTTCTATTGATTCAGGCGAGGAAGTTTTCGAAGTCAAATAGGAATTATTCAGAATAATTTCCTGAAGGTATGCAATCATCTTAAAGTATTCATAAGGAAAGACAAAGAAATCAGAATACCCCCATTTAATAATTGAGCTAGCTAATAAAGCATCCTTTTCATTAATTATAAAAATTATTTTATTCTTAATCTGCTCTTTTTTTTCCGCCAAATTTTTATAGATGATGGAATCAATATTTCCTTCCTGGACAATAACTATTTCATCCTGGTTAACTGAAAAGGAATCGGGAAAATTATAATGAATCGTATAATTATCCAGATTAATCTGATCGAGAGCTGAAATAATGGAAGATGTGTCTTCAGAAGAGTACACAGATATATTAATTGTTGGAGTCTTCATCAGTAATTTTTCTGCATCATTAATAGTTTTTGGTAAACTTCTCTCCTTTCGGAGCTTTCGATTACATATGATTGGATTTTTTTATTATTAATATTATTAAAAATATAATTCAAAACAGATAGGGCAAAAGTATTATATTCTTCTGATTTCGGATAATTTCCTCTTTCAAAATAAATATCAGCTAATTGATAAAGGACTTTCCAGGATAATTCAGTAATACTTGATTCATTAATATAATTTAAAGCTTTTAGAAGATAATCGACCGGATTTCCAAAAGCTTTGTTATTTATTGTAAGGACGGCAAAAAGGTAATTCCTTTCTGCATTATATAATTTATTTTCGGAGCATATTTTAATAAATGATTTATCCTCCAGTTCCGACAGCACCTCTTCATAGTTCCCATTTTGAATCAGGAGTTTTATTAATTGGGAAGATACAAAGAAATAATTTATTTTATCTTCCTGCTCCAAGTATTGACCTTTAATTACACGGAAAGTGTTTTCGGCTTCATAAAAATCTCCGTTAGAAATTGAATAAAGCTGCGATAATAAATTACAATTTAATTTATGTTTTTCGACAATTTTCTCATCTTCCATCTTTTCCTTCAGCTCCTGGATTACAATATTCAAGTCCTGTAAATCGCAGATAGTAAAATATAATTTGCCGAGCAGAAAGAGGGATTCCATTTCCTCGTTAAGGTTCTTAATATTCTGAAAGATTTTTATAGATTTATCGATAGCCTCTATTGATTTTTCATATTCACAGGTAAAGAGATAAATCTCGGCTAAATTGTACTGCACCAGCCCTTCGCCGCTGCTATTTCCCAGACTGACAAAAATTGACAGAGCCCGGTTATAATTCTCAAATGCTTTTTCAAAATTAAGTTCATCAAAATAATAAATGCCATAGCTAAGGAGAAGTTTTGCCTCAAGTTCAAGATTACCGATTGATAAAGTTATTTCAAGAGATTTATTCCAATACTCCTCCGCCCTGCCATGATCCCCTTTTATATTATAAATGTTGCCAATATTCGTCTGCATTTGGGCAACTTTATAATTGAGTCCCTTCTCCTTATAGAAATTTTCCGCAAGTTCAAGATAATACAAGGCGTTTGTTAAATTATTCTCTGTGAAAATGGAGATATGCCCCAGAAGACTATAGCATTTACCTTTTTCAATTCCATCGGTCATATTATCGTTAATAATTTTAGTACATATTTTCACTGTCTCACTGAAATTACTTAGTTCATATTCCGCATTTGCCACTTCAACCAGAAGTTTAATCCGTTTTGCATTATCTTCTATTTTATTAATGAGATTAATCAGCAGGTTCTTACCCGCTTCAATTTTACCTATACCGATAAGACAGCTTCCCTTTAATAATAAGAGCTCGTCATTTACCCCGTCCCGTAATTTTTCTGTCAACAAGTCATCTATTAATTCTACAGCATTACCAAATTCGCTAAGATTATATAATACGGACACAAGATCCTGTTTAATTTCAGATTTGATTTCATTCCCAAACGGAAAGCCGAGATATTTTTGAAGTAGCTTCTTTTTATAACTGTAGGCAGATATCTTTTCGGCTGCAGTCAGTTCTTCTTTAATTACATTATAGCTTTCGTTAAATTCTGCTGATAATTCAAACTGCCTTGCAAGTTCCACGGCATTAAAGCCACTAATAGAAGACTGAATTTTATGTGCAGTTTTATAATGCAGATTCTTTTTATCAATAATATGAGTATAAATATAATTTTTTAACCCGGCTGAAGTAAAATTAAGTGTATTGCTAAGATGAGGAGGTAAAATAATATTTTTCTGAAGCAGCCCTGATACAATTATTTCCATATCCTGGGGAGAAATATCCAACAGAACAGCGGCTGCTGCCTGATCTATTGAGATATCAAATAATGAAATCAGCTGTGCGGCAGACGTTTCCGCCAGAGAAATAGAAGAAATCCTGAGTCCATAAATTTCCTCATGTGAACTTTGAAGTAATTTTTTAGAGTTTTTACCGGAAGCAACCTTTATTCCACCGGAATCATATTCTAAAATTCCCAGGAGCAAGATATCTTTAATGAATCCTTTAATGTTTCCCGGGAGTAAATCTGCAAATTGCAGTATAACTTTTCTTAATTCCTCTTTAGGGAACTCCTTAAAATAACTTTTCTCAAGATATTCATTCAATTCAGGTTCAGAAAAGGATGTCAGGTTAAATTCACGAAGTTCATAGATACCCGGGGAAAGGGAGGGAATAAAAGAATCTTCAGCAAGAATAAATTTTCTTTTATTAACCTGCAATATGGGTATAATATTTTTAATAACCGCGTGTGTTAGTTCATCTATTTCATTAAAATTGTCGAACAGAAGAAAGAAATTACAGGTCTGAGATATTTTAGAAAATACTGCATTAATTTGATCTATAATATCTTCAGGCGGGTTTATGATTAGCTGCTTTATTTTAGACTTCAGCTCAAAAGGGATAGAGTTAAATATAATTTGATTATAAAGGATTCGAAGGAGTAACTCTTTGATAAAATCGAGTCCGGATTTAGCTTTTGTATAGGTAAGTAAAACAGCTTCATCAAATTCAGCATGGATCCTATCAAGCAAAAATGATTTACCTGATCCCTCCGGGCCCTTGATTGCAAATATTTCACTGCTTGTTTTATCTTCCAGATAACTTACAAGTGCGGTATATATATCCTCTCTATCAACAAATATCTTAGCAGGTGACCAAGATTTTGATATGTTTTTTAAGAGAGATACATCAATTTCACCGATTATCTGAGCTGAATTCAGGTACCGATCTTCCGGATTTTTCGAAAGAAGTTTTTTAACAATACTTATAAGTTGGGGAGAATATCCTGAATCCGGGAATTCAAATATTTTTTCAAGATGGGCTTTATATATTTCAATTTCATTATTCCGGTCAAAAGGAAAGCTATTATAAATAAGTCTATAGATAAGAATTCCGAACGAATATAGATCCACCCGATAATCATGTGTTTCTTTTCTCAGCAATTCCGGAGCAATATATTCAGCTGTACCGAAAATGTAATTCTCCTTCATTTCCGAAACGTACCTGGCAAGTCCAAAATCAATTAATTTGATATGGGGGATGCCATTAGAGTAGGATATTAAAATATTTTCCGGTTTAAGATCATAGTAAATAAAATTAGACTGATGGAGATAGAAGAGGACAGAAGAAATCTGAATAATTATTTCTAAAAGATCTTTTTCAGAATACTTATTTACAGACAGCAGGTCCTTACCGGAAAAATATTCCAAGGTGAAAAATTTTGATCCAATAGAGATATTAGCATCATTACTTTCAAGGACAGTTCCTTCTTCTATAGCATTAATAATAGAAGGGTGTTCAAGATTTTTCAAGTGAAGAAATTCGTTTCTAAAGGATGCAAGTTCAGCTAAATCCTGAGAATTAGAGAATATTTTTAGCGCAATCTTTTTATTAAAACTTTCCTTATCATAGCAAAGAAAAACGCTGCTTCTCCCCTCCCCAATTTTCTCAATTATTTCATATCTATTATTTATCATTTCTTCAGTCGAGGATTAAACATTACTTTAACAATGTTCCCGAGGCTATTAGTCATAAACAAAGTAAAGAAAAGTGCAAGCCCAGGAAAGAGAATCATCCACCATGCGGTAGTGATATAACTCTGGCCAGACTGAATCATACTTCCCCAGGAGGGATAGATGCTGCCGGTACCGAGGCCCAGATAGCTTAATGCAGATTCAGCAAGAATAACATTACCAAACTGAAAGATAAGGTTGACAATTACAGAAGCTGAAATAACTGGCAGCATTTCTGAAAATATAAGATTAAAATTAGTGACTCCGAGAAGTTTAGCAGTTAAGAAATAATCTTTTCCTTTTAAGGCAATTATCTCACTACGTACGATTTTAAACAAGCTCATCCATCCTGAAAATCCAAGCACAATGATAATAGAAAAAATAGAATTCCCGAAGAGGGCTATAATTAAAATAATAAGGAAAATAACCGGGAAAGAGAGAAACATTTCAGAAATGTGGCTAAGGAAAGAATCGATAATACCACCGGAGTAACCGGCAAAAAATCCAAGCAGTGAGCCTAAAATGAAAGTTAATAAAATAGATAAAATGCCTACGCTAACAGAAATACGGGCCCCATATACAAGACGCGCGAAGATATCCCTTCCAAATTCGTCAGTACCAAGGAGGAAAAACTTTTTAGTGATGACATAATCCTTTTCCAGATTGAACGGTACAGATGAAGAAAGCAGATAGGGGCGGCCTTTCTGATAATATGTGATAACAGAATCTTTTTTAATACTATCAGCAAAAACGAGGCGATCATTATAAGAATTTTTAACCACTTTTTCTTTTAATATAAAATAAGAAGCTGTCTTCTCAAGATTCTTTAAAGAGTAAACTGCATTTACAGAAGAAAGAGGAGGAAGAAGCTTAGTTACGCTTATATTCTTTTGAAATTCGGGATTAGTATTTGTAATTAATGGCGCAAATACGAAAGAGATAAAAAGGATCATTGCACTAAAAGATGCAAATGATACGCTGGAATCAAGAAAGGAAAAACTTTTCCGTTTAAACAAAATAACAGCCGGAAGGATAATAATTAAAACGGAAGAGAGGAAATAATCAAACAGTCCAAAGTCGATTTGTCCTAGTGCAACAGAATAATTTGAAAAAATCAATTTAGTAAAGAGGAACAATAGGTGAAAAGAATTAAATACAATTCCGAATCTAATAATAAGTATCAGCAGGAGAAGAGAATAAAGGAGCCAACGATTTGTAATACGAATATTCAATTCAGCATTCCCCGGATTAATCTTTTATCAATTTTAGCTTTGAGCAGATCGGCGATAAGATTACAAATAATAATCAGCAAACCTGACATAAAAGTACATCCAACCACAAGAGGATAATCGCGGGAAAGGATAGCATTAACAGTTAGTCTGCCCATACCCGGAAGTCCGAAAATAACCTCCGTAATAAGCGCTCCGCTGAAGAGCACGCCCAATTCCACACCAGCGACAGAAATTAAAGGGCTTATAGCGTTTGGGATTACATGTTTCTTTGTAATTTCTTTTGGTGAAAGACCGAAAGCGGATAAGTTCAGGATGAACATTTTATTAAATATCTCATCAAGATTATCCCTTAAATATTTATAGAAGACAGCGATTCCTCCAAGTGATAAAGTAATAACGGGGAGAATCATATGGAGCAGATAGTCTGCATACCTTTCACCAGCCGATAATGAATCAACATCATAGGATGAGAGTCCAGAAGCAGGTAGAAGATGCAGCTTTTCAGAGAAAATAAATATCAGGAAAACGCCGATAACAAATGAAGGGAGGGCATAAAAGACAAGGCTTGTCTTAGAGAGAAGTCTGTCGACAAATCCGTTCATTTTTTTTATAGACCAAATCGCGAGGAAATAACTTACACTCAGTTGGATAATAAAACTGATAAGAGAAAATATAATAGTAAAAGGAAGATGATTACTTATCACTTCAGTAACGGGTTTCCTGAAATCATATGAAACACCGAAATTACCTGAAAATATATTTGAGATGAACTGGACGAACTGTTCAGGAATTGGTCTGTTCAGGCCAAAAGAATCTTTTACTTTCTGAGCCAGTACGGGGTTTAATTCCGGAGATACAAATTTAAGGGAGGGATCGCCGGGAGAAATCCTTAGCAGAATAAAGACAAAGCAGACCATTAAAAAAAGCACTATTAATGATGAGAGAAGTCTTTTCATTATTAGCAGTGTTATACTTTTTTGCTGCATAATATTAATTCTTTACCGACCAGTTCCAGCAATGGTGTACTGATCCAAGGGGAGTAATTCTGAAATTTTCGATTCTATCGCTATGTGCTACAATATTATCTATCCAGTAAAGGAATGTTACCGGATTATCCTGATAAATAATATCCTGGAATTGCCTATATAAAATATTTTTATCGTTACCTGCTTTTGATTTATCTATTTTATCCAGCAACTTATCAACATCGGGGTTTTTATAACCGGCAAGATTAAAAGGGGCCTGGATGAGATCAGAAAACCAATATGGTTTAAGATCGATGGGTATGGGAACGGTCCATCCTGCAAGCCAAGCATTGAGTTTATGCGTAAATATTTTTTCCATCAAGACCCCAGGTTCCATAGGTTCGGCCTGCACATTAATACCAATAGCTTTAAGGTTATTTTTGATGATTGTGGCTGCGAATTCCCTTCGGGGATTTCCGCCAGCGTAATTTAATATAAAGGAGAACTGTGCTCCATTCTTTTCGATGATGCCGTCTTTATTGAGATCTTTCCACCCGTCTTCAGCTAATAATTCTTTTGCTTTTTCCGGGTTATAGGGAATAGGTTTGAGGTTATAATTATATGAATCTTTAAAGATAGGGGCAACCGGTCCAACAGCCAGGGCGCCATTATTGCCAAGATACTCATCAAGAATTTCTTCCCTATTAATTGCATAGGTAAGTGCAATACGAACTTTGGCACTGCTAAATAATTTATTGGGCGAATCTTTTTTATTATTGAAAGCAGCGGGATCTAAATTATTCCATCCGGCATAATCATATTCCCTCCCTTTAACAGCTGAAATCTTAATTTTATTAATAGCTGTAAGTTCCCTTAGCTGATCATTCCTTACATTTTCCATTAAATCAATTTCACCATTCTTAAGCTGAGTAATACGAGAATTATAATCAGGGATAACTTTGAATATCAGTTCCTTAACGGTAGCCGGCTTATGAAGAAAGGATTTTTCATCTGCTCTTAAAATGATAGATTGGGTGGGATTCCATTTATAGAGATAGAAAGGTCCGCAAGTAACCGAATCGTTTCCTTTTTCGAGCTGAGCGAATTGTTTCCTATTGAATTTTGAGAATACATGCCTGGGAAGAATAGGAATATCGATATCGAAGAGTCCAGGATTACTATGAGGTCTAAAATTAATTACCAGTGAATAAGGATTATTGATTACAAAAGATTTCTTAAGATCGATATGCTGATCTTTATCAAGATAAAATTTATTAAATGTTCCGAAGAAACGGCTTTGGATATCCGGATCGGAATAGAGATCGAAGGAGAAAACGACATCCTCAGAAGTAAGCTTATAACCATCCCGCCAATTTATATCATTCCTCAGGTTTACAGTAACCGATGTGGAATCATTATTCCATTTCCATTCTTTAGCTGCCATCGGATAAGAGCGAACATCGTCGGCAGAATCATTCCATTCATGCTGAACGAGGCTAAGGTAGAGGAGTTCGGAAATATTAACCTCCTGGAAAGAGAAGGCAAAAAGAGGGTTAAGAGATTGAGCGTCTGCCACAATGGCCACAACGATCCTATCGTTCTTTTCATGCTGATTTCTATTACATGAAGGGAGAACTAACACGAAAATTAAGATAACGAAAAAGAGAGTGTATTTTTGATTCATTGCTAGCAATTTATCATTTAGTTAAATAAATTGAAACAGCAGCAACGTACATATTTATTTAAAATTCCAATAAGTTACAGAGCTATAAATTTTCCTTTCAAAGAGCTTGAGGAATGAGGCGCCCCGGATCCTGAACTGGTGTCCGGCAGGATAGGCAAGGTAATTATCCTTAGGAGTACAGGTAATTACCCACCTGACGATAACCATTTCACCCTCGGCATAACTCCATTCCGATTTAAAACTGACACTGCTGAAAGAGTTCAGGAAGCTTGAGATTGAATCAGCGATTTCTGATCTACCCCGGAGAGTATCCCCTTTAGCAGAGAGAGCTTCCACATTATTGGTAAAATCATTAACAGATTTGACAGGATTTTTTTCATTAAAAGCATTGTTAAAAAAAGATAAAACAACTTTCTTATTCGCATCAGTTTCTTTAATGATCTGCGGGTTATGGCGCATACAGCCGGACAAGAGAATAGCAAAGGGGATAAAAAGTAAAAGAGTTTTCATAAAATCAAACTTAAATTGTTAATAATCTTTATCAAGTTCAGAAAGGAGATTCATGAGATCAAGCGGTTTAGTAATCATTAATAAATTTCCTTCATCATCGACGGGCCACAGTCCGGAGGGGCGGTCGGCATAGAGTTCTACGCCATTGCCATCGGGATCCTGGAGATATATAGATTCAGAGACACCGTGATCGGAAGCTCCTTCGATTTTATAATTGACCTCAAACAGTCGTTTAACAATTCTAGCTAATTCAAGTCTATTAGGGTAAAGGAGTGCGAAGTGATATAGACCGGTATGACCCTGTGGGGGAGGAACAGCTTCTTTACCAGCCCAGGTGTTGAGCCCGATATGGTGATGGTATCCTCCGGCAGACAAGAATACGGCCTGATCGCCAAAGTTAGAAGTAATTTCGAAACCAAGGAGACCCCTATAAAATTTTAATGATCTATCGAGGTTAGCAACAGTTAAATGAACGTGACCGATTTTAACTTCGGGATGAATTCTGATATCCACAAATGCCTTAATGTATAATGGGAAAAATTATATCCAAATTTATAAAAGTATTAGACAAAATATGAATTTATTCCCGTTGAAATGCCTGATAGGGGTCTACGGTATCATACATTGCAAATCTTCTTGAAACTTCATCCCAGTTTACAATATTCCACCAGTTTGCGATATATTCTGTGCGCCGGTATTTATATTGAAGGTAATAAGCATGTTCCCAAACATCCAAAGTTAAGATAGGATTACCTTTAACCGGGGCTATATCCATTAATGGATTATCCTGATTGGATGTAGAAGTTATATACAGTTTATTATTATCGACAATGAGCCATGCCCATCCCGAGCCAAAGCAAGAAGCAGCGGCATTGCTAAATTTAATTTTAAAATCTTCAAAAGTACCAAACGCAGAATTTATAGCATCCGCCAAAGAGCCTTTTGGTTTTCCTCCACCATTCGGTTTGAGCAGGGACCAATAGAGGGAATGGTTATAATGGCCGCCGCCGTTGTTTCTAACAGCAACCGGGTATTTAGAAATATTTTTAATGATTTCATCAAGGGAAGTTTCTTCAATTTTAATATTTTCCAAAGCCTGATTAAGGTTCATAACATAAGTATTATGATGCTTGGAATAATGCAATTCCATAGTGGTTTTATCGATATAGGGTTCAAGTGCATCGTAATTATAAGGGAGGGGCGGAAGTTTATATTTCAGCATCTAATTAATTCCTTTTATCAAATTGATTAAACGTAATTTGCAATAATCCGGATGGAGACATCGTGAAGAAAGATTGAACTGCCAGGATTTATAAATGTTTATGCGAAATCTCGGTTTTGTAGCTTTTAATTGCATCGTCTTTTGTTTTGAATACTTCAAAGACCCTATCCATCCTAGTAAGATGAAACATAGAATTGACTGCGGGATGGAATCCAATTAACCTTAGATCCCCTCCTAATTCAGTAACCCTTTTTAGGGAAACGACAAGGGCGCCAAGGAAAGTAGAGTCAATAAATTCACAATCTGAAAGGTCCACTATTAACTTTGTACAGCCACGTGCAATATCGTAATACAGGACTTCTTTAAATTCAGTCGCTTCACCAAGAGTAGCTCTTGTAATGTTAACAACCTCGACAATAACATCGTCATATTTTTCCTGAGTATAATCCATAATAATTCCAATAATTTATTAATAAACAAAATTCAATATTTAATCCATTCATTCACCGGAATACTGTATTCTATTTGCAAAACCCAGCTACGCAAAAATATACAATTATTTTCTAATCCCTAAGGAGTTATTGGGCAAAAAGCGGGTTTATTAGCTTTGAAAGTGAATTGAAATTTTAGTAATTTTACCCTGCATCCATAGCTCAGTTGGTAGAGCATCTGACTCTTAATCATAAGAATTCCCCTATTAAATAACAAGTTACGCCCCTCTGATTCCGTTTTTGATTCCCAAATTGTGTATTTAAGTCAAGTTTTTTCATTTTTTCAAGGTGTTGAATTTCAATGAAAATTTACAAGACATTTGGGATTTAAACAAGGAAAAGTCACCTGACTAAACGGTAAGAAATATTAATGCCAGAAATGGGGGATGGTTTACAGAAAGAATTGAGAATATTTTGAAATTTATCACCATTGATTCAATTATAATTCAAGCCTATAAGTCATTAAGCGACGATAGCGACAGTTTATGTAACACCCCTGAATGTTAGATGGGCGGGAACTACAATTACTTAATATATTCTTTGATTGTGTTATATTACTTTTCTAATTTTACCAAAAATTTAATTGGAAATAATTATTTTTATTTAGAATGATTCTTGAAAACAATTAACAACATAAACTAAATAATCATTTCATTTCCCTTTAAGATTAAATTTCTTTAATTTCAACATTAAGTTTATAAAGAGTTGAAATGATACTTTTCAGACTTCCTTTCTTACTTGTTGTCCAGTTTTTTCACACCCCGTTAAATAATTAGATTTACATGAAACAAATTCTATTAATAATTTTATTTATAACAACCTGAGGGATAATGAATGAGAATAATCAAGGTTTTCTTTTTTTCTTTTTTTGTAATGATTAATATAAATGCTCAAGATTATAACATTATAAAAATAATTGATTGTAATTTGTTTGAAATTAATACCGGTGAATTCATTAAAATGGGGGATATTGTTACTCCTTCCTTAAAAGATAATGACTTTAAAACAAAGGAGCTGGCAAGAGAAATAATTGCTTGGGCAGAATTTAATTTTCTCAATAAACCTATTACTATAAAAGAGGGCTTTCATTTTAAAGATACAATTGTAGGTTATATTATGAAAAGCAGGGATTCAGATATTGCTATTGAATATCTTAATAAAGGATATGCCCTATACAATGGTAAATATGGCGATAAAAAATTTAATGAGTATTCTGTGAATATGATATTTGCAAAAAGAAATAACCTCGGAATTTGGTATGCTGAAAATAAAAAAGACAATATTCAAGAAACTATGCAAAACAATTTAAAATATAACGTTTCAAGCAATAGTTATAATAAGCTAGTTCTATTTAAAGACCCTACTCTTGCAGGAATTTTATCATTTTTATTCACTGGAACGGGTCAAGTTTATGATACCGAAGTGGGCAAGGGAATATTATTCTTGGTAGGTTCTTATACCTGCTATTACTTTTCTTTAAGACCGATTATTCAAAATAATTCAGAAAAAATTAATTATACATGGTTAGCTTTGGGAGTAGCCATACAGATATGGTCGATTATAGATGCGGTAAAAGACGCTAATAAATTTAACAACCAAAATAATTTTAATATAGAGCTGTCATCAAAGGGGTTAAAAATAAATTATTTGTTGAATTTATGATATATATAGTACAATAGCCTTAATGTTTACAGGAGTACTTTTATGAAGTTACAATTATTAATAGCTTTATTGTTTTCTATTTTTATTATAGGTTGTGCCGGAAGCTATAAATCAAGCGTAACGCCTGGATATGATCCCCCGAAATCAACAGAGATAGCGATTATATATCTAGATTATCCAGATGTCAATATTTCCTCCATAGCAACGAAGGTATTACAAGAAAATCTAAAAAGATGTAGACTCTATGATTTTTTGTCAGCAGAAAAAACAGAGGACTTGTTGCAAAAAAATAACATCACTATACCTAAAAGATTTACTAAAACATTTATCCAGAATTTAAAAGGATTGTTAAATGTAAAATACCTTTTAACTGGTGGAGTAACTATGTGGAAAGAGGGTTCCGCTGGATATCCCATTGCAAGTTCTACTGAATTCGGAGCATCATTAACTATGTATGACCTTGAGAGTGGTGAAGTTGTTTGGGCTGTAAGTGGTGAATCAACTGGGGGTTCTGGTATATTTTCAGACCCACCTGATGCTAAAGCCTATGAAGTATTTAGAGGAATGCTTAAGAAATGGGATGGCTTCTGTAAATAAAGCCAATTACGAATTTTAGTTTTGTTTGCATAAATTATTTCCAGAATTTTTATTCACTCACGCAAGTTCGTCACACACCACTAAATTTTTGATTTTTACAGAACAAATAATAATTAATTCAATTACAGAATAACTAGTAAAAATTTGTTTATAGTATTTATAGTTATTATTTGATTTAGAAAAAAGATTTCTAGATTATTTCCCTATGGGAAATAATCTCAGAATAAAAATTTTTGGAAAAAATATTTCCAAAAATATTATTCTGAAATAATATCACATAATAAAATTTTATTATCTATAAACAGATTTTATTGATAATTAATTTTTACACTATAAATACTATAAACACTATTTTGTATTCAATTGATATTTAATTCTGTAAATACTATAAACACTATAATTAAATTTTATTGATATACTCATCTGCCATTCTATAAGCCCCAAACGTACTACCCGAAACCAAAAATCCTTCCTTTTTAAGCCCTTTCAATTGGCTTGAAATATTAGGTTGACTTTTCCCTAGTTGTGCAGCAATGAATCCCGTCTTTAGTTCTGTATCTGGATAGAGTTTAAATACATTTAATATTTCCTTTCTTTCCGGTGTTGTTTCTATTTCAATTTTGTCTCCAATAAATTTCCATTCCATTAATTGTTTGTCAAAACTCAAATTATATTGGCCATCCTCCCTCTCTCTACCCTCAACATGAAGAATAGCTTTCCCTGATAATCCGGACTTTTCCAAAATCCACACAGAATCAGCTGGTGCAGTTATTCCTTGTGTCCCAGAAACTGAATGGAAAATGTTGTTATCTCTCCCCTTCCTAGTGTGGTGTATTGCAAGAATTCCAATTTGTAAGCTCATTGCTATTTTCTGCAATTGCAACAATATTTTGTAGTCTTTATGAAAACTATAATTTTTTATGTTATCAGAGGACATACTGCCCCCTAAGGGATCAATGACAATTAATTTCAAATTCGGAATATCTTTATGGAGGTCTGTAATAAGGGCTTCTAAATTCAAACCGATCTCTAAGCGACCCTTCCCATATTCAAAAAATATATTTTTCATTTCTTTTTGAACTATACTTTTTTCAATCTCTCTGTTCTCTAAAAGTCTTTCTATTTGATTTTTAACATTGCCAATGCTTTCTTCATAAGGAATATAAAGGATGCTTCCTTTTTCAGTTTTGAACGATTTAAATAAATCATTGCCTAAAACTATTTCTACCGAGATTAATCTAGCAAGTCTTGATTTTCCAACTTTTGGATCACCACATAGAATTGTTAATCCTACCGGTATTAATGGATCTATTATCCATTTGGAACTATTCCCTTCATAACTTAATAATTCATTACCATTAATAGTCCGGGACTCATAATCACTATAATGTTTTTGCAGGTTTACTTGTAGTTTATCCTCAGTTGCTTCATATACTATTTTCTTAACTTTGGGATATATTCCATTTTATTACCTCTTTGAATATGAAATTAATTTATTTTGGAATTCGGTTATTTGATTATCGAATTCACCTTTGGAATATTTATTAACCAAGGGTCTAAAATCTTTTCTGGTTAATTGAAAAACTAAAATTTCCAATACTTTATCAGTAAACCTAAATATCAATAACTGGTTATGGGTTACTAATCTGGTTGCTCTTACAAATTCATCTAAGTCTGAATTCTTAAATAATGCATATTTTTCTTTCATAGCAGTACAGAACCATAAATCTGAATAACCATATTTAAATGATTTTGGAATTTGCTGTAAATGAATATTCAACCAAATCATTTCAGGATTAATATTTCCAATGGAATGATACTTCACTAAATCATAAATGCCTGTCCTGTCTTTATTCTCATATTTAGGATTTAAAAGATAAATGCTAATTAATTTTTCGGCTTTCATTTCAATCTCCATATTTGGTTATTAGTTAATTAATAACGTACCCTCACTAGGGACTCTCCTATGATGATATACCGAATGCAAAAAAAAGTGCTCAAATTTTCACAATTATTTTCGGTAATTATTACCTTCTGTGGTTTGAATCACAAAATAAATATGCTCAATTTGGTTTATTTTGGGGGAAAAAATTAATAGGATGAAAAATGATGTGATTTAGCTTGTGATTTAAAATACTTATCCCCTTTTCAATAATTTTTTTTGATTGTATTTCGAGAGGGAGCCCCGGGCTTCAGTTTTTTGAACCTGGTCTGGGAACACCATGGGTGACTCTGTGCAATCTCTCCACGTTTTATTAGGATTTCTTTTTTAACAGAATATAACAGGACTCAATCAAGCATTAAGATAGCTTGATTCATGGATTCTTGATTAAGGTGGGAGTACTTTTGAGTTATTGATATCTGTGAATGGCCTAATAGTTTTTGTAATATATAAAGACTTGTCCCCCGTTGAACTAAGTGACTTGCAAATGAATGTCTCAATGTATGGAAATGAATTGATTCAGATAGATTTGCTAGTCTTACACACTTTTTGAATTTCTTAGATACCCAGACCAACCCAAGTCTTTCCCCTGCTTTATTGAAAATATAATTGGAATTCATATACTCTGGATTTTCTTTAATACCATTTAGAATTTCCAGAACTACTTTACCAATGGGAATTATTCTTTCCCTTTTACTTTTTGTAGTAAATGATTCCTTGTTCCTTACCCTAATAATATTTTGAGTTAAGTCTAAATCACTCCATTCCAAATTCATGATTTCTGATAACCTCATGCCTGTATGGAAAGCCCACAAATAAATATTCTTTAACATTAAATCCTTTTCATTTGCTACAATGGTATTTAATTCCTCTTTAGTAATGAAAGTGGGATTATTTTCTGGAATCCTTAGTTTAATTCCTTTGAATGGATTCTTTTCAATAAATCCCCATTCGATTGCTCTATTGAATGCAGCCTTTAAATGCCTTAATTGAAGTGCAGCATTATACTTTGCCCTTTGATATGTACTAAGGATAAACGATTCCGCCATATTCTTATTGATATTTTTTAACAAAACATCACTCCCAACAAATTCCTTAAATTTCTCCAATATCGATTTGGCCATTCTTTGACTATTGTCTGTGTGGGTTATCCTTGAAACACCAAGGTATTTAATGGTGAATTCATTTAAAGTAAAATTTACATTTGAAATCTTTTTCTTTTCCTTATCAAAATCTTTAAGAAAGTTTAATGCTTCATTCTTAAAAGTTGTTCGGGTACTCAGTCTTGTTTTTTTCCTTTCCTCATTTCGGTAATAGACATACCAAATACCTGACTTCTTGTTTTTAGACAGATACATTCTTGCCTCCAGATATAGTTGTTTGTTAAATAATAATTTTTGAATTGTTGATTTGTTATTGAATAATGCAGGGGATATCCCAGGGACTCCAAGGGATTGAAAGTAATATTAGCTTGATATAATTGATGGGTAAATAACTCGATTGCCCCAGTGAGCCCCGGGAATTGATTGACTACTGATTCCATTTCTGATTTCGAATTAATGAATTTGAAATGATAATAATGGATGGGGTTTGACGGAATTTCGGAATAAATATTGCTATCAATTGAATAAAAAGCGGGTTTATTAGCTTTGAAAGTGAATTGAAATTTTAGTAATTTTACTCCGCATCCATAGCTCAGTTGGTAGAGCATCTGACTCTTAATCAGCAGGTCGGCGGTTCAAACCCGCCTGGATGCACGAAACGGCGCAAAATCGAAAGATTTTAGCGCCTTTTTTTGTGACCAAAACTAAAATTGGTCTACTTTGACCTAGGGTTTTAGATAAAAACTATGTAAAAACTATGTAAGGTTTGATATTCAAGTATTCTGCCAGCTTTGCAACTCCACATTCTTGCCCCGAAATACTAGACAATATTTATTTTTACTTGCTCTTGACTCCTCACTTAATAACCAGTATAATGTAATAGATGCAGATAGTGCATCTACAATAAATGGAGGAGATCATGTTTGAGCTTATCATTCCAGAACGTCCAAAAACAGAAACTAAACAATTTACTATTACTATGAAAATCGAGCACATAGATGAACTAGTAAGACAAGCAAAAGAACAAGCTATTACGTTTCATAAACTTACCAGAGCGATTTTAATAAGTTACATTGAGTATATAAAAGGAAGAAAATAAAACTTGACCTGAATGAGTAAAATGGCTTACATTTAATTAGAAACATAAAACACCGAAACAGCATACTCTACCAATAGAAACATTTTTTTACCTACTCGAAACAGCCAACACTAAAACCCGAATATTATATAGGAGTAGGAGTTGTTTTAGGCTCCACTCCCTCTTTACTCCCAAACCGACAACTTAAAAACAATCTCCCTTAAAACTGTAAAACAGAATTATTTATTAACCTCAGAGCGAGTGACTCTGCGGTATATAGAACATAACTGATGAACCAGGGCTCATATAAGCAATGAAGGTTTATCATAATAGAGGAGAAATCCATGTATAATGAAATAGAAGTTTCATGGCAGGATAGAGTTTTTAACTCGAAGGGTTTGAAATTAAACTCATTAAATAAAATTTTAGATACAATACAAACATCAGATGATATAAGAAGAAAAGTTATTGAGTTACGGAAAATTAAAGACGAAAAACAGCAGAAAAAATATAAAGAAGAAAACTTCCCTTACTTTAACCTAGGTACTTTTAAGGACGGCCATAGAAAAAATGCAAACTTAATTAGTTCATCGCATTTCATTTTTGACTATGACAATCTAGATGAGAAGCTTGATGTTATGAGAACTCAGCTCAAAAAAGATAATCGAGTATTTGCTTTCTTTGTTTCGCCTCGGGGCAATGGATTAAAAGTTATTTATCGTTTAGATAAAGCAATAACTGATCCAAATACCTTTTCAAAATTATATAAGCACTATGCGAAAGAGTTTAAGCTTGATTTAGGAGCCGACCCGGATAAAACTTCCGATGCTTCCAGGCCATGCTTTTTTAGTTATGATGCATTTACATATGTAAATAATGATTCCATTCCTCTTAGAACGGAGATAATATTTGATGATGTAGAGTGCGCTAAAGTTGCTTCCACAGAAAAGAGAGCTGAACTTATTTCCAACTTATCCGGTACTAATTCAGGAAACAGGACTCCTACAGCAACGCAGCTTCTAGGTAACTTTATTGTTAAAGGAGTAGACAGAATGATCTCTCATGAAATACTACAGATGTGGAATAAACAAAATATGCCGCCGCTGCCAGTTGAGAAAATCACTTACATTGTAAATGATATGTATGATAGGTATGAAGAAAAAGAAAAATATCTTTCTGTAAAATTTGTTGAAAGGAATAATTCCTATGTTAAAACAATAAAACAAGGGAAGGACTTTGTTCAGACAATGGTAACATCTTTTAAGATCATACCGAAGGAACTACTTGTACTAGACAACAGCGACTGCTTAAAGTGTGACATCATTTCTTCGCAAGATAATCATTATGAGGACGTACTTATTGAAAATACAGATTGGCATTCTAAGCAGAAATTCCTGAAGGCACTGGGACACCAGGACTGTGTATTCCTTGGATCCGATAACGATCTTCAGGCACTATGCCAGTATACGCAACTAAACATCCCCTTAAGAAAGAAAGGAACTAAAGTAATTGGTTTACATAATGATGTTTGGGTTATTGAAGACATAAATATAACTAAAGCAGGAAAAACTGAAGAGTTACAAATAGTTCCTTATGACAAGGGTTCTGATGCATTTTATCATAGAATAAGCTATAGGTTTTTAGATGATAATAGTAAACAGGATATGCGTCGTATACTCTATGAAAACATTCTTAATATAAATGAAAAAAGAATTATTCTGCCGTATATAGGTTGGCTGTTTGCCACTCCGGTTAAATGCCAGCTTGAAAAGATAACAGGAGCATTTCCTTTATTATTTAATCATGGTGGTGCAGGTTCAGGTAAGACCAGCACTGCAAAAGTATTTGCTAGACTAGGAGGCTACAAGGACCCTGCCCCTATGAGTGTCACAATGAAAACCTTCCCACTACTAAAAATGCTTTCCAGTACGAATAGCATTCCTCAATGGTATGATGAGTTCAAGGTTTCAGATATGAAGGAAACAGATGTTGACAATATTTTAAGGTTTATGAGGAAAGTTTATTCCGGAGAACAAGAATCTAAGGGCCGGGCAGATCAGACAATAGAAAATTATAAATTATCTGCTCCCATGGTCGTTATGGGTGAATGGAATATTAACCAACCCGCTATTATGGAACGAGTTGTGTTGGTTAGGTGCACAGATGTAGTAAAAAAGAACCTGGATATGCAGAAGGCTTTTCAAAATATTGAAGCCCTAGAGCTGGAAGCTTTCATGCCAGAATATATTCAGTACTGCTTGAACACCGATGTTAAGGAATTGTTTACTGTAGCCAAAGAATTTATTATCGATCATTTCGGTCAGATAAAGGTAGCTCCAAGAATTATAAACAACCTGTCTGTAATGCTTGTTGGGTTGGAGTTGTTTAGGGGTTATGCTGGTTACGCACATTTACCAGTGCCTGACATTGACTATGAAAGACTTATAGAGGATCAGCTTAAAGAGATAACTGGTTCGCAACGTGGAATGGTTAGGTCCGCAGTGGATCAACTGATTGAGGAATTGTCCATTATGGCAGAGAAAAGTGAAATAACTCCCCTTGAGGATTATAAATTCGCGGATGTTGATAACAATAAGAATGTCCTGGCAATCAGGTTTAATAAAATATTTCCTGACTTTAAGGTATATGCTAAAAAAACTAATTATGAGGGAGACTTGTTAGATAAATCCTCATATCTAAAATTGTTTGATGAATGCGATTATATTATAAATAAAAACTGGAATGTTAAATTCGGATTAGTTACAAACAGATGTATTTGCATAGACATTGAAAAAGCCAAGAATGCAGGATTAAACCTTGACGGGTTCCGCCTTTAAGTTGGTTACTAAAGGTTACTTATGGTTACATCTGTAAGTAACCTTAAATACTTAGAATTTTGACTGAATTATAAATAAAAATGAATAATAATGATATGGTTACTAAGTTACTTAAAAATATATATACACTACTTTACACAACACTGTGCCCTTATAGAGCTCTTAATATAGCTATCATCGTAAAAGTAAGGTGTGTATAAATTTCGAGTAACTAAGTAACCGAAGTAACCAAGGGGTTGGTTGGGCAAGTGCCCGGCCTAAGTGCCACTGTAGCGAATAACGATTTAGCCTACACAACCCTACCCCACCAGGAAACAAAAAAATTAAGAAGGAATAAAATGAATTTTCAACCAGTTTCGATTACAGATCAAGTAATGAGATCATTACTACAGAAAGCAGTGAGACGTGGAAACACTACAATGGTGAACTCTGTGCTACAATATTTTATACAAACAGGCCAGGATAAATGGTTACGCAACCGGCTTGCAGTAATTACAGCGGAGGAATGCTGGCCATATCTTGGTAGTCCTACGCATGATTATATAACGCTCACTACAGCTATTAAAAATAAAGATGCAGCCGGGTTAGGTAGTGTTGCACTAGCATATAAGAATAAAAGTTATTACGTCCCCCCGGATGCTGCAACAGTGGAAGTAGCAGAGTTGCTAGAACGCCCCAACTACTTCTTTGAAAATACCAGGAACTATAAACTAGATTATCCTCAGCACAAATTTATGGAAAAAGCTAAGGAGGCCTATCATAAAAGCACGCATGAAGGGGACAAAGCTACAGCACTCGCAGCAGCATACCTGGTAGCTAAGCATGGAGTTCCGCAAGTGCAACACACTACCCAACCTACCCAACCCGAATTTCCCATATGGGTTGCATTCGATAAGCATACTACGTTAGGCGGTGATGCAATTATAGAAGCTGCCAGATCAATTGGAGTTGATGCTAGTAGTGCGTTATGGATCGCATTTTATATTGAAGGCTCGAAGTGTAGCAACCTTGCACCATCTCCATGGTGGGATAAATATTTACAATGCCGATACTATGCTCATAACATATCTCCTGAAGAAGCACAAGATAAATGGGAAAGGCTAGTACCGGTACTTAAAGACTTGCTTAAAAATCGGGTGGAAGATATTAAAGATGTACTTAGCAGATACTCGCCGGTGGAAGAGGCGCAGATGTCATTATTTTAGGTAGGCTACGCAACCCTACCCCTGCTCTTAAGGTGCGGGGGGTTAGTTGGGCAGGTAGCAACTAATGGGATTAGCGGAGATATAGTTAAAAATCATTATCCCTGTCTGGCATCTTATTTCCTGGCTGTCTGCTATATTGGAATAGTATGCATCTTAAGTCTGTTGCTGTAAAGTTTATATCTTCATATGATAATTGGCTATTCCAAACGCTTGGGATATCATTGCTTCTTCCTACAAAGCTCATGCCCGAGCTTAACTCATGTATTGTTGCATAGTCATTAGTGTAAGGATCCAATAGGTTATTGTATATCGACTCTGCATATAATATGTTTCCTGTTATTGTGTCAGAAAGGTTGTAGGTTAACCCCACATCAGTTCCTACATCTCCCCAACTTATTGTGTAATACCCAGGTGTTTCTCCTGCAGGTGGATTTAATCCTACTTCTATCTTATAATCTTTTAAGAATCCTTCAGGATATAATGGCGTCGTGTATGCTGGCGCAAGTACTGTATCTATCTTTGCCTTCTGCTGTAAGAATCTTGCTTTACCAGTCGCATCATTTGTATCTGCGACAACGTAGAATATCGGTGGCTTAATCCATCGTGCATCTTTGTATCCGAGCCCAGGCCATATTCTTCCGAATATGTCATTGTAGAAATCCATCAACGACTGTGGAAATATGAATGTATCTAGGACATATTCTGTATGTGTGCTATCGTTCTCTAATTTCAGCACTGCTTCTCGTTTATAAATTCTCGGATCGGTTATCACTAATGTGTTTCTTCCTGACGGGACGAGCAATGTCGCTTGCCCGTTCGCATCTGTAATTGCGCTTTTTCCTGAAACGCTCACTTGTGCGTTGCCTAGTTGATTATTTGGCTGTTTCCAATACATTAACTTCTTCACATTAAGAATTAAGTTTACAAAATTGGAATCCACTTGAATATTTCCGATGTTGTAATCAGTGTTAGGGATTGGCATTCCATAATAAACAGATTTCTTTTTAATAGCGTCTCCGCTAACGGTGATACTATCCAGCATTATTAAAGTGAATTGTTTCTTAAGTTGAGGAATACTAATAATGGCGGACTCATTTGCATGCTGAGAACCATAAAGCAGAAGCATTTTCCTGGTAATAAAATATTTATCATCGATATTTATTCTCGCTATATAAACCCCATTTGAAAAACCGTTAAGTTCTACAACCAGTCTATTTAATCCTGTAGGATATTCTTTCTTCTTTATAGTTAATACTCGTGTTCCAAGAATTGTAAATACATCGATTGATATCTGTGCTTTAGTTGGAAGTGAAATATTAAAAGATGTTTTGGGATTAAACGGTTGTGGATAGTTAAGAGAGACTTCATATCCTTCAGGCAATAGATTTTTATCTTTTACATTACTTATATAATTTACTGAGAAATATCCATTGGCGTCTGTCCTACCAGAGTGTCTTAAATAAGTTCCATCTATTGTTAAATGAACCTCAACGTATTTATCTTCGAGGCCTTGTGAAAGGTAGTTTACAATTTTACCTTGAACCGTTTGAGGAAATGAAAGATTAGAAAATAAAGTAAGTATAAGTAACAGTTTTTTCATGCACTCCTATTTGCAGGGCTGTTATAATTCAAACATAAAAAATTATGAAAAGGAAAGCAAACAGGATCAAAATAAATTTGCATCATATATAATTAAAAGTCTATACTATACATACAAAACAATCAGATCCCTCGCCGATAATGCCAATTCTTAATAGCAGAACTACCGTGGGATCTTGAAACAGGAGGAGAACCTTGAAGCATAAATATCCTAAAAACAGAAAGCCGAATGAAAAATCGGTTACACAGATACTCATTAAGAAATACGGAGAAAAGGAATTATACAAATTGTGGGTAAAATTTAATGGCATGTATAAAATGAGTGATCATCTTAGCCGAGATATGGGCTTTTATGTTTCGCCTTACACCATTCGATATATCTCAAACAAGCTAAACTTCGTCCGGGTTATCACGGATAAGAATTTACCGATATATAAAGGAATATTAAACGGCCGTGTAAAAGCTGAGTACTACAAACATTTACAATTCGAATAGGAAATAAAAATGGAAAACCGAGTAAATAAATTACATGGCAAGTATTTCAACGAAACAATAACACCCGAAGAGCTAAAAGAATTTATAAACACAAGTATGGCCCAAAGAGGCAATGTAAGTCTTAAGGAGTTTGCCAACAGATTTAGAAATTTCAAAACTACAAAACCGGTGGGAACAGATGACCACCAAATTATAAATGGAGAACTTTATGACGCTTTCACAAATTAAACAGCAGCAAGAAAACCTGGTGAGATTATCTCTGCAGTATGCACAGCAGGACCTGGATATGGTTCTATTACAAAACAAAAATATAACTTACGCAGGCATCCAGTCCTTAAATCATCCATTGTATGCTAAATGCCGTGTTGATCTGAAATCCGCATTAAATGAGTTCCAGTTAGCCTGTGCATTTCTGAGCCAGTGTAAAAAATCAAAGGCAATAAACAAAAGGAATAATAGCTACCACTTAAAACATAAACTGGAACGTTTTGTTGGTATGTACATATCAAATGGATCTATTATAGCTGGTGCAATTGCATTAGGTATTAAATATGAGGTAGATGGTCCAAACGTATGGCTTGCAATAAGCAAGGAATTGCCAATTACTGATGAGGTAAATGAGATTGCAATGGCTATTAGGAAGAGTGCGGCTTAATTGTCGTTCAGGGGTCGTGCAAGACCATTTAATCTGCACGACCTACATTCTAACGAGAACATTTTAAGCACATAATATTTTCCTAAAAGAAGGATGAACAATGATAAAAGTAAAAACCAAATTATCCGGTAAATATTTCGGCACGTTAAATAAAGACATAAATAAAAAACGAGAAGGTTTTCAAGGTATTCGTGAGTTTATGAGTATTTGGCGGAATGGCATGAATAAACCAGTAGAAAAACTAGTGATATATTGTATGAGGCTTTTAAGTAATATTCATGGGGAATGGTTGGGTAGGTTACGCATCTATACTACCCCATTTAGTAGAAATGTCGTTGTGTACCAACGATGGAATAAAATTGATGGTGCAGTGGGGTAGAAATATTATAAAAAAATATTCGGTCGGCCTTAGGTACATTTTATAATATAAATATTAACCTTTTAATATTATATTTATTAAATTGTCGAGTAGTTTCTACAAACAAATAATAATCGAGGGATTCATGAAAATATTTTTTCTTTTTTTAATGTTAGCGAGTGTGGCTCTGTTCAATGGTTGTAAAAAGGATAGTCCTACAGCTCCAGTAAATGTTACATTTACAACACAAGGAACTGGAGAAGCTTCTTTCGAGCTCATTCCGAGTCAAGCAAGCGGAACGATCGTGGTAAATACTATTACTATTACTATAACTCAAAATGGAACTACACAAGGCCCTATATCATTCAATCCAACCCAATATCAAGGAACGACTTGTTCATATAACTCTCCTTTTGACATATGGATATCGCTTTCGGGAGCGAATTCGTTTCCAAGTGGAATACAATTTAACATTACAATTACTGGTAATGTCGGTAGTGCTTCAGGACCAACTTTCACAGCCACCACAAACTACAAAACCTGACAATTTAGTCTCCTCTGATATGCCGTCATCCTATATGACGGCTTTTTTATTGAGCCTCAGCAACTAACCGTGCCCTTTGAACCAGGGACTCCGAACTCGATTAGAAAATGAAGTAAAATATTTTTTAAGCGGGTATTTTGTTTTGTCCTTATATGCCGATAATTTAATTATATTTGATACTCAATGAGGATAATACAATGCACATAATTGGTACAATTATAATTGGTTTTGTTGTCGGGGCACTTGCAAAATTCATTATGCCCGGTAAAGATCCTGGCGGATGTATTATTACAATATTACTTGGTATTGCAGGTTCATTTGTATTTGGTTATCTCGGAAAATACTTTGGTATCTATCGTGCTGGTGGGGTTGAAGGATTTATTGGAGCAGTAATAGGAGCTATAATTCTACTTGTACTTTACAGAGTAATTAAAAAGAAATAATTCGCTATAGTCAAAAATCTAAACTAGCGCACCCGTCTCAAGGTTCCGGAGTTCCGGTGTCTTTAGTTCCACTTTTTAAGGCTTCTCGGGCAGATGCCGCAAGACTTTGATACTTTTGGCGGAAGTCCATAAGTGATTTATCTTCCAGTTCTTCCAAATCCAGTAGCGCGTTGTGCGCTCCCTTCGTTGCCCGAATCAGTTCATCAAGTTTAATTTGTATAGCTTCGGTATCTCTGTTTTGCGTGTTCTGAATCAGGAAGACCATTAGAAACGTGATTATTGTAGTTCCCGTATTAATAACGAGCTGCCATGTGTCGCTGAACTTAAAGACAGGTCCAGTTACAACCCAAAACAGGATCAACGCGACTGCCATCATAAATGTTCTTGGGCGGCCACAAAAGTGAGATGCCGATTTTGAAAACCGAGCGTAAACGTTGGTTTTGTACATTTGAAAATTCCTTTTTCTATTACTTAACTACTTATTATTATACAGAATCACCCTTTACTATCACTTGTTTTTTTTGCTGAATCACTTTCCGTGATACTACTTTGTTTGTTCTGCCGTTATTTAATCTGCAAAGGGAAATTTTCCCCATAAATGAATTCCCAAATCTATTCCTAATTTATTCAAAGCCAATGTCCATTTTAATAATTTTTGTTTATGTTGCTGCCAAAAAAAATACTTCTCCGCTTGCGGGTATAAGACCATCGTCTCTGCCAGTAAAATAATATTGTACCATGTCTGTTGTTGATATTGTTTTTGCTTTCTTAAAACCGGCATTATTAGCTAAAGTCAATATTTCGTCTGGCGTGAAAAAACTAACCATTGGAGTTCCAGCTTCACGTGCACCCTTTTCTGCTATTTCTTGCATAAATTTGTCTTCTTCATCAAGAAGTTTCATTGGTAAATAAAATGTCATAGCAAGTTTTGAACCTGACATAAGTGTTGCAATTTCATTTAGCGTAGCAGTGATGGCCTCTTCTGTTAAGTACAAACTAACTCCCGTACAGGCAACAAAAGCCGGTTTATTGGTATCGAAGCCAGCTTTTAATAAATGCATAAACCAAGAAGAAGTTTCAAAATTAACAGGTACAAAATGCAAATAATTCTGGACTCCGAAACCAAGCTCAGTTAATCTTTTTTGTTTCCAGGATAAAGTATCTGGCTGGTCAATTTCAAATATTTGAAGTTTGGAAGCAATATCAGGTCTGCGCTGGGCAAAGGTGTCAAGTCCTGCACCAAGAATGACATACTGACTAATGCCTCGTTTACTTTCTTCAATAATCAAATCTTCAATAAAACGGGCACGAGCTATAATAGAAGCTCGAAGGCGCCTGGTAAATTTCATATCAGGACGTTGCTGCCAACCATCGGGCGGAGATATCAATTTCAAACCAATTTCATCTTCAAGTATATGAGGTTTTGCATCTACTTTAACGTGCAATGCTCGCCATAAAGCTGTTCTTACTGCTGTACTATCTGGTTCATTTATTTTTTTACCTTGCTCCATATTCAGCCTTTCGTTTTATAATCACCGCCGACTGCCTTGTTTATACACTACCTAATAATTCATTAAATCACCAACAGCAAACCGGTCGGCTGAAGAACGGATTAAGGCTTTTTTATTATATATATCTTTTTTCTTCTTCAAAAAATTCAGTAATTTCTTTTTGTGACAATAATTCTGGTTCTTGCTTCCCTGTTCTTGCTCTTTCAATTTTCAGAAGCTTGTTGTGCAACCATTGGAAATCTTCGTAAAGTGTATCATCTTTTTTTTCTTTCCGCATTATTTGAATATCTTCTTTGCCCACAGACCAATAGCCATGAAGCCAAACATAAAATGTATGCCAGACGATTTTTTTATTAAGAGCGTTGTGCTTCACAAAATAACCTACCGTTTCAAACAAATCGAAGACATCTTCGATATCATCAATTATTTGTTCCTTACCGTGTTCTAGTATTGACTCTGCTATTGTTGCACGCAGTCTCTTAAACTCGGCACTATTAAATCTGTCATCCAATTTTAGAACCAAATCGAGATTCATTGAAAATCGTGAACGAAGTATTTGGTAATAAACTGCAATTGCGGCAACAAGAACTCCGAGCGCTGGCACAAATTCTAAAAGGTATTTAGTATCCATAATCATCTCTTTCAAAGGCCTAATGGCGTTGTTTAGCTGCCTCAAAATTAAATTAAAATATTTATCACTTTCTATTGAGCATATTAAATATCTTAAACTCTAACATCATTAACTATTTGTTTTAAGGTTATTCTATCTTCGCTTTTAATCCTTCTGTAATCAAAAAATGGAGCTAGTATAATATTTTGATCAGGATACTTTATTAAGCTCGAACCGGGGAGGTTAATAAACCTTGAATGACCTAAGTTGAATAGATTTATAAATTCATTCCAGTATGACGAGCCCAAACAAATTGTTAATGAGGGCTTTACTTCTATCCATTTCTTATAAATAATTGGATAACGAAAAGAACGGACATCGGATAAATACTTTTTATAATCATCCTTACTATAACCAAATATTTTATTATAATCTTCAGACCAACTAGAAGTATTTGGTCTTGGTAGAGGAAATAATTCTGCTAAAAAGAAATATGAGTAGTCTTTATTGAACATATTTTGACGGTACTCTTTTTTACCAAGCTTATGTTCTTCTAAATATTTATCATATAATAAGTCTGCTATTATACCCCATACGGGGGTTTTACTTGAAGCATCCTTAAAATATTGAGATTCATTTCTGCATATAACTAATTGTTCCTCTAAATTCTTTTCAGTAATGGGGTCGCCACCTTCCTCAATTCCTACAAACCATATTTTGCTATTTATATTTCCAGAACCTATGTACTTGCA